>CAZNKO010000068.1:0-1546 GCA_964573855.1 uncultured Gammaproteobacteria bacterium | reverse complement strand
GCGTCCTGTTTTTTATTGGAATTTGCTACAATGTTGGAGCCAAGTTTTTTCGTTCTTTATTCTTCGTCCGTTTTTCCGCTTAAATTAGCGAAACGTAAATTTCTCATGTTTTCCAAAAATGTCCCGATCGGGACAAAAGTGATTATTTTCCTGACCCTTTGGCTTGCTTTTCCAGCATGGTCGGCAACGCCATCTGATCCATTGTTTTCCGAGCAATGGTATCTCAAGCGTATTCAGGCGGAAGCGGCATGGGACAAAACAACGGGATCGCAAGACGTTATTGTCGCGGTGCTCGATACGGGCGTTGATTTGGATCACCCCGATCTTCAAGGCAATCTTTGGACGAATCCAGGTGAGATCGCGGGGGACGGAAAGGACAACGATGGGAACGGGTTTGCGGACGACGTGAACGGCTGGGATTTCGTGGATGACGATGCTCTTCCGACTCCTGCGTTTCGAGGCCACTTTAAAGAAACAGCTGTGGTGCACGGGTCTATCATTGCGGGAATTATCGGAGCGACGGGGAATAACGGCGAAGGGGTCGCAGGCATCAATTGGCAGGCACGCCTCATGCCGGTTCGGATTTTGGACGCCGAAGGGAGCGGGGATTCCACGGTGGCTACCCAAGGGGTTCGCTACGCCGTGCAGAATGGAGCGAAGGTGATCAATTTAAGCTTCACCGGATTTGAGCTCGATACGCGTTTCCGGGATGCGATTCAGGAAGCGTACGAGGCCGGGGTCGTCGTGGTCGCGGCGGTTGGAAATAAAGATGATGGCGGGGAGGATTTGGACAGAACGCCGATTTACCCCGTGTGTCTCAAAGGGTCGGACGGAAGCGACTGGGTGATCGGGGTCGCGGCTTCGGATAAAGAAGATGGGAAGGCGGATTTTTCGAATTTTGGGAGCGCCTGCACGGATCTCGCGGCGCCGGGCGTCGACATTTTCAGCACGTCTTTTGAAGATCCGGCGCGGGCAGAGTTTCACGAGCGCTATTCCGGCGGCTGGTCTGGCACGTCGCTTGCGGCTCCGATGGTCTCTGGCGCCGCGGCGCTTCTCAAAGCGTATCGTCCAGCCCTGACCCCATCGCAGATTTTGACCGTCCTTCAACTCTCCGTTGATCCCTTGAAACTCACGAATCCCGCGTTCACGGGCACGTTCGGCTCCGGCCGCCTGAACATCGCCCGCGCGCTTGAGATTGCTCCGTCGTTTGCCTCCGCGGAAAATACCCCCCTATCTCCCCCCTTGGGAAGGGGGGAACAATTTGCGCCCTCTCCGGTCACAGGACTTTCCGAGACCATCTCCGATGTCGCTCCTGGCGATTACGTGCGGAGCCCATCTTTTTCAACGGTCTATTACGTGACGGCCGAGCGCACGCGCCGTCCATTTCTCGATACTCAAACCTTTCTTACGCATGGCGCATTCGATCAAGTCAAACTCGTGACGGACGCCACCTTGCCGCTTTTCCCGCTCGCCCCTCCCATGCTCCCGAAGCCCGGGGTTGTTCTTGTCAAAATTCAAAGCGATCAGAGCACCTATTGGGTGGGAG
>CAZNKO010000067.1:0-1600 GCA_964573855.1 uncultured Gammaproteobacteria bacterium | reverse complement strand
TGCAGGCTCCGGTGCTTGGCACCGGAGTCCGCCGTCCATCCGATGCGGCTTGACAAGAATAACACGATTTTGACAAGAACGACACGGTCTCATGATCTATTGTACGAGCTTCGTTGTGACGAGATCGACTGCGGTGTCTGCGGTCGCTTGGCCGGATTTCATGGCCGCGTCGAATCGGAACAGGGCCTCGTGCGCCTCGCGCAGGCTCGCGAGCGTGAACCCGCGCGCTTGCGCGAGGACTTTTCCCGCGACAAACGGATGAATGCCGAGTTCCTGGGCAACCGTCTGCGAAGTCGCGGATGGATTCTCATCAAGAACGGCCCGCGCCCCGATCAACAGCCGCACCTGGCGGGCGAGCATAGTGAGAAGATATATGTCGTTTGCTCCAGCCGCGCGTTCGATCTGCAATTTTCGTAACGCATCGGAGGCGCGTTTCTGACTCACGGCGTCCATCAAGGCAAAAATCTCTCCTTCAAACGATGGCGACACAAGTTTTTCCACCATCTCAGCCGTGATCATCTTTCCTCCGGCAAACGCCGCGAGTTTCGCGATCTCCTGATCCAGCTGCCAACTGTCTTCACCCACACGTTCGAGAAGCCCTTGAAGCGCCTCGCGCCCAATCGTGCCTCCGCGTTCGCGCACGCGCGCGGTCGCGAAGCGCGCAAGTTCGGCGCCGGAAAGAAGTGGAAGGGGATAGACGTGAATATCTGTCGCCTTCTCTTTCAAGTGTTTGAAAAGGGAATGCTTCTCGACCGTATTTATCTCCTGGGACTCGACCATAATACAAACCGTTGAATCAGAAATCTCCGCGAGCCCCTCTTTCCAGATCTTTTCCGTCTCCTTTCGAAGCGCATCAAAAAGCCCCTGCACGATCACGAGGCGTTTCGGAGAGAGAAACGGCATACTCCGTGCGGCCTGAAGGACTGCCGCGGGATCAAGTTCGTCGCTCTCGGACGAGGGAAAGACGGAAATATTTAAACTTGTTGGATCAAACTTCTTCACGAACGCCTCGCGGAGCGTCTTCACCTTCTCCTGCACACGAAATGTGTCTTCCCCGTACACGAAAATAATCATACGGATTTCATTTCCCCCCAATTTTTTCCCGCCTCGACCTCGACCGAGAGCGGCACTTCCCAGTCCACAATGCTTTCCATAATATCTTTGAGGCCTTTTGCGACCCCTGCGACTGCCTCGTCCGCCACCTCGAGCACAAGTTCATCGTGAACCTGAATCAGCATCTTCGCGGGCCACTTGCTCTGCTTCAGCCAGCCGTCGAGCGCGATCATCGCCTTTTTCATAATGTCCGCTTCGGCGCCTTGAATCGGCATGTTGATTGCCATCCGTTCGGCCGCGGCAACAAGTTGCGGAACTCCAGACTGAATCTCGGGAAGATATCGGCGCCGACCAAACGGCGTCTCGACATATCCTTTGGTGTGCGCCTGAAGTTTTACCGCATCCATATACTGTTGAATGGCTGGATGGACCGAAAAATAGCGCTCAATAAATTCTTTCGCCTCCTCAAAACTCATGCCTGTCGAGCGGGCCAGTGACCGCGGACCCATGCCGTACATAATGCCAAAATTGATGGCTTTCGCGGCCC
>CAZNKO010000066.1:1280-1757 GCA_964573855.1 uncultured Gammaproteobacteria bacterium | reverse complement strand
GGGCAGTCGCCTCTAGCGCTTCTTCGTCCGAAAGCGGCGGAAGAATCGAAGGTAGTGCGCGGGCCAGCATGGTTTTTCCCGTTCCTGGCGGGCCGATGAGCAAGACGTTGTGCGCGCCGGAAGCGGCGATTTCCAGACCGCGTTTTGCGTGTTCCTGACCGCGCACGAATTCAAAACCTTCGACCGGACCCAAATGGATCGGTTCCGGGGTCGCTGGCGCCGGATCGATGACCGCGCGTCCGCACAAGTGGTCGGTGAGCGAGCGGATCGTTTTTGCCGCGATGATCGAGAGCCCGCTCACGACTCCGGCCTCCATGGCGTTTTCCTGCGCAACGACGACGGTTTTCCACCCCAGCCGTTTTGCCATAAGGGTTGCAGGTAATACGCCGGTGACCGGCCGCAAAGAACCGTCGAGCGACAATTCGCCGAGGAACAGGACGCCTTCAAGCGACGCTCGGGGAATTTCGCCCTGCGCGA
>CAZNKO010000066.1:0-1270 GCA_964573855.1 uncultured Gammaproteobacteria bacterium | reverse complement strand
GAGGTTCACGGTGATGCGATGGCGCGGGAACGGAAGATCCGCGGAGCGAAGCGCCGATCGGATGCGGTCGCGCGATTCGCGCACGGACGCGTCGGGGAGTCCGACGACGTTGAATGCCGGCATGCCGAAGGCAACGTCGGTTTCAACGGTTACAGGAACGGCATCGATGCCGAGAGCGGGCGCGGACATGGCGTGTTGCATAAAAAGAAAACTCCCGCTTGGGGCGGGAGGTTTAAGATTGACTTCATTACATCACGAAAAATTCCGATTGTCAATTCACAGACGTTTCGGTTCATCGGGATGTTCCTGTTCATGACTGTGCCGACGCCGGCTTGCGAGCAACAAGGCTGCCACTCCGATAAGAATTACGAGATCTGAGAGGTTGATGGCTAATCGTCCGAGCACAAAAAAATAATCAACCGTAAATCCATAGACCACGCGGTCGAACAAGTTTCCGGCCGCGCCGACCATGATGAGCAAGCATCCGACCGCGATGTCCGGATGGCGCTCGCGGTTTTTCATAGCGATTCGGGCGAGCACGGCTCCGATGACGAGGCTCAAAATCCAAATGACCGGCATTTTGAAGGGGATATCAAACGCAATACCGGGATTTTTGTGTAATCCGATCGCGAGAAAACGTCCAATGGTTTCCCCGCTCGGATACAGCCGCAACGCTTCGAGTTTGAAAAGCCCGTCAGCAACGACCGCGATTACGGCTGTGGGAACGGGCCACCAAATCCTCCAGACGGATTTCACACTTCCTGGGTCAGGGTTTTCTTACACTGAATGCAAGATGTCGAAGTTGGGCGTGCTTCCAGCCGTTTTACGTCAATTTCCTGTCCACAATACTTGCACTTCCCGTATTTTCCTTCTTTCATCAGTTTCATGGCGGATTCCACATCGCGCAAGGCCTTCTCAAGTTCACCTTCTAGAGACAAATTGTCGCTAAATTGAGCGACTTCTGCCGCGTTTTCGTCTTCCTTGTCGCCGACATTCGGGAAATCCGCATTGAAATCCGTTTCCTTGGCTTTCGGATTGCGGTGCGAAAACTGGCTTAACTCTTGTTCTAACCGGGCTTTTTCTTCCAAAAGCCGTTCCTTCATGGTCTTCAAAAGGTTTTCATCCAACATAGACAGTTCGGCCGAAAGGCCAAAAGATGCGATAAGCATAACAGCGCGGGTTATCTCTGGCAATCACCCGACTTTCACGTCCCCCTCTGGAAATCAAAAGAGCCTCGACGCCCTAAGACTTTGGAGTAATAGGCGGAGGC
>CAZNKO010000065.1:319-1884 GCA_964573855.1 uncultured Gammaproteobacteria bacterium | reverse complement strand
AGGACTCATGGGGAAGATTCGACGGTACTTCAAAGCGGAGTTTAAGCAACAACTCATGCAGGAGATCGCCACGGGAGCCCTCACGCTCTCGGCGGCGGCCCGCAAATATCAGGTCAGCGTCTCGGTGCTGACCAAATGGCGGACGCACTGGCGGGCGGGCACGCTCGTAGATAGCCCCTCAGCCCGGGAACGGCAATTGGAGGCGGAACTCGCCCGCTACAAGGCCAAGGTGGGGGAACTCACCATGGAAATGGAGGCGGTAAAAAAATGCAAGCCGCCTTCCGCCGGCTGAAAAACGAGCCACCCTCCATGCTCAGCGGACCCGCTTCCCCTCCGTTGCCGAAGGGTGTCGCGTCATGACGCTTCCTCGGAGCACCTTTTACTACCAATCGAAGGATCCGACGGCCCGGGAAGCGGCCGATCTGGCTTTGAAAGCGCAGATTGAGGCCGTTCACCAAGAATTTCCGTACTATGGCTCTCCGCGGCTCTACGAAGAGCTCCTCCGGCGCGGGTCCCGGGTAAATCTGAAGCGCCTCTGCCGAGTGATGAAGAAGTATGGTCTCTACGCCATCCGCTGGCGGGCGTTTACCCCGAAAACGACGAATTCGAAACATCCCTGGCCCCGCCACCCCAATCTGATCAAAGGGCTCGCGATCATTCGCCCCAACCAAGCGTGGGTGGCCGATCTCACGTACATCCGCCTGCGGGCGGAATTCGTGTACCTCGCGGCGATCTTGGACCTCTATGCCCGGCTCGTCGTGGGTTGGGCGTTGAGCCGCCGTCTGGATCACACCTTGACCGTCGCGGCGTTGGAGCGGGCGCTCACGACCCGCCGGCCCGCTCCGGGGCTCATTCACCATTCCGACCAAGGCGTCCAATACGCGTGTGCGGCCTATACCGGGCTCCTGACCGCCCATGGCGTCCAGATCAGCATGGCGGCCAAAGGGAATCCTTACGACAATGCGGTGATGGAATCGTTTTACAAGACGCTCAAATACGAGGAGGTGCACTTGAATGATTACGTGGTCATGGCGGACGCGGAATCCCGGCTGCCGCATTTTCTGGACGCCGTGTACAATCAGAAACGGCTCCATTCGGCGCTCGGGTACTTGACGCCGAGCGAATTCGAGTTACAGTGGTATCGGCAACAGACTCAACCGGCTGAAACGCCTCTTCTCAATGTCGGGTAAGATCTGTCCAAAGGACGGGGGGAAGTCCACATCGAACAATCCCCGGGTTGTCGGTGGATATTCATCATGGTATGTTTTTCTAAGGTGAAGACCATGAAAGTCTTAGTTGGCGATCTTCTCCAGTCCAAGGCCCAAACCCTAGTGAATACCGTTAATTGCGTGGGGGTGATGGGCAAGGGCATTGCGATGGAATTCAAGAAAAAGTTTCCCCAGATGTCTGAGAATTATGTGAAGAAGTGCGATTCAGGTGAATTGAGACCGGGTATTCCCTATCTCTGGAAGGCGTTGTTCCCTCCTCAAGTTGTCAATTTCCCCACCAAGGATCATTGGAAATCGGTGTCAAATATTGAGGATATCGAACATGGCTTGCAATAT
>CAZNKO010000065.1:0-309 GCA_964573855.1 uncultured Gammaproteobacteria bacterium | reverse complement strand
GTCCAAAGGACGGGGGGAAGTCCAAATAACCACTCATGAACATCTTCCATTCAAAATCATCAGCGGGTCTGGCTGAAAATATTGCTATTTTCTCCTTTGCGTAAGTTTCGTCTAAATACAGCATTTGTGGCAAAAGAGCGCCAAACCACACGATTGGCTCAGGCCCAATTGAGAAAAACCGCTCATATTTTCGCTTTCCCCATGATTCAAGCTTTCCCTCGTTCTCTTTAAATGCCACTCTCGCCATTCTTAGTGAGAAATTAATATACGCTTTAGCTGTACGGCCAAGGGTTGTATTCAAAGCGTAAT
>CAZNKO010000064.1:0-2139 GCA_964573855.1 uncultured Gammaproteobacteria bacterium | reverse complement strand
GATGAAATTCCGGTTTCACTGGAGAATGTTTTTCATAACTACGATGAGAGACAGTCCGCAAGCATCAAATTTTCTTTAGACGAGGGTAAGAGCCTCGTCCTCTTTTTTCCTGAGAGAGGCGTTTGTTATTTGATTCCAGAAGGAGCTGGCGCAACCAATGCCCCATGGAGTGTACCCCGTACACTAGACACATATTCTCATTTGGCTGATATCATCCAGCGATATGGGAAAGCACATCGACAACTCAACACAAGTGCAGTTCATCACTGACGTGAAAGGCGGCATGAAAGTTTCTGACGCTGCCACGAAGCACGGGATCCACCCAACGACGGCATACGGCATCCTCCGCCGTCAGGCCGACAACTCCGGCACTTCTGCCCTTGAGATCGCCAAGCTTCGCAGGGAAAATCAGGAGCTCAGGGAGCTCGTCGGCATATTCGCTCTCGACAAGAAGCGAGCGGAAAAAAATCACTAAGGTCCGCGACTATATGGCCCCACGGAAAGGCACGAAGGTCGCGTTGGCCAAGAAGCTCGGCGTCTCCCGCTCTTCCCTCTACTACAAACCCAAGAAACCTCCCGAAGACGAGGAGGACAAGGCGAAGATCATGGTCGTCATGGAAGAACATCCGGCATACGGCCATCGGCGCGTCGGGATCGCCCTTGGCATGAACCACAAGAAGTCCAATCGCCTCATGCGGAAGTTCCGCCTGAAACCGAAACTTCGCCGAGGCTTCCGTCTCGTGAAGCTGGATGACCTTGGGAAGCCTGAAACACGGGTCGAAAACATCCTGAAGACCCTCTGTCCCATCCGGCCGAACGTGGCCTGGGCTGGAGACTTCACCTACTTTTGGTTCTGCGGACGGTTCTGGTACGTGGCGACCGTGATCGACGTGTACACGCGGGAAATCGTGGGCTGGCACCTGGCCAACCACCACACGACCGCCCTCATCGTCGAGGCGTTCAAAGATGCCGTGCGGAGGACGAAGACTGCGCCAACGTATTTCCACTCGGATCAGGGAAGTGAATACGTCTCAGGGGCGTATGAGTCGCTCCTAGCCGAACACGGGACGATCCCTTCACACAGCAGAAAATCATCTCCGTGGCAGAACGGCTACCAGGAATCGTTCTACGCGAACTTCAAGCTGGAGCTGGGTGACGTGAGGCGCTTTGCCCACGCCGGAGAGCTGGTCGAGGCCGTGGCCCAACAGATCGCCTATTACAACTATCGCCGCATCCACCTCGTCCTCAAGATGGCGCCAGTCCAATATCGCCAAACCTACGAACAAAAACAGCTCGCCTTTGCGAGCCTCTAAACCATCAATTTTTCATCAGTTCAAAATGAGAAAAAGTGTCCAAAATTTGGGGGACTTGCCACGCGGCTTAGACGCATTCCTTCTTTCCAAATAGGGATGTCCTCAAATCGTTCGTATTTCATAGTTTGATCCGACTAATCCGTTAATGCGTTAATTATGGTTGAAGAAAGTAGATATTATATTCAGTCTCAAATTCCAAACGAGCAGTCAAGTGGGAAATGAGTTATTAACATTGAAACGGAAATAGAACACTAAATGTGCTGTAGTTAGCGCGTTTTTTAATGCCGACAAACCTTTGACCGAAATTATTAAGTGGCATAAAATGGCAGCAAGTGGTGACAAGTGGGAATTATCAAGCGGGAAGAGATTCCGGCTTTTATGTTCATCGGCGAATACCATCATACCCTCGATGACAAAGGCCGGATGTCGGTACCAGTCGCCTTCCGCACCGACCTGGCCCACGGGGCCGTCGTGACGCGGGGCCTGGACCGCTCGCTCTTCCTTTACCCGAAAAAAGAGTGGGAGCGGCTGGCCCAAAAGCTGGCCGCTCTGCCGCTCGGCCAGTCCGACACGCGCGCTTTCGCCCGACTCATGCTTGCGGGCGCCATGGTGGCGGAGATTGACGGCTCCGGCCGCATATCCATTCCTCCGTATTTGAGGTCATACGCCGGCCTCTCAAAACGCGTCGTGATCACCGGTGCGCCGGCCGCCATGTAGTCGAGCATCTTCAAGTTGCTGCCGGAGCCCGAGCGCATCGGGTTCAGCTCGACGCCGACCGCGCCGAGCAGCACCGCTTTCGTCTCATCGTCGACCACGCCGACCAGCT
>CAZNKO010000063.1:0-2177 GCA_964573855.1 uncultured Gammaproteobacteria bacterium | reverse complement strand
ATTACCGGGCTCATGTCGAACACCCCGAAGCTTGCAAACCAAGTGCTCGTTGCTGCGGCGAATGCAGGAGAAAAAATGTGGGAATTGCCGCTCGAAAAGCGCTACCAGCCAGACATCAAATCAGAAGTTGCTGACTATAAAAATATCGCTGGCAAATATGGAGGCGCCCTCACGGCCGGACTTCTGCTCCAGGAATTCGTGAATAATACTCCATGGGTCCATCTCGACATAGCGGGCCCAAGTTTCGCGGAAAAGCCTTTGAATCCCTACACCCGCCGCGGGGCTTCCGGCCACGGCGTCCGCACTCTTCTGGAATTTTTACGGAGTATCTAAATTGATGGGGCCGGGTGGCATGCAGCCCCGCCAACGGCGGGGACAGCGCGCACCCCGCACCTTTATTTCCTGAGCTTGTCGAAGGGCTAAAGGTGCGGGGGAGCACTGACGGGGTGAAGCTGCAATGCCAGGACCCGGCCCACGGTAAAATCATGCAACCAGCCGGAAAACATTACAGCCAGCTTATTCTTGTTTGCACGAATCAACGGGATAATGGTCGCGAGTGTTGCGCAGACAAAGGATCGCCGCTGTTGTTTGAAAAAATAAAAGGGGCCGTTGCGGCACGGAATCCAAAAGCGCGGGTTTCGCGTACGGGATGCCTTGGAAATTGCGAAACCGGTATCACGGTCGTGATCATGCCGGACGACCTCTGGTTCGGCCGCGTGACCGAAGCGGACATTCCGAAAATCCTCGAACACGTCCGCGCCGCCGCGCCCGTCAAAGACTCGGATGCCGATTTTCTATTTTCCTAGTGTCTTCGAACCCGGTTCCCAGTCCACGGGACAGCGCTCGCCGGTTTGGATGGCTTCGAGGACGCGCAGCGTTTCTTTCACAGACCGGCCGACAGAACCGGAGGAGACGACGATGTAACGAAGAATTCCTTCTGGATCAACAATGAAGAGTCCGCGCTCGGCAGAACCATCATCGCTCAAAACGCCGTAGGCGCTCGCAACCTCATGCGTCGTGTCCGCAAGGATCGGATACCTCACTTCCTTCAAGTCCCGTTCAAACCAGGCTTTGTGCGACCAGGCCGAGTCCGTTGAGCACGAAAGGACTTCTGCTTTCAGTTTCTTAAAATCCGCTTCGTGCTTTGAGAACCCTTCAAGTTCCGTCGGGCACACAAAGGTAAAATCCCGCGGGTAAAAAAAGAACACAAGCCACTTTCCTTTGTAATCCGCGAGAGAAACACGGCGAAAACCCGGAGACCCAACTTGATAGGTCTCGATAGACGTGAATGCTGGCGCTGGTTTTCCGATTTGGAGAGACGAACCGGAACCACAACCCGACCCGCATCCGCCGCCGCAGTCAGAATAACAGTTCATAGAAGTTCTCATGTCATTCTGAGCGAAGCGAAGAATCTTAGAGATGCTTCACTGCGTTCAGGATGACAAATTATTAAGTATTAAGAGTCAGTTTCGACACTTTTTCGAACACATGATTCGCCGCGTCCCAATTCAAGTTCTTCCAGAAATCTTGGATGTACGCCTTCCGGTCCGAGCCGTAGTCGATGAAATACGCGTGTTCGTACACATCAAGAACAATGAGAGGAATACATCCCCAGACTCCTCCTTGGTTGTGGGCATCGCTCCCGTAAATTTTCAATCGTCCAACATGGGCGTCCCAGGCGAGTACCACCCAGCCGCGCACCGCCATCCCCGTGGCCGAAAAAAATGCCGCGAATTTCTCGAATGACCCGTACTTTTCTTTAATCGCATCCGCAAGCGCTCCTTTTGGCTCACCTTTTCCTCCAAGAACATTAAAATAATATTCATGGAGATACACCGCGTTCGTCGCGAATGTCTCTGCATCTCGAAGGGCACGAAGCTCGGAAAACGTTTGATTTGCGGTATCGAGACCAACACCCGTCTTGTTCATCTCCATGAGCTTTTCGGCGACCTCTTTCATTTTATTCACGTAGCCGACGTAGAGTTTATCGTGATGGATCTCCATGGTCTTTTTAGAGATCCCGACCAAGTCTTTCGCAAAGGGAAGGGGTTTTGCTTCGTATTGGGTTTGGGAAGGCATATTTGAGACAGCGAAGGTTATAGGTTTTAGGTGATAGGTTATAATAGTAACCGATGTTGATTGCGACTTCAAGCGCTTTGACGTAGGCTTTTCTCTTA
>CAZNKO010000062.1:0-2456 GCA_964573855.1 uncultured Gammaproteobacteria bacterium | reverse complement strand
GTGTTTAAAACCCATTTTATCCCTGAGGTGGTGCACTCACTATTGAATCATGGTTCCACAGGCACCCGTTGACAAAAATGAAAAATCTGGTATCATGGAGACATAAACATAAAACCTCCCCCGCTCGGGGAGGTTTTATTTGTTTATGAACGTTATTCATTCAGCAGCGATCGTCGGGATTGAGGCGGTTCCGGTTACGATCGAGACGGACATCGCGTTCGGACTCGGGGCTTTTCATGTGGTGGGACTGCCGGACCCTTCCGTCAAAGAGGCGCGGGAGCGGATTCGCGCCGCGATCAAGCACAGCGGGCTCACGTTCCCGCGCGTCAGGATCACGGTGAACTTGGCGCCCGCGGACCTTAAAAAACAAGGACCTCTCTACGATCTTCCGATTGCCCTTTCCCTCCTCCTCGCCCAAGGGGACTTGGGGGCGGAAAAATTTTCAAAAACACTTATCGTGGGGGAGCTCGCCTTGGACGGCGCCGTCCGTCCGGTCAAGGGCGTGCTTCCCATGGCCCTTCTTGCAAAGCGCCTCGGGTGGAAAGCCATGATGGTCCCGGAGGAAAATGCGCCCGAGGCGGCTGCGATCAGGAGCCTCACCGTCTATCCGGTCCGAACCCTTCGTGACCTTGTTGACCATGGACTCGGAAACCTTCCCTTGAAACGTGCAAGACCCCAGAGACCCCCCGTCCGTCGGGAACACAGCCAGACAAATTTTGCGGACATCAAGGGCCAGCGTCAAGCGAAACGCGGGCTCGAAATCGCGGCCGCGGGCGGACACAATGTGCTCCTCTCCGGACCCCCGGGCACGGGAAAGACGCTCCTCGCACGGGCCGTCCCCGGAATCCTGCCGCCGTTGAGCGAAGAAGAATCGCTCGAGGTCACCGCGATCGCGTCTGTTGCCGGGCTTCCGGCCTCGGGCCTCCGGACCGAGCGCCCATTCCGCTCCCCGCACCATTCCGCTTCGGCTGTGGCGCTCGTGGGAGGCGGAAGTTTCCCGCGGCCCGGGGAAGTAACCTTGGCGCATCGCGGCGTTCTCCTCCTTGACGAGCTTCCGGAATTTCCCCGCCACGCGCTCGAGCATTTGCGCCAGCCGATTGAAGACGGGGTCGTCACTGTGGCGCGGGCCGCGACCTCTGTCTGTTTCCCGGCGAGAATCATTCTCTGCGCCACGATGAATCCATGTCCGTGCGGATATGCGACAGACCCAAAACGTTCCTGCCGATGCCCGCCGTTTGCGAAAGAGCGTTATGCGCGCCGCCTTTCCGGGCCGCTGCTCGACCGATTCGACCTCACGATTGACGTCCCGAATCTCGACACGGCCGTAATTTTCGGAACAGAGCGTCCGGAGTCTTCAGAAGAGGTGCGCCGGCGCGTCGAGGAAGCGCGGAAACGACAGCAGGATCGGTTCCGGAGCTCCGCGATCCACACGAATGCAGAAATCCCCCCAAGCCGCCTGGAAGAATGGTGTCCTCTCGATGAAAAAACAAAAAGCCTCCTGATGAAAGGCCTTGAAACCGGCCGGCTCTCCATGCGGGGATGCGCCCGGGTGAGAAAAGTGGCGCGCACCATCGCGGATCTTGCCGGCTGTCCCAAAATTCAGCCGGAGCATGTGGCCGAAGCCCTGTGCTATCGTCCGGTGGACGCCCGATCGTCACCGGACATAGTCGAGCGGATTTAAGAATACGCCGTTTTTGATCACTTCAAAATGCAAATGCGTGCCGGTTGAGCGTCCCGTTGTGCCTGTTTGGGCGATCGCCTGACCGGCCGTGACCACATCTCCCTTGGACACGAAAATTTTTGAGTGGTGGCCATAGCGTGTAACAAGACCGTTTCCGTGGTCAATCTCGACCGCGAGGCCATACCCGCCTTTCCAGCCGGCAAAAACAACCTGGCCGTCCGCGGCGGCGTAACTGCGAGTCGCGTAATCTCCATCAATATCAATGCCAGTGTGCCGCCACCCGCGGAAGTACTGCGTGATGACACGCCAATCAGTCGGCCAGACCCAGGTACCGGAACCGGTCGCGCTCCCGCGCGGCTCCGCACTCCCGCGCGCAAACACACGGCTCACCGGCGCGGGTGCGCGCGGCAGGGCTGGCGGCTCCCCATCGGGAATGATGATCTGTGAACCAACCGTAAGGCTATTCGGATCAGCCAAACGGTTGAACGCGATGATCTTTTCCTGATCGCTGTTGTACGTCTTTGCAATTTTCCCCACGGTGTCGCCCTTCTTGATTTGATAGATCACGCCGTCAATGGGCGGGATGAGGAGCTCCTGTCCGGGCCGAATGACGCTCCGGAATGTCAGCTTGTTTGCCCAAAGAACCGTGCTCAAATTCAGCCCGTACTGCTCCGCAATCGCACCGAGATTATCGCCTTCCTGCACCGTATAGGTTTCGATCGCGCTCCGGGCGGCGATCGACGCGGCGTTTTCACGAATGGCGGGCGTGGCCACG
>CAZNKO010000061.1:0-2522 GCA_964573855.1 uncultured Gammaproteobacteria bacterium | reverse complement strand
CGGCCATTGTCTCTCACGAATCCGAACCCCAAAAAATGCACCATTCCGCCCGTCGAGTTCACGACGTCCGGCTGTTTCCAAAGAAGCATGAGCGACTGGACGGACCCGATTTTCGGATCCGACTCGGCCATCTTCACGGCCTCCGCGATCGCGTCCGGATGAAACTTCGCATCGTTGTTCAATAAAAAAATGTAATCTGCACCCTCAAGGAGCGCGTGATTCGTTCCGATGTTGTTTCCGGCCGCAAACCCTTCATTCGTCGGATTCGGAAAAAACGTCACGCGCGGCAAACTCTGGCCGGACTTTGGGAGAATGGTCTCTCGGATCACGTCCGCACTGCCGTCCGGCGAATTGTTGTCCACGATAATGAACTCCAATCGGTCCTTGGGATAATTCAGTCGCTCAACCGAGGCAGCCACCTCATCCAAGTACGGCTTTGCATTGTAGGCAAGATACACGATCGCGACTTTCGGAAACATCATAGCTACTTGCCCTCCTCATCCTCCCAATCTTTCAGCGCAAGTTTCCGCACGAGCTTGGTGATTTCGCGTTCCGTATCTTCGATCTTCACAAAAATCCGGAACACGAGATAAAAAAGCACGATGAGCGAGGCATAGATGACCAGGTCCGCGCCGCGGCCGACCCCGACCACATTGGCCACGATGCTCGTTGTCTGCGGGAGGAGGGTGATGACGCTGACCAAAATCCAAAACGCCACCCAAAACAGGAGTCCGCCCATCGGCAGATGCCCGCCCCGAAACTGCCGGATCGCTCGGACGATGGCAAAAAGCGCAAAGGCAACGATGAGGATTTGAATCAACATGACACCTACTGTAACCGCCGAACAATGAGTTTGAAAAGGGTCTTGAGGCCGACCAACGCGTTCTGTCCCTTCGAGAGAGAATAATCCGTGTAAATGGCCCGGATTGGCACTTCCGCAAGCGGGAGGGCGTGCCGCCGCGCCTCGGAGACGATCTCGGAGGAAACCTCCATATGATTCGTGCGCACATTGATTTTCGAAAGCGCAAAACGCGTGAAGGCACGGAAGCCTGATTGGCTGTCGGAAACCCAGGCTCCGAAAAGAACGAGGGTGACAAGATTGCCGAGCGTGTTTGCGACCCGTCGATACCAGGGCATTCGTCCCAGAAGCATCCGGGAGCCGATCACGACCTCGGCCCCGTTTTGGATGGCGTGGATGAATTTCGGAATCTCGGATGAATCATGTTGGAGGTCGGCATCGAGGGTGAGCGCGACATCCGCTCCGGCGCGGCGAGCGGCCGCAAAACCGGTGCCGAGCGCCGCTCCAAGTCCTCGGTTCACCACGTGCCGGATGACGCACGCTCCGTGAAGACGCGCCACCTCGCCGGTGCGATCGGTCGAGCCATCGTCCACCACGATCACCCCATCTACAAAAGGCCGAGTCCGCTCGAGGACCTCGGCAATCGTCTTTTCTTCATTGTAAGCGGGGATGATGGCGAGGACTTTCATAGGGATGTAGAAAGTAGAATGTAGAAAGTAGCTCAAATTGTCGTCAGCAAAAGCTTATTCGCTTTAATATATTCGATGGTTTTTTTCAAGCCGTCCTCGAGGCGGACGAGCGGCAGCCAACCCAATTCCTTTGCCTTTTCGATCCGAGGGAGCCCGAGTTCGGTCAAGAACAGCAGCGGCGGCTCGTACACAATTTTCGAGCTTGAACCCACCATCTGAATAATCATCTGCGCCACATCCTTCAGTTTTAGGTCTTGATCGCTCCCGATGTTGACGGGTCCCGTGCCCGCAGGCGACTGCATGAGGCGGATAAGCCCGTCCACGACGTCCGTCACGTACACAAGCGAGGAGCTGAAATTTTCATCCCCGTAAATCACGAGCGGCTTGCCATCAATCGCATTCAAAATAAAATCCGGGATGAGCTGGCCGTCAAAGGCCGGCATACGCGGGCCGTAGGTCCGGAAGATGCGCGCGATTTTTGTGTCGAGCTGATGCACCTGCCGATACGTTTCGAACATGGTTTCCGAAAATCGCTTGCCCTCGTCATAGGCAGCGCGCGGCGTCAAATGATCCACGACTCCGAGTTCGTCTTCCTCCACGAACGGATCGCCGTCCCGCCGTGAGCCGTACACGACCGAGCTTGAGCCGAGCAGGATTTTTGACCGGTACTTCCGGGCAATCTCGAGCGCGTAATAATTTCCGATCGAGTGGGAGAGGAGGGTCTGAATTTTGAATTGGTCGAAATTTTTGATGGAGGTCGGCGCGGCCAGATGGTAGATTTCCTGAATTCCCTGAAACGGAAGTTTGAACGCCGCAAGTTCCTGAAACGTCTCGAGATCGAACGGCTGGTTCACGTCGAGGCGGATCAGCTGAAAATCCGGGTTTGGGAGAAGGGCCTCGATGTTCCGTACATGGCTCGTCGCAAAATTATCCACGCAAATGACGCGGTGCCCGTCGCGGAGCAGCCGCTCGCACACATGCGAGCCGATAAACCCGCCCCCGCCGGTCACGAGGGTGTTTTTCTTGTCAAAAGC
>CAZNKO010000060.1:0-2548 GCA_964573855.1 uncultured Gammaproteobacteria bacterium | reverse complement strand
ACCGAGAGGAAAAATTCATTTCCCGCATACAGGAAAATATCACGTCCTTGCTACACCGAAATCCCGCCGAGTGGCGGGGTTATTTTTGGCGGCTCAAGCGCTTAGCCTTTTGCTTGCGTATGCGCGCGAGATCGAGTTTGCGCTGCGCTTTCCAAATGTTTCGATTCTTTTTGCGTTGGCCCATAGGGGATTGAAATATGGTTCGGCGGCGACTGACAACGGACGTTCGCCGTTCGTCTGGCGTCTGACAGGTTCGGTGCCTGATGGCGTTCGAACGATGACCGAACCGTCTGCTCTCTGCGACCGATCCGACCGATTCTCACGACCGATCAGCCGCAGGTACCTATCTATATTAACGATCCTCGAAACTTTGGTCAAGGCGGGGCTCATGATACACTGGGCTTATGTTTGGCGTGCTTTTGTCCACAAATCCGGTGATCCTTTTGAACCTGCTTGATCCCGGCGCCTTTTTGTTCGGAATCGTTTTTATGGCCTTCAGCGCATCCGTCCCCATTTTATTCCTCTTACCACGCCAGCCATCGCTCACGAAGGCTCTTTTCGTTCTTCTCACGTGTATTGAGGTGGCGCTCCTCGTGGTTCTCGCTCTTGATTTTTCTTCCATTCCATCCGTCTCGAGCGTTGACGAGTTCCGAAGCCTCTCCATCATGCTCGCAAACCATCGGTGGCTTCTTTTTGAAGTGCCGCTCCTCCTTCTTGCGGTTGCCATAATCACGCTCGCGGTCTACGGCCGGCGGATCGTCGAGTCACACGCCCACCACTATCGCCAGACGGTTGTTCTTTCCGTGCTCGTAAGTTTCGTCGCCGTGATTCTCATTGCCCTTGAAGCTTTTGTATGATTCTCCGCGATCTCTTTTATCGTCTCTTCCGTCCGCGCATCCATGAATCCGTGGCTCTCGCGGGCCTCACAGCCGCCTCCGCGGCGCTACACATGGGATGGTTTAGTCATTTTGTTTTGTTCCGCTCCTCGGCCGTTCTCGGCTGGTTTCTTCTTGACGAGTCCGTGGGGCCTATTTCCGGCGTTTATCTCATGACACTGCTGGTGTTCGTGCTCGTGTTCGTTCTCTCCGCTCTCTGGTTTCGCGGCCGGGATTGCACCGACTTCCGCGACCGTGTGTTCTGGTTTTTTGTGGTCTCCCTCATCATGTTCGTCGTCCTGACGTTCCCGCCGGTCTACGGGTTTGAAATAGTCGTGCAATCCGTGTAAGGTACGGAATCCTTCCTCCCCTTTCCAAGGGGAGGTGAGGAGGGGTTGCCGTTCGGTAACCCCCTGAAGTCCCCCTTGAAAAGGGGGACATAATATGAAACTTTATGGATATTTTGGCGCGAAAGGGGGATCTTGCGGCAGAGAAATGTGATGTTTTGATCGTGAACGAATTCGCCGGTGTTAAAAAAACCGGCGGTGCCACGGGGGCGGTCAATAAAGCCCTTGGCAGCTTGCTTGAGGCGATTCTTCAGGAGGAAAAATTCAAGGGAAATCTCGGGGACACGCTTTTCATTCGGACCAATGGAAAAATTCCCGCCAAGCGGGTTTTGGTCGTCGGGCTTGGTGAAAAAAAGGATTTTAACGAGGAAAGCGTCCGAAGTGCCTCCGCCGCGTCCCTGAACGCAATCAAGCCGCTCGAAGTGAAAAAGGTTGTTTCCATTCTTCACGGAGCGGGAAAGGGCGGTCTCTCTCCTCGCGCCTGCGGCAAGGCCATGACGGAAGGAGTGCGGCTTGCGGCATATATGTTCGGTCGCTTCAAGAAGGAAAAGAATGGAAAACTGCCGGCGACGTTTGAAATCGTTTCAACGGATGCACGCGCTGTGCGGCAAGCAGAGGAAGGTGTTCGGTTGGGGGAATTGTTCGCGCGCGCGACCGTGTACGCGCGCGACCTCGTGAACACTCCAAGTCTTCACATGAGCCCAGCGGATCTTGTGAATGCGGCGCGTGAGGTGGCAAAAGGAAAGAAGAACATTCGCATCAAAGTCTACGAGAAAGAACAGTTGAAAAAGATGAAAGCCGGCGGGATTCTTGGCGTCGGCCAAGGTTCGGATCACGAGCCGTACTTGGTTCATCTCATCTATAAACCAAAAGGCAAAGCGAAAAAGAAAATCGCGTTGGTGGGGAAGGCAATCACGTTCGATTCCGGTGGTTTGTCATTGAAAACCTCTGAAGGGATGATGACCATGAAGATCGACATGGCGGGTGCGGCCGACGTGCTCGCGGTGTTTTCGGTCATTTCCGATCTCGCCCCATCAGTCGAAGTCCACGGAATTTTTGGCGCGTGTGAAAACATGCCGTCTGGCAAAGCGATCCGGCCCGGCGATGTTCTGGAACTCATGAACGGAAAAACGATTGAGATTCTGAACACGGACGCGGAAGGCCGTGTCACGCTCGCAGACTCACTGACCTATGCGACAAAACAAAAACCGGACATGATTGTGGACATCGCGACCCTGACCGGCGCGTGTATGATTGCCCTCGGCGAAGAAATTACCGGGCTCATGTCGAACACCCCGAAGCTTGCAAACCAAGTGCTCGTTGCTG
>CAZNKO010000059.1:0-2738 GCA_964573855.1 uncultured Gammaproteobacteria bacterium | reverse complement strand
AGGCGGAAAAATTCATTCCCCGCGAAGAGGAAAATATCACTCCCGTGTTACAGGGCGGCGTTCCTGCGTCGCGAAGGGATGATGCCATTGTTGCAGCCGATGGTCGATGAGACGTTTGATGGAGGAGGCATAGCGGCTCACATCACGAAGATATTCGTCGCTCTCAGGCTCGGGCATATCCCCCACCATCACATCCGCCTTGTATCCGCCCTTCAATTTTGACGGGTTCAATGTTGCATCGAGTGTCACCTCCACGCGGTGACCGTGCGGATCCGTATATTCGACCCAGGCATCCACACCATGGATGCGATCCAGTGGCGTACCGACTGCCGTGTACACGTGCACCTGTTCATACTCCGATGAAGGAATCCCCAGCAAATCGATCACCTCAAGACGAAGATCCCTCATAAATTCGGTCGTGGAACCATCATCACCGCCTTCACCTCCACCGCCACCAGCAGCAGAAGAGGCAGACTCTCGAACCAAATCCATGGCTTTTTTTCGGGAAAGATAGCCGGACCCATCAGCCAGCGCTTTCCATCTGGCCATAAATTCCGCATCAGTTGGAAACTCACCGAAGATATCGCCTTCGTGAATACGGCCCGTGATGAATTCTCGTTCGCCGCGTGGAGAGCGTGGCATAAGATTATGGATTCATTTCCACCACTCTATCGCTACCCGAGCCGTATGTAAAGCGAAGGCGGTGCGTGGGCTTCCAGGCGACCGCAGGCACCATGTCCGGCCACTCGACGAGGACGATCGTGTCTTTTTTCTGAAACCAATCCTCGAGGCCGAGGTTCTGAACCTCCTCGGGACGCTTCAAACGATAACAATCCAGGTGCACGATCTCACGGATCGGGCCCTTTGGGATGCGATAGAGATTCATGATCGTAAAACTCGGGCTCCGGACCGGGCCCTCGGCGCCGAGCGCCTCGGCGAGACCTTGAACGAATGTCGTTTTGCCAGCACCAAGCTCGCCCTCCAGCGTCACAATCTCGCCGCCGCGGAGTTTTTTTGCAAACTCCGCCGCGATTTTTTTTGTTTGTTCGGGAGAATGGGAAGTGTGTTGCATAGGATGAGGGCCAGGACCCGGCCACGTCTCACGCTAACCGCATGTGCGGATCCGCCTCGAGGGTAAGTGGATCAACAAAATTCTTTTTTTGCGCTCGGAAATACCCGGCCGCGGCGATCATGGCTGCGTTGTCGCCGGTGAGAGAGCGGTCCGGAACATGATACGTGATGTCCGAAAATTTTTCTTTGAGGGCTGCGCCGAGGGTTTCACGGAGTAACGCGTTTGCCGCAACCCCGCCGGACAAAATGACAGACGCGGGCCGCATCCGATCCACAGCCTTGAGCGTCTTCGCGACGAGCACTTCGACAACCGCGGCCTGAAATGAGGCACAGATATCCTCTCTGTTCCCCGTTCCCCGTTCCCCGTTCCCTTTATCCTTCATATACACCGCCACTGCCGTCTTCAGTCCCGCAAAACTAAAATCCAAGTTGTCACTTTCGATCATGGGGCGCGGAAACGCGATCGCTTCCGGATTCCCATTTTCCGCCATCTTTGAAATCGCCGGTCCGCCAGGATACGGAAGCCCGAGCAGTTTCGCGACTTTATCGAATGCTTCCCCAGCCGCATCATCGCGTGTCATGCCGAGAAGTTCGTACTCGCCATGGTTTTTCATGAAGATCAATTCCGTATGCCCCCCGGAAACGAGCAACGCGAGCGCGGGAAATTTTGGTATTTGGTATTTGGTATTTGGTATTTTTTCGGATTTCGGATTTCGTGCTTCGGATTTTCCAATCCATACCGAATAAATATGTCCTTCCAAATGATTCACGGTCACGAGCGGCTTCTGCCAAAAATAGGCAAGGGCTTTCGCGAGCTCGACCCCCACGCGAAGCGCAGGCACGAGTCCCGGACCCGCCGTAACCGCAATTGCATCAATTCCCTTTCCATCATGCGGCACCTCGGGTTCGTCTTTCTGCGCGGCGGGTTATACCGCCACGCATTCTCCGTGCCGCAACCTCGGGCACGACCCCGCCATATTTTGCATGGATCGCCACTTGCGACGATACCAAATTTTTTTCAATCTCAATTTCGTCGCCTTCGCCCTCGACGATCGCGACGGCGGTCTCATCACAGCTCGATTCAATCCCGAGAATACGCATAGAATGTCGAAACGCTATCGGAAAAAATCGAAAGCGTCAATCGTGACAAAATCATTCTTTTCTGTTATTCTGTCTCCGCCTCAATGAATGTATCCACGGGGCAGAAAGGAGGTTCGTTGGCGCATACATGCACGAAGTGTGGGTGCAAGGGCCGTCAGAGGTTCCTCATGCCCGCTCTCGACGGGGAGCGATTTGAGGAGAATGCGTGGCGGTATAACCCGCCGCGCAGAAAGACGAACCCGAGGTACCGGCACGACGTTTGGTCCTGGAAAAGATCAACAAGAGCGCCGCGGCAATACCTAAGACACATCAAACATGTGTCAAAGAAGAATCGCGTTCCATAAAGGATCGCCTCTTCTCACTTCACTCAAGCGATCGTTCTGCTTAGCAGAACGATTTGTTTTTTAAAGGGGAAACAAAAATATCCCCGCTTTGGGGGATATTTTCTGACACCGAGGTGGGCCTTTGAGCCTCACTCGCTTGATGAGATTGTATCAGAAAAAAACAATTCTGTCAAGCCGCATCGGATGGACGGCGGACTCCGGTGCCAAGCACCGGAGCCTGCA
>CAZNKO010000058.1:2503-2762 GCA_964573855.1 uncultured Gammaproteobacteria bacterium | reverse complement strand
GTAAGGCTTCACCAAGTCCGTCCCTGTCTGGCTTCCCCCTGAAAGTACCCTCCCAAAAATCTGCCCCCTTAAAATCAGCTAGAAAAGTTATTATTTCATCAACGGACATTTTCAGTATCTGATCGTGAGTTTTTGGAGATTTATGGATTATCGGACCAAAATCCTCATCCAATTGCTTAGGATGGTAGGGTTCCCCCTCCTCAGGTTTACAATCCACGTGTTAACCAGAATATGTCCGCTTTGAGAGGGTAAAATAAGC
>CAZNKO010000058.1:0-2493 GCA_964573855.1 uncultured Gammaproteobacteria bacterium | reverse complement strand
AAGAAATAGAGATCATTATCCAAACAAGGAGATCCTTCTTGCTAAAGCACATCAGGACAGAAGCATAAACACAAGAAATCTCAAACATCTCAAGCGGTACGTAGAAAGCATATTTGAGGGAAAATAATTATGAAAAAATCCACATCACAACTCATGTATTGCAAGGTAGAGCCGTGTCCAAAAACAGACGACGGGTTTTTTGAACAAATGGCAAAAACCGTCTTTCGTTCCGGTTTCAATTGGAATGTGATTGGGAGAAAATGGCCGGACATTCAAAAATCTTTTGCCAATTTTTCCGTCAAAAAAGTGGCGCGGTTCAATGACGGAGACATTGACCGCCACGTGTTAACCAGAATATGTCCGCTTTGAGAGGGTAAAATAAGCCCTCCGAGGAGGCTGACATGGAAGGAGAAAAGCAACAACGGATGACGGCACGACGGAAGTTTGAGGTGTTCTTGGAGACGCGGCAAAAGGACGCGAATCTCGGGGAGATTTTACGCCGGCACGGGCTCCACGTGAACGATTTGCGCCGGATTGAAACGCTCGTCGAGCGCGGGGCCACCGAAGCCCTCAAAAAGCCCCATGGGGTGACCGGACCGGTCGCGGCGGAGGATTCCGCTGAATTAGCCGCCTTGCGGCGCGAACTCGCCCAGAAAGACCAGGTGCTGGCTGAAGTGATGCTCGAATATACCCTGCTCAAAAAAAGCGAACGCTGGGGTTCGAAGGGTCCCTCGAAGGGATCCATCTCCACGGGGATCGCCGCCGGGCATTGTTGATGATCATGGAGGACGCGTTGACGGACGGGTTGAGCGTGCGCGCCGCCTGTGCCGTGGTGGGGTTGGACGAACGCCGGTTTCGACGCTGGCGCACTCGGGGACGCCTCGGAGACTTCACCCGACACGACCCCGCCCCAGAGGTCCGGCCGGTCAACGCGCTCACGCCCGACGAGTCTGCGGCCATCCAGCGCGCGGTGGCGTCCGCCGACTGGGCCGATTTGAGCACCCGGGAACTCTCGATCAAGATCATGGAAACGGCGGGCTTGTATATTTCCCATGTGGCCATTTGGGAATATGAGAAGGCGATCGGGATTGCCGGGCATCGCGGGAAGCGCCGCTTGATGGGCCGGCACCGGGGGGAAAAGCCGGATACCTCTTTCGTGCAAGGTCCCAACCAGCTTTGGACGTGGGATTTTACCAAACTCCCCACGGGAATCCCCCACCGGTTCTGGTGGTTGGTGCCCGTCGAGGATCAGTACAGTCGGAAAGCCGTGGGCTGGAAGATCGGCGCCCGAGCGACCACGGCGCTGGCCCAAGCCGCGTGGGATGAGGCGCTGTTGGCCGAATCCCTGCCGCCCGAGGCGATGCCGTTTTCCCTCTCGGATCGGGGGCCGCAGATGCGCTCCCATTCGATGCGAGAATATTTCCAGGATTTGGGGATCGGCCGGTTGTTTGCGCGGCCCCGGACGCCCAATGACAATCCGTTCATTGAATCGTTGTTTGCCACGGTGAAAACGGCTCCCGCCTATCCCGAGGTCTTCCCCACCGAGGACGACGCCCGAGCGTACTTCACGACGTTCTTTGAGTGGTACAACAATGTTCATCTTCACACCCGCATTGGCCTGGTGACGCCGAGTCAAAAACACAGCGGGGCGTGGAAGCAGATTTTGGCGGAACGCACCGCGATTAAGGCCAAGACCTTTGCCATGAGGCGCTCGTTTAACACCCGTGCGAGCGATCAGAATAAGGTGGATGGGGCGGACATTTCTTGACTAACACGCCGTATGAAGTGTTACCGATGTGCCCGGAATACTGTTCGCCCTGAAGCAGACCATCGCTCCGCGATGGACGCTTCAGGACCAATTCGGGCAACGCTCAAATAGATCTTTCGCGGCCCTCATGGGGCAACCAGGTCGCTCGATACTCGCCATGCATGGCTGGGGAGACGCTACTCTCACCGTTCGAATCCTGTCTGTCCGGATAATTTTCTACTTGGGGAATCTTGACCTTCAATCTTCTAATGGATACAATTACCTATAGTTATGAATATCTATAGGTATTACAAACTATGACCTCCCACCAACGGGAACGGGAGATCTTTCGAGCCCATGGGGGCCTGCTCCGCGCCTCTCGGGTCCTCAAGCTCGGCATTCATCCCCGGACGCTCTACCAGATGCGAGACGCCGGGGTCATCGAAGTTCTAAGCCGCGGCCTTTATCGACTCGCCCACCTCCCGCCCCATATGCAACCTGACCTCGCCCTGGTGGGCCTCAAAATCCCCAATGGGGTAATTTGCCTCATTTCCGCCCTCGCCTTTCATCACCTCACCACCCAGATACCCCACGAAGTCTATGTGGCACTGAAACAGGGTTCAGAGAAACCCCGGCTGGCCTACCCTCCCATCCGATTCTTCTGGCTCTCCGGGCCTGCCTTTAGTGAAGGGGTGGAAAGGCCTTCCGTGGATGCCGTACCGCTTAAGGTGTACGGCATGGAAAAA
>CAZNKO010000057.1:433-3102 GCA_964573855.1 uncultured Gammaproteobacteria bacterium | reverse complement strand
TGCACCAAGTATCCTCATTTTTTGAGGTCGTGAGGAGCACGCTGTCTGTGGCCGTAGCCACACACATTCTGGCTGCCTCGACGCACTAGAGTTCAGCCGTTCCAAGCCGTAGCCGGGAACCGAAGCGCTTACTATCCAATATCAGTATAGAAAAGATTTAGAAAAGAATACAGCCCCGTCTCTTCCCCTCCGCCGAAGCGATGGAGTTGAGACGGGGTCTGGTGCGGCGGCCCCAAGAGTCAAAGGGAACAGTAAGTTCCCAGATTCCGAGGGCCAGAGGGCACTACTTGCAGACGACCACGAACCGATAGCGGCGATCCCAGCGACCGCCGGCCCAGAGCCAGACCAGGTCCACGCCGAGCCCGTCGCCGAGGACACACGCCCGACCCAGGTGACCGTCGCGCTGCACGGCAGGGCCGATGAGACCAACCCGTGGGTGCTCACGAAGCTGGTCGGGAGTGTACCGGCTGACGGCCTTCCTGGCTTCAACCTCTTCAGGCTGGCGGCAGTCGAGCTGTTCCGCCCGAGCGAGCACCTCATCGTCGAGCGGGTTATGGTCGAAAGCGAGTTCGCGGAACCGGACTCGCTGTACGCCTCGCCCATCGCCGTAATCGACGTCGAGCTCGTAGACGTCCGCGTCGGTCTGACCGACGACGAGTTCCGCCATCCTCGCGATGGTGTCGCGTCCCTCCGGACGAACGAGGCGGTGCAGGTGAATATCAGTGCCACTGCGACGAACAACTTCGTCGCGCAGGGCCGTGAAGATGCCAACCAAGAGGCCGGCACCTGCAACCACGCTTCCGGGGTCACTCTTCGCCATTGTCCTGCTCCTTTTTCTTCGGCTCGCCCCTCATCCTCACGGCGTGTGAGGACCCCGGGCTTGCCAGATAAGCGGCGTTGGTGAAGCCGCAGCCTGCAAACTGCAAACATTGTGCAATCTCCAGGCTACGGCTTACTGCAAGTAGATTGTAAAGAACGGCTAAATATAGCGCTCTTTCATAATTTGTCAATACCCGATGTCGCTACTTTTGCTAACCTTAGCAATAATCAAACAAAGTATTCAAGTGGTTTTTTGTACAAATGTGCAAAATGCTTCAATTCCACAGGATCAATACGCCGTTCGCCGGTTTCACACTTGGCAACGAAGGATTGAGGCTTTTTCAGCCTTTTTGCAACTCGTTGTTGCGTCAAGCCAGCCGCACGGCGTGCGTGTTTCAGACGGCGCAGCATCGCTTGATACTCGGGTTGATAGATGGCGTTGCTCATACCGCTTGTGAGTATAATCCTATGATGGTATTATCCCAACATAGTATTGCGCATTCCGAGGGAGTCCCTCCTGCGCGCGCACCCCGAAGTATCCGCCATGGGCGGAACTACGGGGCAAGCGGGTGGGCGGGGCAAGCGCAAATCTGAAAGAAAGCGGCGCATCCGGCTCTGCCGGATACGAAACCCCAAAGAGCCCCCAAAAAAGAAGAAAAACGGAAGCGGCGGCGGGGCGGAATTCCCCCCAGACCCCCCTTCCGCCCCGCCGGAGGCCACAGGTGGCTCTAGGACGCGAGCACTGCCCAAAAGCATCAATGTACCAGACTCTTTCATTCAGCCAGAGGCTGATCCGCCTTCGGCGGAAAAATAGGTTCGGACTTCGTTGTACAGCCATACCACCAACAAACTTTCCGAAATTTGACCGATTTTTTCACGGGCGCTTTCTACGGCTTGCCAGTGATTTTGTGGGCGAAACTCCTGCATGGGGCGGACTTTCCCGAAAGACAGGACGAGGTTCGCCTCCCGCGCGATTTTAAAATTCTGTCTCGTGTGCTTGTTTACTAATCATCAAGCCGTATGAATAACCAAAAGTTCTTCTTGTACGCCCGCAAGTCCACCGATGTGGAAGATAAACAGGTGTTAAGCATTGAATCGCAGATTGTGGAATTGCGCGCCTTTGCCGAAAAAGAAGGATTGACCATCATTGAGGAACTGGTGGAAAAGAAGTCTGCAAAGGCTCCGGGTCGTCAGATTTTCAACGCCATGCTGGACAGAATTGAAAAAGGCGAAGCACAAGGCATTGTGAGTTGGTATCCCGATAGATTGGCGCGCACTTCGGTGGACGGCGGGCGGATCATCTATTCGCTGGATACCGGTCAGCTTGTGACCTTAAAATTTCCCCAGTTTTGGTTTGAATCAACACCGCAAGGCAAGTTCATGCTCAATATTGCTTTCGGGCAAAGTAAATACTATGTGGATTCCCTTTCAGAAAACACCAAGCGAGGTATGCGCCAAAAAGCCCGACGCGGGGAATTTCCCGGCCTTGCGCCGATTGGGTATCTCAATGACTTGCGAGCAAAGAATGTTATCGTGGACAAAAAGAAAGTTGGCATCGTTCGCCAAGCGTTTGAACTGTACGCACAAGGCGACTCCCGACTGGAGGATGTTTCCAGCTTTTTGGCGCAACACGGCATCACCTCACGGAATGGTTTGCCTTTAAAACGAGACAGAATTTCTTTTATCCTTTCCAATCATTTTTATGTCGGTTTCTTCACCTATGCCGGTGAATTGTATGAAGGCAAGCACCAGCCAGTCATCTCAAAGAAAACTTTTGATCAAGTACGGGCCGTCTTGAAACAACGGAGCAGACCGCATCAGAAAACAAAAAACGAACCGCAACCGTATTG
>CAZNKO010000057.1:0-423 GCA_964573855.1 uncultured Gammaproteobacteria bacterium | reverse complement strand
CATTGGATGAGCAGATCACAACATTGTTGCAAAAGTTTTCTTTGAGACATGATTGGGCGGACAGCCTGTTACAAATGCTAGAGAATGATACTACCAAGTCCGCCCAATCCTTCGGCGCTTTTGTTCAAGATACGAAAAATACCGTTCACACGATTGAAACCAAGCTCCAGCGCCTTTTGGACAGTTATTTGGAGCAGGATATTGACCGAGAGGCGTATGTGGAAAAGAAAGCAGGGCTCTTGAGTGAGAAAAAGACGCTTGAAGAGAAAATCGCTCATCTTGAACAAAAGCGCACTGGCTGGGTCGAACCGATGCGGGAATGGATAAAAGCGGCAGCAACGCTGCCGAAAATCGCGCGGGAGAGCGACCGAAATCCGAAAAAGGTCGCTGCCAAAGAAATCTTTGGCTCGAACCTCGTCCTGT
>CAZNKO010000056.1:0-3135 GCA_964573855.1 uncultured Gammaproteobacteria bacterium | reverse complement strand
AGGCGGAAAAATTCATTCCCCGCGAAGAGGAAAATATCACTCCCGTGTTACACCCCGTTAGAAATCCTCCGTGAAAAATTTCAACGCGTTGAAATTTTTCACAACCGTTTGTCAACTATGCAAACCACCAACCGGTCTTACCGCGCAAAATGTTCGTACATCACAGACGAATTTCTAACGGGGTCAAGGGAAATCATGTGGAAAAGAAAAGACCCCACACCTCTTTACGAAGTGTGGGGCCAGTAGTTCAGGTCACGACGACCTTCCTTGTCGCTTGCGCGACTAGGCCTGCGCGCCCGCGGCGTGCTGCGCCGTCTGCGCGGCCGACGCCTTGGCGATCAGCGTCCGGAGCGCCTGGTCGGGCTCGCCGATGTGCAGGTGGCCGCTGCGCACGTACGCCGCGGTCTCGGGGTCGACGAAGCCGACGAAGGCGCCGTCGTCCACCTTGCCGCTCCACGGCTGGGCGTTCCCGTGGTCGAGCTGCAGGCTCGACGCCACGGAGGTCTCGCCGCCGGTGAGCCACGCCGGGAGGTAGCGGTACTTGCTGCCCCGCTCCATCGTCGCGACGATGAGCTGCGAGCCGTCGTACTGCTCCACCGTGCCCACGTCGTTCACCGGGCCCTCGAAGGAGCCGGCCTTCACGAACTGGAGGCCGCCGTCCACGAGCTCGAGGTTGATCTGCGAGAGCGCGAGCGCGTACGCCTGGCCGGTCTTGCGATCGACCGACAGCAGGCGGGTGCCGGACACCGCGTTCCGGATCTGCTTGCCGCTCCGGTTCAGCGTGGAGGCCCGGAAGGTGTTGGCGCCATCCCACGCGAGGAGCGCGCGGATGCCGTTCATCACGGACTCGGGGGCGACGAAGGTGGCGTACGTCCGGCTCGGCGCGCCCTTGAGGCGTCCCTGCCGGTCGAACATCACCGACTCGATCTGCGCGACGGCCTGGCGGACGGCCGAGTTGTCCCGGTAGTTCCCCAGGATCGCGGTGCCCGAGAGCTTGCTCGTGAGTCCGGTGATCTGGACCGGCCACGCGAAGCCCGTGCCGAAGTCGAGGAACATCTCCTCGGTCGGCAGGATCACCTTGCCCGTCTCCTTGATCACGATCATCGCGGTCTCGGCGGTGTCCTTGATCGCCACCGCGACCACCTTGGTCATGTCCTCGATCTTCTCGCCCAGGAAGGCGACGATCGCCGCGATCGAGCCGGTGATGAACGCGAACCGCGACTTGTGCTCCTTCCCCTCGCGGATCTTGCAGTTGAGGCCGTACTTCTGGACGTCCGTCCCGTACTGCTCGAGCTTGTTCATGAAATTGCTCTCCGTTGATCTGCCCTTGATTGGGCGGTCAAACGACCGGCCGAACCCCCTGGTCCGACCGGGCTCTGCGTACCGCGGACGACACCCCCATGGCGTCGCCTTCGGGTTCTGCATCCCGTCGATCGTGCCATCCCCACGGACGGCCCTCTCCCCAGGAATATTCTATTGTAAACTGCCATCGTGCCCGCCCCGTCTCTGTCACAGGACCCACCCGCAGGGGGTGGCTCGGTTTCGATGCGCTCTGCGCGGAAACCCTGTCACTGCGAAACGTTGCGAAACGACGATGGTCGGAAGTTTATAGGAGCGCCAAAATCCTGTCAACGGTTTTTTACCCCCAACGTCAAAATTAAGCTTTACTTAGCAAAAAATAAACTGCCGGCCGCTTTTTGACAATTTATGGCTGTAACGCCTCCTCCACATTTCCCTCGACACTAATCACCGCCTCCCCAACGGTTGGGAATTGCCGAAGCGTCTCCTCTATTTGGGAGCGAATAGAGATAACACGGCAGGATCCGCCCACCCGGTTCAACTCCGCGCTGAAATCCGCCCGCGCCTCATCATTCCCAATCACGAGCGAACGGAGCTCCACCCCGGCCGGAAGGGAGGTGAAATATCCTTGTCGGCGCTCCGCCGCGGTCGGCCCTTTCAAAAGTTCGAGAAGGGCGGCGCGGCCGACGGCCGAGGTCTTGGCAACCGTCCGTGAGAGCGGGAATACGAGTCGGCAATCATCCCCTGACCCTTGGCGTGTGTTTGCAAAAAAGACATTAAATGTAGTCGTCTCCGAAGAAAGGAGGCGGAGCGGCATGGTCACAAGATCCTGTTCTCGGCCGTCGCGAGGGGGCGCCGTATACACCTCGAGGGTAAAAATCTGCGAAGGAAGGACGGGCAGAAATACTTCAAAACGGAACGGGCCGAAGCGGCCTATGTCGACCGCGTTTGTCATGGCAAAACTCTCCGCGACCTCTTTGCCGGACTCGTCCTTTACCCGCCACTCAAAGGTCTGCTCGAACGCGCGCCCGAATCCGAACACGACGAGCGGGGACGTGACGGTCGCTCCAGGTGACGGCGAGGTGACAAAAAGGTTTGGATGATCCACGATCTCGATTTTGTCCGCAATGATTTTACGCGTCGAGAGTTCCCGAGTCCCGGACGCGCGCGCCAAGAGACCCGCTTGCTTTTCGGTGAGTTCGATCGGAAAGGGGAACAGGAGATCTTCCTGTCCGCCGTCCGGGAGGATAAGGACGGCGGTTCGCGCTGTTTCATTTATCTCCTCAATGACACCAAAAACACCGGACACAGGCTCCGTGGTCGGAGGCTCCGGAGTTGGTTCCGGAAAACGCGCACATCCGGCCCCCAGGGCTAAGATCAGCACCACAAGAACGGGCAAAATCTTCCGCATACCTCGTTAGAAGTCTCGGAGAAAAAATTGAAAATTTTTTCTCCAATTTGTTAATAAACCAAGAGAGATCTTGCTGTTGTGTGGATAGTGTGAGAGGTCAGGGAAATACATACGACTTCTAACGGGGCATAGCTTCCAAAGAGTATCGGATCAAAAAAGAACCCGCAATGGGTTCTTTTTTGATGGGGTGCCTAGAGGGAATCTCACTCGCTCGGCCGGGCTTGCGCCGGCCTCGCTCTTAAAGAGGGGTTTCCACCCCTCTTTAGGATCTCCCCCGGCAGAGGTGGGGAAACAGCCTGTTTCCCCAAGCCCCTTCCGGTTCGATTCCTCCTCCCCAGAAAAAACAGCCCGTCGATTGTCGGGCTGTTTTTTCTGGGGTTCCTAGAGGGAATCGAACCCTCATAGCTGGGACCACAACCCAGTGC
>CAZNKO010000055.1:0-3251 GCA_964573855.1 uncultured Gammaproteobacteria bacterium | reverse complement strand
CTCCATGGAAATTGACCATTTTGTCCCGCTGCGGTGTTGCGGGGCCCCGCCACCTCTTCGACGTACGGTCTAAGTACGTCTCAGAGGCTGGCCACCCCGCGCCTTGCATCGGGACAAAATGGTCCAATTTCCCAAGAACAAGTGTGGATCATTGACAAATCAATCCATTTCAGATATAGTGTCTGCCGTGGATCTGATTTATCAGAACCACCTATTAACTAGCCGTTCACCATCGTTGCTGAAGCTCCCCTGCTCGCCAAGAGTCAGGAATCGAGTGGAGACTTTTGAAAAATGGACGAACAGACGCCATTTTGCAGAGGTCTCAAGAAGCAAACAGGTGAGCTTAAGCAACGTATGCCGGATATCCAGCTTACGTGTCGCGACTGCGGTAAACCCTTTACGTTTACCGAACGCGATCAGGCCTTCTACCAGGAGAAGGGCTGGGAAAACCAGCCTACCCGCTGCCGGGACTGTGCGCGTGCAAAGCGCCAGAACATGCAGGGGCCTCGGCAGATGTACCCAGCGGTGTGCGCCGTCTGCGGGAAAGACACGGAAGTGCCTTTCCAGCCGAAGGGCGATCGCCCGGTCAAGTGCCTTGATTGTTTCCGCGCGGATAAAGCCGCCGCGTAAACGCACGAACAAAAATGCGCCCGTCAGGGCGCGTTTTTGTTGATGGTGGTTCAAAACGGATAGGTAACACTTGGATTCTTATTGAAGGTGCCGACGTTTGAGGCAGTCACATCTTCGCCCTGGGTGTAATTTTTGAAGAACACATCCGGCACATCTACCACCTTTTTTGCCCAGTCGGCGCCGTAAAGATCTTTTGCAATTTGCTCGGTCGTGATCCAGCGGAGCACGCCACCAGGTTCCACGGCATACGTTTTTGGATCCGTCGTGATTTTGACAAGATGGGTTCCCGGCTTGATCGTGACGTTCGCGCCGAGCGTATAGGTCGCCATGGTTTCGGCTGTAACGGTTTTGACTGCGCTGTAATCTACAAACCACGAGAAGAAGGTCGTTTCATTCGGGAAGGCATGACGTTTCCCGTCTGCGCCGATCGTGTAGACCGCGGCGTCGTACGTTGTGGTCGCGTTTCCGTCATCCGGAAGTTTGATGAGATCGCCGCTATTGATCGTCGGTGCGGGCGGTGGCGGTTCCTCTGAAGGAGGCGGTGCGGGCGGAGCCGCCGGCTGGTTATAGGTTTTTGCTTCCACGGCATCGAGCTTCCATTGCTCGGAGGCATCGCTTCGGATCATGACGTAACGATATGGAACGCCGCCGGTGTAGGCAACCGTGATGGGGCTCGTCATCGCAGGGATGATGTCGCCTTTGAATTCAATCTTGAGTTTGCCCGCATTCAGAAATTCCACCACGTAGCGCGCGCCGTAATTCAGAAGCTCAAGATGGAGGAGAAGATCCCCGGTTCCTTCCTCCCCCTCCCCCATGTCGAGGGTGAGGTTGGCGTCCTTAGAGAAAAAGGTAAGTTTTTGTCCGTCTGGAGCCCCGATTGCATTCGATGGTTGGTACACCTGGTTGGATGCCGAGGAGACATTGTCTGCGTACGGATCCGCCGTGTCCGCAAACGCGGTCCACGGGGCAAGACCGAGGATCAGGGCGTTTAAAAGAAGCAAAGAAATGCGTCGCATAGGATTGAGAATAGAGTAGCAGAAATAAGAAAAACCGCCTATGCGAGAGAGACGGTTTTTCTTAATCCCTCCGTAGCTCCAGTAATGCTGGAGCGAAGGGGGATGGTGCCGAGGGTCAGAATCGAACTGACGACACATGGATTTTCAGTCCATTGCTCTACCACTGAGCTACCTCGGCGTGGTGGGCGTGCCTGGACTCGAACCAGGGACCTTCACATTATCAGTGTGACGCTCTAAACCACCTGAGCTACACGCCCGAAGTCCCGAGCGAAGTGCCAAGCCAAGAGCTTGAGCACTTCCGAGGGACGAGGGTGTGTATCGCTAGATACACGCCCGCCGTTGAATTGAAAATGTGCAGGTAGTCTAAACAAAATCGTCCCGATGGTCAATATGTCTTATTCAAACCAAAACCCGCCGGCGAGGCGGGTGATTTTCTTTTCTGCCCGCCATAATGCCCCGAAGGGGCTTTAGGCGGGTTGTCTTCTCTGTGATTGCAACGTCGCACTTCAGGTGATAATTACGTCCCGCCGATGGCGGGACCCGATCAATCGGAGATTGATCTCGACCTAGGATCTTAGAGACGCAAGCGTCTCGTATTCCCTAGAAAAAGGAGGTGATCCATCCACAGCTTCCGCTACGGATGCCTTGTTACGACTTAGCCCCTATCATCGGTTTCACCTTCCGCCGCCCTACGGCGACGTTCGGGTGCCCCCGACTCTCTTGGCTTGACGGGCGGATCGTGATAGCGATCTTTGCTTCACATCCCCACGTAGCGAGCGGATTTCCCGCACTACGCGAGCCCGATGGTTCATCTGCGCTTTGAGCGCTCGGATCTGCTCGATCCCAGCCCTCGTATGATGCACACCGTTTTGAACAAGCTGTGCAATTTGGCAGAAAATATCGAAGTTCTTCTGCTTCGAATATCCTTGCAGTGGATGTTGCTGAAAGAATGGAATGATGATGCCTATAATATCTCGATGTGAATTCACAGTATACCGATAACACTGGGCGTGATTGGCACGTGTCTCGTGTTGATAGTAAACCGATCCACATCGAAGTGAATTCTTCACTTTCTCCAGCATTGCCTTGTCTTGCTCCTGAACTTTGATCAGAAAGCTCAGTTGCACCATTCCTCCTCCTTGACGACTGAACGGAGGTCTGACAAGGACATAGAAACACCCTTCACCGTCGGTAAGGCCGACGATATAATCTGCAGAAACCACCGGTTTTGTCCTTCCCTCGCTTGCGAGCGAAGTACTATGACGCAGCTGACTTCTCACATATGTCATACAATATGTGTGAGATCTCCCGGGGTCATTCAAAAAGCTTTTCCCAACATCTTGATCGAGGTTTTTTCTGATACTTCCCCATGACTCACCGCCGCATGGGTCGTATCCCTCCTGAGATGATCAAGCTGTTTTTTTGTTACTAGGATCCTTCAGTCCTCGTCTCACGACAGGGGACCTATCCGTTCACTACGCTCCGAGACGGAACTCGGAGGAGTTGATTTTAACAACTTAGTTTTTTGAACTGCCCGGCGCCTTTAATTTTGAGTACAAGACCCGAGAACGTATTCACGGCCGCGTGGCTGATCGGCCGTTACTA
>CAZNKO010000054.1:0-3472 GCA_964573855.1 uncultured Gammaproteobacteria bacterium | reverse complement strand
GGCTTTCGCAGCCCGACGCTGGTCCGGCGTCACCTCGTTTTCTGCGACTCCCCATACCTCGGAGGCCGTGCGAGTGTGAATGTCCGCGCCCTCACGGAACGCTTTGATGAAGGCTTCGTCCTTTGCAATTACGGCGCCGATGCGGAGTTCCAGCTGGGAATAATCGGCTGCGACGAGGCGCTGCCCTTTACCTGCGACAAAGGCCTTTCGGATCTCATTGGCAAGGTCGCTTTTGATCGGAATATTTTGCAAATTGGGGTTGGAAGAAGACAGGCGGCCGGTCGCGGCCACGGTTTGATTGAATGTCGTATGAATCCGGCCATCTTTTCCGACGAGAGTCGGGAGCGATTCGACATAGGTGGACTGAAGTTTGGCGAGTTCGCGATATTCCGAAATCAGCGGAATGATTTCATGCGCTTCCATGAGTTTGTCGAGCTCGGAAGCGGCCGTAGAAAGTCCGCCCGTTGTTTTTTTGATGCCTTTGGTTGGGAGTTTCAACTTTTCAAAAAGAATCACCGAGAGTTGAGACGGGGAATTCACATTAAAATCCTCGCCGGCGAGCTTGAGGATCTTTTTTTCGAGCGCGGAAAGTTGTTTTGCAAGCGATTTGGAAAAAATGTCGAGCGCCTTTGTGTCGATTTCAATACCCGCAACCTCCATGTCGTAGAGCACGGGCACGAGCGGCGTCTCGATTTCATCAAACACCTTCCGCGTGCCATTTTCATCCATTTTTTTGAGGAGTGCCTTGGCTAATTTTGGAAATAATCCGACAACGCTTCCGAGAAGCGCGTATTCTTTTTCGGTTGCGTACGCCTCGGGAAGCTCCGGCACCTTCACCTGAAGCTGGTCGTTCACGATGGAGGGAAGATCGTGAGCGCGGGAGCCAGAATGAAGAAGATAAGACGCGATCATAAGATCCATCCAGCGTGCGCTCGGCCGCCAGAGCGTCAAATGCATCAGATGCTTTGCGTCGTGCGTCACGATCTGAGCAGCATTTTTGACGGTTTCGGCGATCACAGTGAGATGTTCCGCGGTCGGATCTGGAACTACAGCCGTTGATTTTCCATCCGAAATCGCCGCAGCCGCAAGAGGAATCCCAAGCAAATTATTCGGGCGCTCCACGACCTGAACCCCGATCGTATCTCGGTGAAGATTCGCGCAAAACCCGCGCAATTCCTCAAGGTTGCGGATCATTTTGCCAGCTTTCTTTGAAGCCCTCGTAGCCCTTGTCGCCTTTGTACCCTCCAACTCCATCGGCGGCGCCTCCGTCGCTCCCGCGTACTTCCGAAGGAGCGTGCGAAACTCCAAATCACGATAAATGGGGAGCAGCTTCGCGGATTCCGGCGCCTGAACGTGGGCGTCTTTGAAAGAAAACGAAACCGGGGCGTCCTTCACCAAATCCACGAGTCCGCGCATCTGAAGCGCGGTCTTTTCGTGCCCCGCAAGTTTCTTCGCGTACTTTTCCGGCACCTCTCCTTTCTTCAGCGCCTCAAAAATTCCATCCACGGTCTTGAATTTTTGTAAAAGCTCGGACGCGGTCTTCTCTCCAATGCCGGGAACCCCGGGCAAATTGTCGGATGGGTCGCCGCGAAGCGCTTTGTAATCCACGAGCTGGGCAGGGGAGAGCCCGTAGCGTTCCCGCACGGCCGCCTCATCGTACGTTTTGGTCTCGGAAATTCCTTTTTGGAAAAAAATAACCTTCGTTGTGTCATCGACGAGTTGTAGACTATCGAGATCGCCGGTCACGATGTAGGTCCCAATCTTTTTTTGTTCTGCTTTTTTTGCGAGCGTCGCTAACACATCATCTGCCTCATAGCCCTCGGAGGACACCGACGGAATCCCATACACCTTCAAGATATTCTGAATGATTGGAATCTGGTCATAGAGCTCCTGTGCCTTCTCCTCCCGCTGGGCTTTGTACGCTTCGTACTCTTTGTGGCGGAAGGTCTTGCCCGGCAAATCCCAGGCGACCGCCATATACGTCGGCTTGAACTCTCCGAGCATTTTTTCAAGCACCATCGCAAACCCATAGGCTGCGTTCACGACGCGTCCATCTTTAGTCATGAGGGGCGGCAGGGCGTGCCAGGCGCGATGCAGAAGCGCGTTGCCGTCCAGAATCAGAAATGTCTCTTTTGTTTTTGACATGCGGTTATCTTACGGGTTCGAGGGGAAAAGAAAAAGCCCGCCGGTCCTGTCTGTGAAAAACAGACGGGGCGGCGGGCGAAGAACAGACGAGCTAGGCGTACGCGTGACGCTCGCGGGAGGGCGTGACGCTCCTCCGGACGCGCGGCAGACAGCGTTCGAGAAGGTCGCCATGGATCATCTCGGGCAGGCGAACGATCGTCGCCCCATGTGGTGTCGGCCCATCGTTGATGACCGGGTCGATCCTCCTCGAATCCGTGAAGCGCTCGAAAGAGTAACGCTGGACCGGCGCATGCCCGTCGAACCCGATGGCGAGCACCGGCAGCTCCTCGAGCGCGATTTCGACACGGAGATCCTGGATGCCCTCCTGGAACTTGCAGATGTTCACGGACCTCCAGGCGACCGGGAGCGACTCGCCGGACCGTTTGCCGGAGAGCCCCTCGAGGAGATCGCGAGACGTCGCCATGCGTGCGTGTCTCCCGTCGAGCGCCGCGTTCACGATCACTTCGCGTCCCACCACCAGGAATCGGCTGCCGACCGGATCGCCGCAGTGACCAGGGAGCAACCCGCGCAGACGAGTCTCTTCCGTGGACCAAGCGTGGATCCACCACGAGCCCTTCGGAGCGAGCAGCGGCAGGGCGTTCATGAGGCCCTGACTCCCGCGCACGCACCCGAGACGGTCAAACACCGCCTCAGAGAGCTGGTGCGCGAACAGATCGAGCATCGGACTCTCGAGACCCGAGCCTCCAGCGACGAGATTCACTTCGCGCATCGCGCCGGCGAGCGAGAGGTACGAGAACCCGGGGGTGAAGATGTCCGCTCCGCGCTTGAAGCGAACATCGACCTCCGGATCGACCCCGTTCTGCAGGTACGTGATCTCGGCCTCCGGGACCATCGTGCACTGAACCCGCGTCGACTCGTCCGAGTTGAATCCAGCCATGACGAGCTGGCGGAACGGGTCCTTCACCCTCTCCCGAAGATGGCCGAGCACGTGCGGTGTCGGCCCCGACACGCGAACGACGTACCCGGATCCCGCCGGTGACCGCTCGTAGGTCTCCGTCAAAACCGGTCCGTGCTTCGCCCCTCCACCATTGGTTCCCTCTTTACCAACGATCCGCATGAACGATGTCCTCTTTCTTTTTTGCTGCTCTGGTTGTGATTCCGTCCGCGGCCCCACGCTTTGGACGGATGCATCCCCGAAAGCTCTCTTTCGAGCGGCTTTCAGATGCGCGGAATGATAAAAGATTCCGCGAGTTTCGTCAACCCCGTTAGAAATCCTGTCAACGGGGAATGATTTTTTCCTGTTCTCCGGGGAGTGAATATTTCCGGT
>CAZNKO010000053.1:0-3598 GCA_964573855.1 uncultured Gammaproteobacteria bacterium | reverse complement strand
GAGGCGGAAAAATTCATTCCCCGCGAAGAGGAAAATATCACTCCCGTGTTACAGGTTTTTAAATAAAAAAGTGGCCGCACCGGAGATCGGTTTGGCCGAGGAAAGTGGGGCGCGGACGGACGGCGGCGAAGCAGTACGTCCGCGCCCCTGGCGACGCGTGGTTCTCGCGGACGGCGCGGCCGGGGCGCTTGTGTCCTGCGAGGAACTCTTGCATCGCACGTCGTACGGAGACACTCCATAGAAATGGCGTACACCATCTCTACCGTTTTTCGGGGATAGGCGTATCGAGGAATTTCCCGGGAAGTCCTCGCGGCGTCTACAGGAGTGCCTCCGTTTTGGAACGGGGAGCGCGTAGAGACGAGACCGGGGCCGGGTTGGGGGCCATCGTCTGCGAGCGCGCTCCCCGAAGGAGCGGGGTGGAACCGGGAGTGCACTTGAGGTCCTGCTTTCACCTGACGAGGAACCTCTACCACAATGGCGGTCACGCCTGTCCACGTATCGTGACCGGGCACTCCCGAACGAAGGAGCGGGTGATGGGATTTGAACCCACGATCTCTCCGACGTCAGTCGGAGCGCTTTACCGCTCCTCGCCCCGAAGGACGAGTCCGCTTTTGGACGGAAGTTACACCCGCTGAAAGGACCAGAGGAGACAGTAGACCCTCTTTCGCTGGTCGTCAAGATCGGGCAGTGCTATAGTTTTTAAAGTGACAGATATGCGTTACGACAAGCTCGTGCGCGATAAAATTCCGGAGTTGATCCGCGCCCGCGGCGATTTTCCTATTACTCATACCGCGACGGACGAGGAATATTGGCAAAAGCTCCGCGAGAAGCTTAAAGAGGAAGCAGGGGAGTTTGCCGAAGAGCCGAAGATCGAAGAGCTTGTGGACCTGCTCGAGGTCATTTCCGCGATCATCGCGCATCAGCGTTGGCCTATGGATGAGATCCAGGAGGCCGAGCGGCGGAAAGTGGTTGAGCGCGGAAGATTTTCAGAAAAAATTATTTTGGAAGAAGCATAGATATGCAGCATCACCCAGAAATTCGACAGGAAGAGCCAAGGAAAAAAAAGAGGGATGAAAGAGAAGAATTTTTATTGGCGACAAACATGCTTCACCGAGAGTTGGTGGCTCGGTTGGGATTAAAAACTAACGCAGAAAGGACGGACTGGATTATGAAGAACGGAGGTCAGATTCGCGAGTATGTGACGAGCGACCCTGAACTTCGAAACCTGGTTCGTGAAGATTTGGACCTGGCCGCCGACGCCGTCTTGCATCGTCTGGAAATAGATAAGAAAAAGGCCGCTTGACGCACTGTTCAGACACGGTTTGGAGGTGTATACTGGTTTTAGGCTTATCAGCTGCCCGATTCACATGGAAGAAATGGGTTTCCATGCTTGTCGGACGTCATACAGTGGGGTGACGTCATGGTTGCGTTAGCACATAGGCACGAGCAGATCGTGCCGAGGACGGAGGCTGAAGAGCCTCCGTTGACGTTGGAAGAAAAGATCGGGCTCGAGCGGAAGATCCTCGCCCCCCTGCCGGAAGCGGCACGGCTCGCGTGGGTTGAACGGTTCGGCCGGGCTTTTCACGAATTGGTGCAGGGCAGTGCGCGGGTGCGTCATCTGATCCGTCATCCGGATCTCTGCGCGCCTACTCGCGTCGTCCGGCATCTTCTCCGGGTTCATCCGTGAGAGCGTTCGCGTGCGCGCCCCTTGCCACAAAGGGGCGCGTGTTTTATATTATTGGCCGTTAGAGGTTAGAGATGGGAGGTTGGACAAGAGAGGCTGTAAACCCGATCTCACATCCCATCTCCAATATCCAGCCTCTATTATTTATGCCCCGTTAGAAGCCCATCAGTTATATCCATTCGTTCTGAAAAACTTAAGACGGTAGTCCTAAAACAGAATTGCTAAAGATATGCGAAAAAGAATTTTGCATAATCACATCAATGTACAAGAGAGAGATTTAAAATTCTTTTTCGCAAAGGGCTTCTAACGGGGTATGCAGACCTGGAAGATCAAGCGGCGGGCCGAAGTGCGGAAAGGGAAGAGCCGATGGAAAACACGGCTCATCGGAGCCGTGCTTTTGATTGCGACCTTGGCCGCGGCCGCGTACGACTTTCCTGCGTATTGGAATCGCGGCGCGGATTTTCTTCAAACAAAAACAGGATTGGCCGCGCCAAAACTTTCAGAGGATCCATTTCGTCTCGGTCTTGACCTTCAGGGCGGAACGCACCTGGTCTACGACGCAGACATGAAGGAGATTCCGGAGGCGGATCGCGCGGTGGCACTCGAGGGCGTGCGCGACGTGATCGAGCGTCGCGTGAACGCGTTTGGTGTTGCGGAGCCCGTGGTGCAGACTACGACAACCGGCGGCACGTATCGCGTGATTGTAGAACTCGCCGGAATCCTCGACGTGAACGCGGCTATTCAAGAGATTGGTGAAACGCCCGTGTTGGAGTTCAAGGAGCCGGGCCAGGAGCTTCAGCGTGAGCCGACAGAAGAAGAGATGGCCTCGCTCAAAGAACGCAAGGATTTTGAGCGGAAGTCTGCCGAGGATATTTTCAAGCGGGCCCGTGCCGGAGAAAATTTTGTCGAGCTCGTCTCGACCTTCAGCATTGATCCGAACAAATCAACAACCAAAGGAGTCGTGGATAATCTCACGGAGTCGTCGGATCTTTACGGCCCGATCGTGAAGGCGATCAAGGATTTCCGCGTTCGTCCGGGCGTCATCGTGCCGAAGGTGGTGGAGACGCCGGAGGGGTTGAACATCGTGAAATATCAGGGCACGGCAGAAGGGGAGGAGGCTCTGCTTTCTCATATTTTGATTTGTTACGAGGGAACTACAGGCTGCGCCAATCTGATTCCAGAACTTGATGCGAGTCTTATTATCAACCGTTTGAAAAACGAGGCGACGCCGGAGAATTTCGCCGAGCTCGCGAAGGACAATTCGACCGATCTTGGTTCAAAGGATGCAGGCGGCGACTTGGGATGGGTGAGTCGCGGCCAAATGGTCCTTCCGTTTGAGCTCGAGGCATTCAAGACGCCGGTCGGGCAGATTTCGAACGTGGTGCAGACGGACTTCGGCTATCATTTGATCTTGAAGCGCGACAGCCGGAAGACCGCGACCTACAGTGTCCAGCGCATTCTCATGCCGCTCTTGGATATTTTTGACATTATCCCAGGTGTCTCACCGTGGAGAAACACGGCTCTTTCGGGCAAGCATTTGAAGCGTTCGACCGTGCAGTTTGATCCGAATATCGGTGCGCCGTATGTCTCCATTGAGTTTAATGATGAAGGCGCGGACTTGTTCGGCGAACTGACCGCGCGACTCATCGGCCAGCCGATCGCGATCTTTCTTGATGGCGCGCCGATTTCGACCCCCACGGTCCAGTCTGCAATCTACGGCGGCCAGGCGGTCATCACCGGTAACTTCACTCTCGATGAATCCAAACTTCTCTCCCAACGCTTGAATGCGGGCGCGCTCCCCGTGCCGGTCAAACTCATCTCCCAGCAGACGGTGGGGCCCATCCTCGGCAAAGTATCGCTGGAGGCGAGTATCAAGGCAGCGCTCGCAGGGTTTGCGCTCGTGGTCGTGTTTAT
>CAZNKO010000052.1:0-4308 GCA_964573855.1 uncultured Gammaproteobacteria bacterium | reverse complement strand
TCTATTATTTGGACACGTTACCGATTTTTTCTGAAATGAAAAATCAATAAACCAAATCCGCTGCTGTCAGGGCAGGGATGGAAATAGAGCCATCATGCGAAGTGACGGCGGTTCTAACATCATCCACGACGCGGAGCCATGAAAAAAGTACCAACGTCTGTTGGTGCTTTTTTCTTTCTTACCTGCTGGGGGTGATTGGAACAAAAAAGAGACCGCTCGCGCGATCTCTTTTCAAGCTTTACGCTTTCTTTTCTTCGGGTGCCGGAGTAGGAGCCGGAGTCTGTGTCCCTGTCGGCTTTGGGTCGTTCGACATAACGCTTTCGTTAGGAATAAACGAGCCGGCCCCGCTTATAGGCCATCCGAGCAGTATAGAGAATGAGCGAAAAAATAGCAAGCCCTCGGGCCTTTGCCGGATTCCAAGTATCATGTTAGGGTTTGGCGGGCGCAAAACCCAAAGGAGGATAGGACCTTGAAACACATCATTTCATCGCGGGAGTTCGAACGTCCATGGCTCGATCACCTCTTCCAGCTTGCGCGGGGGATGCAGGAGAGGAGAGGAAAAACTGGTGAGGTTCTGACCGGGAGACTCATGACCACGCTTTTCTACGAGCCGTCAACCCGGACCCGCATGTCGTTTGAAGCCGCGATGCGCTACCTCGGCGGCATGGTGAATAGCACGGAGAACGCCGGTCAGTTCTCGTCCATGATCAAGGGGGAGACACTCGAGGATTCGATCCGGGTGGTGAGCGGGGACTGCGATGTGATCGTGATCCGGCATCCGATGATCGGGGCCGCAAGACGCGCCTCGCTCGTCAGCCGCGTGCCGATCATCAACGCCGGGGACGGCGTCGGAGAGCATCCGACCCAGGCCCTGCTCGATGTCTACACGATCCTCGACGAACGTCACTTGCTCGACCGGCTCGCGGAGCCGAAAGTGCTCGATGGTCTTACGGTGACCATGTTCGGCGACCTGAAAAATGGTCGCACGGTGCACTCGCTCGCGCGGCTTCTCCGGCTCTATGGCCGCGTGCGTCTGAACCTCGTCTCGCCGCAGGCTCTGAAACTGCCAGGTGATCTTCTACATGAGTTGTCCGGAAACGGAGTGGAGGTGTTCGAGACGGATCACCTCTCGGACGTCCTCGCCGCGACAGACGTGCTCTACGTCACGCGTGTGCAGAAGGAGCGGTTCGACGATCCGAAAGAGTATGAGACGGTAAAGGGCTCGTACCGTATCGATCTCGACGCGCTTCGCGGAGCGAAAGACAACATCGTCCTCATGCACCCGCTCCCGCGCGTGGACGAGATCGCGCCTACCTTGGACGCGCTCCCGAACGCCGCGTACTTCCGTCAGGCGGATAACGGGCTCCCGGTCAGGATGGCGCTCCTTCAGATGATCTTCCAGGACCAAGGCTGACGCGGCGTTCCAGAACGTGAGGCGCGAAGAAATTCGCGCCTCTTTTATTTCCACCCGCGCTTCTTCTCCATTTCTTCCACCCGATCATCATCCCATCCCAAATGGTGGGCGATTTCGTGCCAGAGCGTGCGGGAAATTTCCTCGCGTATTTTTTCGGCGTCACCGTCACATTCATCTTCAAACGCGGCGTGATACAGAACAATACGGTCGGGCATGGGAGCGATGTCAAGGTCGCTTCGGTCCACGCGCGGCACGCCGACATATTCCCCAAGCGGGCTGTCTTCGTCCCCCGGCTCTGCGACAAAGGCAACGTTATCAAGTTGGGCCAGAATTTCTGCAGGGATCTTTTCCCCCTCTTCTTCGACCATTTTTCCGAATTCCTCAAAAGTCATTCGAATCTCATCGGATATTCTCCGGCCGCTCTTCGAGGACCACGGTGAGCTCCTTCTCTTTCCCCTCGTGAATAATTTTCAGTTTTACAAAATCCCCAACTTGTCTTGCGCTGACGAAGAACGGAAGGTTGTTGGCGTTGTCGAGTTTCTGGCCATCGATTTCGAGAATGATGTCGTTCTCGACAATCCCAGCCTTGTCCGCGGGCGAACCTGGAATGACCGCGAGCTCCTCGGGTGTCTCGCCGCGTTGAACGAGAACACCATAGTCGACCGGTAGCTTATTCGTCTCCTGGAGTTCTTTTGTGATCGGAAGAAACCGCACGCCGAGATACGGACGCACCAGTCGGCCGTGAGTTTTGATGGATTCCACGACATTCTTGATTTCGTTCGCCGGCAGAGCAAAACCGATATTTTCCGCTCCGCCCGCCACTGCCACGTTCACGCCAATCACTTTGCCGTTCAGGTCAAGAAGCGGGCCGCCGGAATTGCCGGGATTGATGGCCGCGTCCGTCTGGATGACGCTCGAAAGCTGTTCAGAGCGTCCCGAGGCATCTCCGGCTGTGATCGAGCGCGAAAGTCCGGAAACCACCCCAACAGAAATGGTGTTGCGGAATTCCCCAAGGGCATTTCCGATCGCGATAACTGACTGACCGAGTTTTAACGTGGATGAGTCTCCAAATTCGAGGAAGGGAAGATCCTTTGTTTCGATCTTCAAGACGGCCACGTCGAGCGTTGCATCACCCGCGATTACCTTTGCATCATACGTTTTTTCGTCGTTCGTGAAGACCGTGTATTCCGCATCCGACTGGTTCACGACGTGGTAATTCGTCACGATGTATCCGTCAGAGGAAATGAGAAAGCCGGAACCGCCACCCACCTCTTTCTTCTCTGTGCCTTGTTCACGATATTGCGGAACGGAAAAATAAAAGGGAAGAAACGGGTTTAGTTGTTGTTGCTGATAATAGCGTTCAACGATCGGAACGTCTTTTGTGATGATGATCGAGACCACCGCGGGGTTTGCCTTTTCGACGACAGATTCGACGGAAGAAGGGGTGGAAGAGACGGGAGGGACGGAAGGGGAAGAAGAGATAAAAGACTGAACAGCGTCGGGGAACGCATAGACAGCGCCCAAAATCAGCAATTGAACAATCACCGCGCCTAAAACGCCGCTCATAAACGGCGAAAGGGGTTTTTGAGGAGATGAAGAAGGTGTTTCCATAGGTTTTTAGTATAACGCCGCTTCTCTTCTCAAGCAAAAATAAAACTGCCGCGCGAGGAAGGTATCCTCAACGCGGCAGATAGAACCCTCTGCGTTTTAGTTGGAGCTGTTTGAATGATTGTCGCAGGCCTCCCCATGCGTACACGAGACCGATTGCGACGATCATCACGACATTCCAGCCCACCTTGAGCGGCCAGGTTGCCGTCACGGTGAAGACGTAGACCAACTTTCCAAGAAGGCGAATGATCGGGTGGTGTGTGGCCGCGTGTGGATCGTCACAGAAGAAAAACGCTGGTGCCTGAAATCCCGTGCACGCGCTCACCGGAAAAAGAACGAAGTACATGGCCTTCTGCAGTCTTTCAGACGGCCATGTGCGGCGCGGTCCCTCGCTCGCGATCTGAAGCGAGACAAAAGCCGTAGTAAAACCGATCAAGAGGTAAGGGACTTTCCAGGCAAGTTCACCGATATCCATGAATTCCTCCGAAAAAAAGCCGCCGGTCCTCTGAAAAGAACAGGCGGGCTCAAGGGTGATCCGGGTGCGGCCGACGCGGACGCGTAGGTCGGTCGTGCTCAGGGTCGAGTTCTCCAGAACGGATCTGGTCCTGGACCTCCCGACGTCGTGCATCAGCGACCATGCGGTCAATCTGGTCTCTTGTGAAGACCGAACCGCTTTCTTTCGAGGACTTCTCCGACAGACGAATGACGTTCGATTCCCGGGAGGCTCTCTGTTGTGTGAGCCTGCTGCGACGGCCGTGTTCGGCAGCGAGAAGTCGGTAGAACCTCGTTCGCTTCTTGCCGGTCAGGTAGTCGTCCGCCTTGAACTTCTCGAGCGCATAGACGACCCGCTTCTGCCAGTCCGGCTCCTTCTCGCGGATCTCATCACAGTACTCCACGAGTTTCTCGAAGAGCTCTCGATCCTTGTCGCTCAGCTCTGGATGCTTCGGAGGTTCATACTCGCGAAACTCGCGGGCACCTTCAGCACGGTTTCGCATAGCGTTTCTCCTCTCTTCGATCAAATGATCGTGGCGATACGCTATCATGAAAAAGCGCCCCTGTCAACCGAAATCCCGCCGATGTCAACGGGAAGTGAATCTTTCCGGTTGTCAGGGAAATGAATATTTCCGGTTTAGGGAATTAAGCTGCGACAAGGGTTGGAACGTACCTCTTGACCGAGGCTCGTACGGGCCGTGTCCGCTTGAGGATTGGCTTCGTGTTCGTGAGCTTGTTTCGGATCGCAAGCCCGCTCGTCTTAAGGACCTGGAACCACTGCGTCTCAAACGAAA
>CAZNKO010000051.1:0-5265 GCA_964573855.1 uncultured Gammaproteobacteria bacterium | reverse complement strand
GAGCTGGAGGAGTATTTTCAGGACAGATTATCATGAAATTAAAGAGATGAGCGGAGTCATTTCTTCGGAAGCGGAGCGTCCCGCTCCAGCGGCGGGACGCTCCTTGTGCTCTCCGCCCGTCACCCCGCACTTTTTATTCCCTGAGCTTGTCGAAGGGTTAGAAGGTGCGGGGACCAAGCTGACGGGCTCCGAGACATTCCTTAGAAATGACCCCGCTCATCTCTCCCTATGCGCAAAATCACTCTTCCAAACGGAGCCCGGGTGCTGCTCGTCCCGTTTTCGGGAACCGAGGCGGCGACGATTTTAGTGCTGTTCACAGTCGGATCGCGCTACGAATATCCCGCGATCAACGGCGCCGCGCATTTTGTGGAGCATTTGATGTTCAAGGGCACGAAGCGCCGGCCGCAGACGATCGATATCAGCCGGGCGCTGGATGCGGTGGGCGCGGAGTACAACGCCTACACGAACAAGGATTCGACCGGCTATTACGTGAAAGCGGACGCGGCGCATTTGCCGCTCGCGGTCGATCTTCTCCATGACATGCTGTTCCACTCCACTTTTGCCCCGAAGGAGGTGGAGCGCGAGCGCGGCGTCATCATTGAGGAGATCAACATGTATCACGATAATCCTATGATGTATGTCGAGGATCTTCTTGAGCAGACCATGTTTGAGGGGTCCACGCTCGGCTGGGAAATCACGGGGAGCCATGAGACGATGCGCTCGATGAGCCGCAAGGCCGTGATGGATTTTCATCATTCCCATTACCTTCCCTCACGCATGGTGGTAGCCGTGGCTGGGAAGATTCCTTCAAGCGCCCTCGCGTACTTGCGGAAGAAGTTTGGCGCAGTTTCTGACGGCCGTCCTCCGAAAGATTTCAAGCCATTTCGATCGCTTGCGCCCCGCGCGAAACCGCGTGTGCGGGTGCAGTACAAGGCGACCAAACAGGTTCAAGTGGCGTTCGGTTTCCCTTCGTTTGGGATTGACGATAAGCGTAATTCGGCGGTAACGTTGCTCGCGACCGTCTTGGGCGGCACCATGAGTTCGCGCCTGTTTATTGCGGTTCGCGAACGCCGAGGGCTTGCGTATCGAGTAGGAGCCGGCGTCTCGTCGTATCAAGAAGTCGGCGCGTTCACGATTCAGGCAGGCCTCGAGAAGGCGCGTCTGCCGCTTGCGACCAAGACGATTTTTGAGGAAGTCAGCAAGATCGTGCGCCGCGGTATCACAGCGCGAGAACTTCGAGAGGCAAAGGATAATGTTCATGGAAAATTACTGCTCCGGTTTGAAGATTCATCTTCGCGAGCCGAGTGGTATGCGGGGCAGGAGCTTCTCGTTCGCGAGCCAAAGAACGTGGAGAGGCGTCTTAAAGAAATTGAACGCGTCACCGCCTCCCAGGTGAAGCGCGTTGCCCGCGAGCTGCTCGACCGGCGCCGGATGTCAGTGGCCGCGATCGGGCCGTATCGGACCCCCGAATCCTTTTTGAAAGCCGCGGTTCTGCGCACCTAAGAACCTGTGACCCTGCGAACCTATTTTATGAAAATCGTGGTCGGCAATTGGAAAATGTACGTCGGCTCCCGCGAGAGCTTGGCGCTCGCCCGCGGCGTGCTTTTGGCGCTCCGCGGGAAAAAGGTTTTGCCAAAGGTGGTGGTGTGCCCTCCGGCCGTCGCCTTGAGCGAGGTACGCAAGGTCGTGGCACGGAGCCATGTGCTTCTCGGCGCGCAGAACATGTCGTGGCTTGCACAGGGAGCGCAGACGGGTGAGCTTTCCGGACGCATGTTGGATGAACTCGGCGTGACGCATGTGATCATCGGACACTCGGAACGGAGGCAGCAGCTCGGAGAGACGGATGAGATGGTGCAGAAGAAAGTGGCGGCTGCGTTTGCCGCGGGCCTCACCCCGATCGTGTGTGTCGGGGAGACGCGTGAAGAACGGGAGGCAGGCCGTGCCAAAGAAGTGGTGGGCGCGCAACTCCACGCCGTGTTTGCGCACGTTCAGCCAAAACCCAGAGACCGTTTTCTCGTGGCCTACGAGCCTGTGTGGGCGATTGGAACCGGAGTCCCTGCTACGCCGGCGGACGCGGTCGAGATGCATACGCACATCCGCGCGCATTTGCGCGAGATGGGTAAGGGTCTGCGCGACGAGCAATTTTCCGTGGTTTACGGCGGAAGCGTGGACGGCAAGAACGCCTACCCGTTTTTGCGTGAGCCCGCAATCGAGGGCGTTTTGGTCGGCGGCGCGAGCGTGAAGCTCAACCAATTTTCAGAAATTCTCTCTGCGGCGACGGATGTTCTGGAAGCGCAGGTCACGGCCTAATCTGTGTTGTTCTGGCTTGTTCCCCTTATCTTGATCGGCCTTGCTCTCGTGGCCATCGGGGTCGTCATCATCCGGAAGATTTCGGCGTTGACCGTGATTGATGTTTCCACGATCCCGACGGAAAAGACACGGCAAGTGAAGGAACGGATCATCCTGGAGCGGTTCCGCCGCCTGAACACGGAAAAGCTCGGACGGGTCGGGAAAGCGGTCGTGGCCGGAGGCAAAAGGGCGGTGAGTCTCGGCCGCCGCGCCGTGCAAAGGCTCTATCGGCTGGAACAGTATTATCAAAAATTGAAACAAGGATCCGTCTCCGACGCTCATGCCGTAAATCCCGAGACGATCAAGCGGCTCCTCGATGATGCCGAGGCGTTCGTGCGGCAGGAAGAATACGTGCAGGCCGAGAAGCGCTACATTGAAGTCATCAGCCATAATCCCAAGCATGTCGAGGCGTACGAAGGGCTTGGGAATCTCTATTTGAAGGTGAGAAATTTCGAGCAAGCGCGCGAGACGCTCGCCTTCGCCCTTCGCTTGGATTCCGAGGACGCAAGTATCCAAATGAGCATGGCCGAGCTCGAGACCGCGGTCGGGAACCCCCGCGGCGCGCTTGAGCACTTGCGGAAGGCCACGACGATCCGTCCGAAAAATCCAAAGTATCTTGACGCGTATATCGAGACAGCGCTCACCGTGAAAGAGCAGCCGGATGCCAAACGCGGCCTCGACCTTCTGAAAGAGGTGAATCCGGAAAATCAAAAGCTCCCCGATTTCGAAAAACGGCTCGAAGAAATGAAAAACGCAACGGCATGACCGTCGCGTTTTCTATTCCAACCTCTCACCTCCAACTTCCGACTTCTATTTTTTACACATCTTGCACTTGGCGCACCCAAGCATCCAAAGCGCCGAAAGCCCGACGAGCACGTAGACGACGCGTTCGAGCGTTGGCCAGCCGCCAAGGAGGGCGTTCACGAGGTTCCAGTTGAAGGCGCCGACGAGACCCCAATTTAGGGCTCCGACCCACACCAGGACCCATCCGACTTTGTGCGCGCTGCACATTCCCGAGGACCACATCATAGAACGAAAAAATAAGAATAAATGTTATCCACAAGATACCATTTTTTGGTCATTTCTTGGAGAAAAAAGTATCCACAAGGAGTGGGGGTAGGAAGTTGGAGGTCAGAGGTTAGATATTGAAAAAGGGAACACCCTCTCTGCTTGCCAGGCGTGATTTTGATGGACGAGGAGGGTGATGTTGTCGATCGGGAGGGTCGAGAAGGGGAGAGGCTCGGCGTCGAAGAAGGCTTTGAGGGCTTGGAAGGCTTTGGGGCCCACGTCTTTTGTCGCGAGCGTGATGTGGAAATGGACCGGCCGCTGGTTTCTCGGAGATGCAGAGCGTGGAACGGTCGTGTCAACCACGCCGTCGATGCGTTTTTTCAACGCATGAAGTTCCGCGCCCTGCTCCACATCCACGAACCAAACGCGGTCATCAAAGTGATGGAAACGCGTGACGTTGGCCGAGAAGATTTTTGTTTTTTCTGCGATCTCCTTGAGTTTTGGAATGAGGGCGGTCACGTCCTCCGTCTCAAACGGCGGATAGAGCGTGATGTGCGGGGGAATTTTCAGCGCCTCCTTCACGCTAAACCGCGCCGCAAGTTCATCGCGCAGAGCGTCGATCTGCCATTTGGGTTCGTCGTGGAGAAGAATAGCAATGAAGTATCTTGGCATATTTTGGTTTGGAGCAATACGGAATTCGCAACCGTATCATGGATTGGTTTCCTCAGCACGTTTCCCATTGCCAAAAACGGAAGAATTGCCTAAGCTCTCTTCGCCGTCCCAACCCTGGAGGAAACGATGGCCTCAGCACCTTTTAATCGTCATGGCGGGCTGACCCTTGTTCCCACGCCGGGATTCGAGAAGCTCGCAGAAGAAGTAAAAGGAAAAGTCGAAGCAATCGGTGTGCGCGAGAAACACAACGAAACGCCGGTCGACATCGTGATGCCGACGTTTGGCACGCGGGCGAGTGGCGAGATCTTTCTTCAACTCGGTAAAGAACATATCGGGGGACATGACTGTGTCGTGTTTACAAGTGGTCCGGGTACACCCTTCATGCTCAATCGTCTCGAAATGCTGCTCGCGTATCTTGCGGGTCGGCGCGCGGGACGCATCACGATCGTGTGCGGGTACCTTCCGCTCGGTCGCTCCGACAAGGACGAGGGCACGCTTGAACTCGCTATGGCGCCGCTTCCGATCTACCTCATGAAGCGCGCGAGTGAGGATAAACTCGACCGGATCATCTCGGTTGATCTGCACGCGCCGCAGGTGGTGATGTCAGGGGGCCCTGGAATCATTACGGAAGTCTCTCTCGTTCGACGCCTTCTCACCCATGCTGTCAACGACGCGATTTCGGAAGGCAATGGCACGAAGATCTGTCTCGTCTTTCCGGATGATGGCGCCGTGAAGCGTGTGGAGAGCGCGATCGAGCAGTTGAAGGATCGGTTCAAGCGCGAGTTTCCGCTTGTGTGCGGGACGAAGCGGCGGCAGTCCAGTAAGGACTCCAGAGTCGGGAGGCTCTACGGAGACCTCGAAGCCCTTCGGGATGCAATCGCGCTTACCGTCGACGACGAGATCGCGACGGGTGGCACGAATGTGAATGTGGCTATCGTGCTTAAGACGCAGTATGAGGCCGTACGCGTCTGGGGGGTCGTGACGCACGGAGTCTTGTGCGGGGATGCGCCGCAGCGGTTCCTCCAGCCGGAATGCCCGGTCGATCGGATTTACGTGACGGACACCATTCCTGTGGAGGGCCGGGCGGAGCTTCAGCCGCTCCTCGCGGCTGGGAGACTCAAGGTCGTCTCGTGGGCCGACGATCTGGGGTGGATCTGTTATCAACACCATTGGGATCAGTCGTTGCGCGAGATGCGCTGAAGAAGGAGAACGTCGAGTCGGGTTCTACAGACCCGG
>CAZNKO010000050.1:0-5287 GCA_964573855.1 uncultured Gammaproteobacteria bacterium | reverse complement strand
AAAAGATTCTCGAATATAATGAAGATGATGTGCGGGCCACGCATCACCTCCAGCGATGGTTGCGCGAGAATACGATTTGAAGGTTCGTAGGTTCGCAGGGTCATAGGTTCGCAGAACCGCGGTCCTACGAACCTGCGACCCTGTCATCCTGTGAACCTATGATTATTCAAGAAAAACGTACCGCCTTTAGCGTCGGAGTCCTGCTCGTGGCCCTGGTGGTGTTGGCACTTTTCGCGGCGCAAAAGCCGCCATCGGTATTTTTGATTGATGCGACTGGCGGGCCGAGAGGCCCAAAGCCTGCACCGATCGAACAAGTTCCGAGCGGTGGATCACCGACGTCGAAGGCTGTTTGTGAAGAAGCCGGCGGCACATGGAACGAATGCGGATCCTCGTGTCGTGCCGAGCCGCCTGGCACGGTTTGCATCCAAGTCTGCGTGCCGTATTGTGAATGCACGTCCGATGATCAGTGTCCCGCGCGTCTCACCTGTCAGGATTACGTCAAAAAAATCGGAGTATGCCGCGCCGTTTCAAAATAGCCGGCGCGATCGTCCTCGTGGTCGTCATTGCCGTTGCTTATACGCAACGTGTACGTTTGTCGGAAACATGGGAGCAATGGAATCGTCCGAGCGTGCCTGCGGTGACATTTGAGGAAGTGACAAGCGACAAGCGACAAGAGACAAGGACAGAGACGGAGGATGTCATCCTGAGCGATGACGCGGGAGCGTCGAGCGAAGGATCTCCAGCGACCACAGGAGATTCTTCGTCGCCCATCAACAAGCTTGGGGCTCCTCAGAATGACATCAAGAACTCATCTTCCCCCACCCCTTCCACCCTTCCCGTCTCTTTTAATCTCGCCGTTCCATTTACTCCTCAAGCCCCGTTCGCGAATTGGGACGACGTGCATGAGGAAACCTGCGAGGAAGCGTCGCTCTACATGGTGCATCTGTATTATCAAGGCACCCCAGAGGGGCTTGTCGCACCCGCGACAGCGGAAGACGCACTCTTGAAGATCGTCGAAGCGGAGAAAAATTTGTTCGGCTATTTTGAAGACACGACCGCCGAGGAAACCGCACGGTTTATCCGCGAGTATTACGGCTACGCCCGCGTCGACGTGATGGCGGACCCGACGGTGGAGGATATCAAACAACATGTGGCTGCCGGTCGTCCGGTGATCGTACCAGCCGCAGGGCGTCTTCTCGGCAATCCGTATTTCACCCCGCCCGGGCCGGTCTATCACATGCTGGTCGTGCGCGGCTACACGCCGGAGGGGTTTATTGTGAACGATCCGGGAACCAAGCGCGGCGAGGCGTATTTCTATTCGTTCGACGCGATCATGAACGCCATGCATGATTGGGATCCGGAAGAGATTACGGATGGCCGAAAAGCCATCATTGTCATCTATCCAAATTGAACGTAAGCTAGTAGCCAAGAGCTAAAAGCTATGGAATATCTCCTTGCTGGTTCTCTTGGAGGATTGGTCGCGTTCGTTTTTGCGATCCCCGCCATCATCCTCGAGATCGTTCAGAAGGAACCGGTCGAGAATATGCCGCTCCTTGTGGACGTGAAGACCATCTTCGGACGGAAACTGAACCGTCATGAAGTCTTCTGGGCCGCGATCCTCCTGCATCTCATTCTTGCATTTCTTTTTGGCGTCATTTATATCCTGTTTGTCAAACAAGGCTGGCTGTTCATCACCCACTCGCCATATTCGGCCTGGTCGCTCTTTTTCTATGCGATCGGCGCGTTCCTCGTGGTTGGTGCCCTCATTTTCCCCGCGCTCGGCATGGGCTGGTTTGGACGCAAAGAAGGCCGGCGGGTCTGGATGGAAATTCTCACGAGCATGTTCATCATCGGCTTTGGCCTCTGGGGGCTGGTGCAATATTTCCAGCCGTTTTATTTTGTTGATTAAACGTGGCTCGTCGTTCGTTGTTCGTAGTTTGTGGCAATGAACATGAGTTACGAGAACGAGTAACGAATAACGAGCAACGAATTCCATGTACCTCATCTTTCGTTGGATCATGAATGCGCTCGCGCTCCTTGTCGCCGCGGCGATCGTGCCGGGCTTCGGGGTCGCTTCTTTTTACGCCGCGCTCGTCGGGGCGCTGGTGCTTGGAATTGTGAATACGCTTATCCGTCCACTCCTCTTTGTGCTGACCCTTCCCGTGAACATTTTGACCTTTGGCCTTTTTTCTTTTGTTCTGAATGCGCTCATGCTGCTTTTGGTGGGGACGATTGTGAAAGGGGTGGAGGTCGGAGGATTTGTGACGGCCATTCTCGCGGCCCTCGTCATTTGGATCGTGAACGCGCTCACCTATTGGCTCATCGAAAAAGCGAAACACAGTTAATGTGCTCCATCATTCGTCGTCATTGCGAGGAGCGAACCCCGTTAGAAACTGGGTTTCTAACGGGGCGAAGCGACGAAGTCACCGCCATTGGCGGGATCCCGTCCAAAGGCGGGACAATCCCATCGTCATCTCTGTCGGCGGATCGCTCGTTGTGCCTCCAAGCGGCATTGACGTTTCTTTTTTGAAATCGTTCAAGCAATTGATTGAACAACACGTTCGTCGCGGGACACGATTCGTTGTTGTGGTCGGTGGGGGAGGGACGGCACGGCATTATCAGGCCGCGGCGCGGAAAGTCGGGAAGCTCACGCGCGATGACATTGATTGGCTTGGTATTCATTCGACGCGCTTGAACGGCCATCTGTTGCGCACCATTCTTCGCGATGTCGCGCACCCCGTGATGATCAAGGATCCGACGCGACCGCTTACGCGCTGGAAAGAGCCTGTTTTGGTTGTCGCGGGATGGAAACCCGGCTGGTCCACGGATTATGTGGCGACACGGATGGCTCGGCGCGTAAAGGCGTTGGTGGTCGTGAATCTCTCAAACATTGATTATCTCTACACCGAGGATCCAAAGAAAAATCGCCGCGCAAAGATGATTTGCGAAATCTCCTGGCAAGAGTTCCGGAAAATGGTTGGCGACAAATGGGACCCGGGCATGAACGTTCCGTTCGACCCCATCGCCTCCCGCCTCGCCCATCAGAGCAAAATTTCCGTCGTGATCGCAAATGGCAAGAACTTCAAAAACCTCGACGCGATCCTCTCTGGTCAATCCTTCAAAGGCACGGTGATCACGTGAAGTCTGTTTATCCACACAGCAGGGGTTGACGAAACAGAAAAAATGTGATGAAATATCTTTAACAAGGTGAGGTCCTTCACGGACATCAATCCCTAGGTGGCGAAATGACTCCCCCATTTCTATTTCGGGGGAGTTATTTTTATCCCGGCTTGATCCGGGCCCGTGGAGGTAATTGGTAACTTCGCGAAAGTGGTTGGGTTTCCCGCCTTTGGCGGGACCCCGCCAACGGCGGTGGCAAATCCCGTCGGGTCCACGGCCGGGACCAACCACCCCGCCTCAAAAGGGCGGGGTTTGGTTTTGTCTTGACATAGAAAAACTTGCCTGATATTCTGTTGCCACAAGTGAAGAACCGCCGCAGAAAACGGGCCGCCCTTCGACAAGCTCAGGGCATAAGTCCCATCGAGGCATATAAGGGCAACCCCCTGTTGTCCCCCTTGGTAAGGGGGACGGATAGGGAGCTCATTTTCTGCGGCATTTGGTTCGCAGATTTTTTAAAGGTCGAATAAAGAAAGTGACACGTGACAAGAGACAAGGGGCAAGGAAAAGGTTTGAAGACCTTGTCACCTGTTGCTTGTCACTTGTCCCTTATCATATGCCAAAGACAAAAGTGCAGAAACAAGAGATCGTGTCCGAGCTTGCCGACAAGTTTCGTCGGATGAAGTCCGCGGTGTTCACCTCGATTGCGGGGTACACCATGCCGGACGCGGACAAACTCCGCGCTAAGGGCCGGAAGGAAGGGGTCGATTTCGTGGTTGCGAAAAAGACGCTCCTCGCCCGCGCGTTGAAGGAAGCCGGCATTGAAACGTCAAAGGACCAATTTGAGGGCAGTATCTTGACCTCGATCGGGTACGAAGACGAAGTGGCGCCTGCGAAGCTCATCGCGGGGCTTGCCAAGGAGAAAGAGACGATCAAGATGCTTGGAGGAATTTTGGAGGGGAAACTCGTGGACGCTGCGGCGGTTAAAACGCTCGCGAAGCTCCCGGGCAAACAGGAACTCTTGACCAAGCTCGTGGGGTCCTTGAACGCTCCGGTTTCTGGGTTTGTGAACGTGCTCGCGGGAAATCTCCGCTCGCTCGTCTACGCCTTGAACGCGATCAAGGAAGCGAAAGGGAAAGTATAATTCGATAATTTATCGTCGTTCGTAATTCGTAGCTCGTGTTCGTAAAAAATTGACGTTTCACGAACAACGAACTACGAGTGACGAACACGTAATCCTATGCCAGAACAAACAACGGTCGAGGTGCCGGCAAAGTTCCAGGCTCTCGTCGGCGAGGTCGAAAAAATGTCCGTGCTCGATCTTGCCGAACTCGTGAAAGTGCTTGAAGGGAAATTCGGGGTGAGCGCCTCGGCTCCAGTCGCGCTGAGCGCGACGGCCGGCGGGGCGGCAGGCGGGGCCGCGGTTGCGGAAGAGAAGACGTCGTTTGCGGTCGAGCTCACCGCGGCGGGCGGCAACAAGATCGCGGTTATCAAAGCGGTCCGCGAAGCGACGGCCCTTGGGCTCAAGGAAGCCAAGGACATGGTGGACGGCGCTCCGAAAGTTTTGAAGGAAGGTCTGGACAAGGCCGCGGCTGAAGAGATGAAGAAGAAGCTCGAAGCCGCCGGCGCTCAAGTCACGCTAAAATAATGTAGAAAGTAGAAGGTAGAGAGTAGAAAGGAGAGGGGAACCCCCCTCCTTTCTACTCTCTACCTTCTACAAGTGACTTGCGCGGATGGCGTAGAGCGAGGGGCCGGAGAGGAGATAGATCGTTGCATTCGGTTCATCGACGGTGAAGTCGGAAATGGTTTCGAGCGAGGGGAGGCGGTACTGGGCGGCGAGGGCGCCGTCTTCTTTTTTGTAGACGAGGAGGCGCTGGCTCACGGGCTCCAGGATATACACAAATCCGCTTTCCGCATCGGTCCAAACGTCGGTCGCATCCGTGATCGCCGGGTCTGCGGTTTCCTGCGTCCAGGCAACCTCATTCCCGGCCGCGAAGCGGACCAGGGCGCCGTTTTTCTTCAAAACGAAAACCGTGGCATCGATCGCGAGCCCGACCGCGTCATTCAGCGGCGTGGTCTTTGATTTGATCCAGGACACCGGCGCGCTCCAGCCGCTCGAGGTCGGGCTAAATCGGGTGATGCGCGCATCCCCCCCACCCTCCGGAAGTTC
>CAZNKO010000049.1:0-6009 GCA_964573855.1 uncultured Gammaproteobacteria bacterium | reverse complement strand
AAACACGCAGAAAATCCTGACGATCCGCGGTATCCAAATCAATCCCCGCATGCGTTAAGAACAGATCACGAAGACGAAAGCGGCGAAATGGCTCATCCGGAGAATGTCCCGATCGGGACATTTTCCGGTAGACGGCGCGGACGAGCGCTTCGGTCTCATCCATGCAGGCCTGATAGTCCGCACCCTGCTGATACCATTCGAGCATGGTGAACTCTGGATTGTGATGACCGCCGAAATTTTCACTGTTTCGAAAAACCTTCGTGAGCGTAAAAATTTTTTCCATGCCAGCGCCGAGGAGTTTCTTCATCGAGAATTCCGGACTCGTGATGAGCGCCGCGCGATATGTCTTTTCATCCGGTTTGACCACACTTGTCTCAAATGGTTGGAGGTTCGGAGAAACATCTGGACTCGCAACCACGAGCGGCGTTTCCACCTCCACGTATCCGTGTGAACGAAAAAAAGATCGAATCGTGTCGTTGATGCGTTGACGCTCCTCGACGATCTGATGGAAGTTCAACATAGACAGACAAGAACGCCCCCGTCTCATTTGGAGGAGTATGTCGGAGTCCCGCCAGCTTGGTCTCCCGCGAAGCGGGAGTGGCGGGACGAGACATAAGGCGCGGCCGGCCGCTGGAGCCGGACGACGCCGTCTCCGACAAATGAAATGGGGGCGTGAATTTACTTCTGCACGAACGGCACGAGCGCCATGATCCGCGCGCGCTTAATGGCGTTCGAAAGCTGCCGCTGATGCGAGGCGCAGACCTTGCTCCGCTTGCGCGGGACGATTTTCGCAAACGACGACAAAAAGCGCTTCAGGATCTGCGTGTCCTTATAATCCACGTCATGGATATTGTTGAGGCAGAAGTAGCACTGCCGTTCTTTTTTCAATGGTTGGGCTGCTGTCGCCATAAATTTTAGAATGGAATATCTTCGACTTTAATTTCCTCCCCCGGATTCACCGCCGGCTCATCTGCGGGTTTCCCGGGAGAGGCGGGATCGCTCGTCGGCTGTGCCGGGGCGCTTGAACGGAACGCGGCCGGAGCCCCGCCGCTGCCGGCGCGGTCGAGGATAATAAGACTATCAGCAATGATTTCTGTCCGGAAACGCTTCACGCCGTCCTGTCCCTGCCAGTCGCGGGTCTGCAAACGGCCTTCCACATACACTTTTCGTCCTTTCGCAAGATATTGGCCGCAAATCTCCGCGAGTTTCCCCCAGGCGACAACATTGTGAAACTCGGTTTGTTCTTGCTTCACGCCGGAAGCGTCATTCCAGGAACGATTCGTCGCGACTCCAAAGGAACACACCGCGTGCCCCGAGGTCGTCTGGCGGAGTTCCGGGTCGCGGGTCAGGTTCCCGAGGATCGTAGCACGATTCAAGGAATACATAGGTCCTATTGGTCCAATAGGTCTTATTATTAGACGCCTTTCATGACGTCACCCTCCAGAATTTCATCTAATTTTTTATCAATATCGGCAATGCTCAAAGCCTCTTCCTTCCGGACAGGAAGCGGGGCCGGAGCCGCAACCGGAGGCCGCGGCCGCATCGGAGCCCCTTCGCGCTCCCCGCGCTCGCGCCGCGCCTCTTCCGAAAGCGGCGCCACATACGCGATCAATTGGTATTTCTTCGTTTCCGCGCCCTTCGGGAGCGTCAAAATCTGGTGGCGCAATGCCAAATCCCCGGCAAGCCGGAGCTGACGATCAAGTTCTTTAATAGCGGAAGCTTCGGCCTCCATGTGCGCCAAAACATACACGCCGTGCCGCGACTGCTTGATGGGGTACGCGAGCTTCAAGCGCCCGAGCGATTCGTGGCGGGTCATTTTCCCTCCCGCCTTCTCTACGAGCCCCGTGACCCGCTTCATGACCCCCTCAAGTTCGGGATCCGTGTACTGCGGAGGGACGAGATAAAACAATTCGTACTTCATAGGTTTAAGTACCGGCATCCTAGCCAACATTCTCTGGACGGTCAAGAGGGTGCGGGGTATGATCGAGGGCATGATATTTCTCGTTTTCGGAACCCATCCGGTGCTCTCGCTTGCGGAAGTCGCGGCGGTTTTTGGGTGGGAGCGAGATTATTCCAAAGGAAGCCCGGAAATTCTGCTGGCGGAGAAGCCCGAGGAATGGTGGCTCGAGCAACTGCAAGAGCGACCCGCGGGGCTGATCAAGATCGGCCATGTGGCTGGTGAAACGACGGGAGCGAGCGAGACGGAACTCGCGGATCTGATCGCGGCCTTCATCCATACCGGACGCGTCGGAAAAATCTCCTTTGGCATCAGCGTCTACGATGCCGGCGACGCGCGCCTTGCCGCGACCCTGAAGCACCGGCAGAAAAAAATCGGGCTCGAGGTAAAACGGCGCCTAAAAGAAGGGGGCGCCTCTGCGCGTTATGTGTCTTCGCGGGCACCGGCTCTCTCCTCGGTCATTGTCACGGAAAATGATTTGCTCGACTCAGGCGGCGAATTTGTTTTGATTGCAACTCCCGGAAGAGTGCTGATCGGACAGACGCAAACCGTTCAGGGATATAAAGCCTGGTCCAAACGCGACTACGGCCGTCCAGCGCGGGACGCTCGCTCTGGGATGCTTCCTCCAAAACTCGCACGGCTCATGCTGAATCTCGCTACCCCCTACCCCCTACAACCTACAACCTCTTCTCTCCTCGATCCCTTCTGCGGGTCCGGCACGATTCTTATGGAGGCTGGGCTCATGGGATTTCAGAAGATCATCGGATCCGATAGTTCCCCAAAATCCGTCTCGGACAGCGTGCAGAATCTGCGTCATGTGCTCGATACGACACTCCCAAATGTTTTCGCTTCCGCAGCAGAAAATCTTCCGGAACATGTGAAAACTCCTGTCGATGCGATCGTCACGGAAACGTATCTTGGCCCCCCGCAGGCAGGAAAACAGAACGCCGCGGATCTCTTCAAGACGATCGAGGGGTTGAAAAAACTGTACGAAAAATCGTTCGCGGCCCTCGCGCGCGTCCTCAAGCCCGGCGGCACGATCGTCGCCGCCTTTCCGGCCTATGTCCGCGGGCGAGACCTTCTCTATGTGATGGATCCGGATCTCGTCAAACAATGGGGTCTCATGATTATTGATCCCCTTCCCGCTTCCGCTCCAAAAACGATCCGCCGCCTCACTCCTTCCGGCGGCCTCCTCTACCGCCGCCCCGACGCCCGCGTGGCCCGCGAGATTATCATCATGAAAAAAGAAACATGAAAGAAAACGCTCCGAAACACGAAAAACAGCGTTTTTTAATGTTGTAAGTTGCTATATTACAAGGAAGACGGTATCTTTTTAACTAAATAGAGCCAAAAAAACATAATCATAATTGAATTGTAGCAAAATATTTGACACCACTATGTCAAACACTAAGGTGAGGACAGGGGACGGAGCGCAAGACAGAACTGTCCTCTTGCTCCTTCAAAATTTAGGGCTCTCGCAAAATGAAGCGAAGTGCTATCTTGCCACGCTGACTCTCAATTCTGCAAACATCCAAGAAATTGCCAAGGAAGCAGGCATCCATCGAGTGAGTGTCTACGGAGCAACAAAAACTCTCCTGGAACGCGGGTTGGTAGAGGAAGAGGTCACTAAAAATGGACGGCTGATTCATTCTGCCGCTCTTGAAAATCTCAAGGAGCTGGCTCGAACCTATCAAAAACGCGCATCAAAACTTCGTTGGAAAATCGAGGATCTCATCCCTTCGTTACTCGCTTTCTCCGCAAAAACTCCTGAACGGCCGCGCCTCCTGATATTCGAAGGGCAGGACGCGCTCATCAGACTTCTCCGACACACGTTAGAGGTCATGCCAACGAAATCTCCTACACGAGAGATCTGTCTCTTCCTCGACAAAGAAGAAGGAAGATTCGATACAGAAGAATTCAGTAAAAATGTGTACATTCCGGAACGAGTCAGACGAAAAGGTTTCAAGTATCTTCTGTGTTCAAAGACCAAACATCATCTCTCTGTCGCTGCCCAAGATAAGGAGGAATCGCGGGAAACAAAATTTCTTCCCCGAAAATACGCGGAGGGAGCCGAGATGTGCAATATCAATATCTACGGGGACGAGGTGGCGTTATATTGGCACACGCCCACCCCTCGAGGAATTGCTATCAAAAGCCGAAAGCTCAACAATGTCATGAAAACATTATTTGACATGGCCTGGGAACTTGTAGGACAGAAAGAGGCAGAAACAAAGGGTTGGAAAAAGAAGTGACGAGAAAAGGAGAAGACCATAATGTACCAAAGTAGAAAAATGGTTTGACAGAAGAGAGGACCTTAAAATCCAAAACCATGGAGGACAAATGATCGAGTGGCTACTTGCATTATTGCCGGCCTTACTTTCCGACCCGCCAAAGGTATGGGTCACGTGCCCGAGCTGTAATGGGGACGGATGGGTGTGGATGTGGGAAACTCAAAAGACCGCCTACTTTTCGCGCAAGTACGAGCACGGTGCCAAACATGTGATTTGTGGACAGTGCGATGGAAAGGGCGGCTGGTACAGGCGGCAGTGACCACCTATCGCCCATCCAACCGTGAGCTCCCCACGTCACGCCTCTAGACAGGGCCGCGGACTAAAAAAACGCGCCCTGTTTTTTCTTATGGCCTTCTCTATCGCCGTCCCGACGCCCGCATCGCCCGCGAAATTCTGGTGATGAAAAAATAGAGGTCGGGTCCTGGCATTGCAGCTTCACCCCGCCAGAGCTCGCTGCGCTGCGCGCTGTCGGGGGCCCCGCTGCATGCCACCCGACCTCCGTTATGTATTCATGCGGCCGGCACCGGAGGCGTCTCTTTTCAGAGTTGTCTGCGAATGCAGACCGAAAAAAAGAGATGCCGAGGATGCCGGCCGTTTTATGTCGCGACGCGGAAGTGGCACGTGTCGCCGTCCTGCATCACGTAGTCCTTCCCTTCGATCCGGAGCTTTCCAGCCTCTTTGGCTCCGGCCTCGCCGAGCTCCACAAAATCTTTCCAGTTAATAATCTCCGCCCGGATGAATCCTTTTTCGAAATCCGTGTGAATGACCCCCGCGGCCTGTGGCGCCCTTGTTCCTTTCCTCACGGTCCAAGCGCGAGTCTCCTTTTCTCCAGACGTAAAATAGGTGATGAGATCGAGAAGCTCGTAGGCTTTCACAATGAGACGATCAAGCCCGGATTGTTTGAGGCCAAGCTCTGTCAGAAATGTTTTTTGATCCTCCGGACTCATTTCGACGATCTCGGATTCCACCTTGATGCTGATCGGGAGCGCCAGACGATCTGCTCCGAGCGCCCCGCCCTTCGCGAAGGGCGGGGTCCAATGCGGATCTGCGGCCGCGGCCTCATCCACGTTCACGACATACAAAATCGGTTTGCGGCTCAAGAGCTGCATTCCTTTAACCGCGACGGTTTCGTCTTCATCGAGCTCTACGGTCTGCGCCATTTTTCCTGCCTCAAGCGCCGCAAAAATTTTCGCAAGCGCAGCCTCTTCTTTTTCGAGCTCTTTTGTTTTTCCCGCTTTCATCTTGGCACGCACCGCATCCAAACGTTTTTGCACCGTATCAAGATCCGCCATGGCAAGCTCAATCTCAATCGTCTCCGCATCGCGCTTCGGATCCACGGAACCGTCCACGTGCACGACATTCGGATCTTCAAACGCTCGAACCACATGCGCGATCATGTCCACCTCACGAATATTTGCGAGAAATTTGTTGCCAAGTCCCTCTCCTTTATGCGCTCCCTTCACGAGCCCGGCGATGTCCACAAATTCAATCGCCGTCGGGATTATTTTTTGAGATTTTGAAACGCGTGCAAGTTGATAGAGACGATCATCAGGCACCTCAACGACCCCGACATTCGGCTCAATTGTGCAAAACGGAAAATTTTCGCACGGCACCTGACGCCGGGTGAGCGTCTTAAAGAGGGTGGATTTTCCGACGTTCGGAAGCCCAACAATGCCGACCTGAAGCATATGGCGCGAAGTGTAACGGAAACCCTTTTCAATGTCGAACCCGTCAAGGTCTTTTCTCAAAAGATTTTTCTAA
>CAZNKO010000048.1:0-6133 GCA_964573855.1 uncultured Gammaproteobacteria bacterium | reverse complement strand
AGGTGGCGGGGCCCCGCAACACCGCAGCGGGACAAAATGGTCAATTTCCATGGAGCGGGTAGCGGGAGTCGAACCCGCATCCCCAGTTTGGAAAACTGGAATAATAACCGCTATACGATACCCGCGTGTATGGTCGTAGACCATGAGCGATTGCCCATCACATAACTTTTGCCCTTCGATTAACTCAGGGCATTCGACTACCGTCATAAAATAACGATGGTAGTCGAATGGTCGGGGCGATTCTGCCAACGGCGGAACGACCTCCTCTTCGGAACTCACGTCTGGTCGGGGATGCCGGACTCGAACCGGCGGCCTCCTGCTCCCAAAGCAGGCGCTCTAGCCATCTGAGCTAATCCCCGACAGACGTGAGTTCCGAAGCCGGGGTTTGCCTCTGCCTTGCGGCAGATCGGCCAACCCGTTTTGCCGTCTCGGAGTAAAGCAGTTTACTCCTCGCCCAGGCAAAACCCCAAACCAGGCGCTCTAGCCAACTGAGCTACAGCCCGAAGTGGCTGGAGTGTAACAAAAAACAACCAAAGAATCAAGACCGGACCGAGGCGGCCGTGATAGCAACCGCGAGAGCGTCCGCGGCGTCGTCGGGCTTTGGGACGCGTGGAAGTTCAAGAAGGAGCGCCACCATTCGTTGCATCGCGCGTTTGTCCGCGCGTCCGTCGCCTGTGAGGGCTTTTTTAATTTGGGAAGGGGTGAATTCAACAACAGGAATCCCCTCTTCGGCCGCGACGAGAAGAGCCGCCCCGCGAGCTTCTGCGACCCGCATCGCGGTCAAGGCGTTTGAGGTAAAGTACAATTTTTCCATGGCAACGACGGATGGTTTCAATTTCTTCATGAGCGAACGAAGATCCTCGGCAAGGTATTTCAATCGATCCCCGAACTCCTCTCCTGCTTTTGTTGTCACCACACCAAAATCAATCGCGGTACAGCGCCCATGATCTACACGAATACATCCGAATCCCATGCGACCAAACCCAGGATCAATGCCGAGAATTGTTTTTGCGTTTCTCCCCCTTTCCAAGGGGGAGTTAGAGGGGGTCTTCATAAAGTGGGTAAGACAATCAATAATCTCTCTATCACTCCTTCGATATTCTCGCGAATCTCAAGATTTGTGAAACGTAAAATATGAATCCCCTTTCGCTGCAAGAAAGCGGTCCGTTCTTGATCTTTTTTCTCCGCATCCAGCTCAAAGTGAGAATCACCATCGACTTCGATCACTACATGTTTCTCTGGACAGTAAAAATCGACAATGAATGAACCGATCCCAAACTGTCTACGAAATTTCAACCCGTTTAATTGTTTCCCTCTTAATTTTTCCCAAAGCAATCTTTCAGCATCCGTTGCCTCATTGCGTAATCGACGACGGACACTTTTTTGCTCCAGACGGTTATATAATTTCGTCATAGACCTCCCCTCACCCCTCCTTGGTAAGGAGGGGAACTTACGCCTCATTCGTATACACCGCATCCACATCTTCGTTCTCGTCGAGCGCTGCAAGGAGTTCATCGAGCGCTTGACGAACAGCTGGGTCCTCGACCGTCACGGGATTCTTCGGAACATACTCAAGACCCGCGGGCGTGCGTTTCTTCTCAAACATCCACATCACGCTCCCGACCCCTCCCAGGCTTGCGCCACGACGCGTCAAAATATGTTTGATCTCCGCGACGGTGCGGGTCGCGTTGTCTGTCACACAAACGATCACGAGAGCGACCCCGCCTGGACCAAACGCCTCATACACGACTTCTTTGAGGTCCGCCCCAGCCCCGCCGCCTGCCCCGCGCTGAACCGCGCGCTCAATGGCGTCCTTTGACATGCCCGCGGTCTTCGCGGCATCCACCGCGGCGCGCAGCTTGGAATTGAATGCGGCGTCGGCTCCACCTTCCTTCACAGAGAGCGTAATCGCTTTCGCAAACTTCGAAAACACCTGCGCCTTCTTTGCGTCGGCTTTGCCTTTCGTGAGCTGAATATTGTGCCAATGACTATGCCGGGCCATAAGTAGCCCACAACCTTATGCCTCCACTTCTTCGGCAGGCAGCGGCACCGGGACCTCGGGGAGGAGCGGCCCGACGCCGAACCCCGTTCCAGCGGGGATGAGGCGGCCGATGATCACGTTTTCCTTGAGTCCCATCAGCTTGTCGATCTTCCCCGTGACTGCCGCGTTGATAAGCACCCGTGCCGTCTCTTGGAAAGACGCGGCCGAAAGCCACGAGTCGGTCGAGAGGGAAATCTTCGTGATCCCGAGAAGCAACTCCTCTGCGGTCGCCGCCGTGCCGCCTTTTTTCACGACGTCATTCGCATCGAGGAACGTCGACTTCTCAATGACTTCGCCAGGCAAAAGCTCCGTGTCCCCCGGATCGATCACGCGCACCCGGCTGAAAAGCTGGCGGATGATGATCTCAATGTGTTTGTTGTTGAGCTTTTGGCCCTGGGAAGCATAAATGAACTGGATTTCTTTTGAGAGATAGCGCTGCACTGCGTCGCGGCCCTTGCAGACAAAGAGGGTCTGCAGGTCGAGGCTCCCGTCGGTAAGTGCGTCCCCGGCCTGCACCTCATCTCCCTCTTTCACATACAGCGTGTAGCCAGGCGGGATAATGTACTCACGAACCTTCTCCGCTTCATACACAACCGTCACGACCCCCGCCTTCCTTAAGGACACAACTCCGGCAAACTCGCCTGTCACGGGTTCCTTGCCCTCTTTTTCGGCAAGCGTCTCTCCTACCTCCACTTTCGCGCCGTCCTTTACCTTCAGCTTGGCATCCTTTCCGACCACATACGTTGCCTCCTCAACCCCCTGATGCGAGATCTTAATCGTCTTCTGGCCCGGACGGGTATCCAAAATCTGCTTGCCGGTCGCGGCCTGCACGACTTCGCGGGAAGCCTGCTCAATCGAGACTTTCCCGGACACTTCCGCCATCACGGCCTTTTGCTTCGGCGTGCGCGCTTCAAAAAGCTCTTCCACGCGCGGAAGACCCTGGGTGATGTCCTTGCCGGCGACGCCTCCCGTGTGGAAGGTCCGCATGGTGAGCTGGGTCCCAGGCTCCCCGATCGATTGGGCCGCCATGATGCCGACCGCGGCTCCGAGCTTCGCAAGTTTGTTGTACGCCAAGTCGTAGCCGTAGCATTTCTGGCACACGCCGCGGCGCAATTTGCAGGTCATAACCGAGCGCACGTGAGCCTCCTTCAGGTCCCCTTTGGCTTCCTCAATGTCACGAATGTGCTCTTCTGTGATAATATCGCCGGCCTTGACGATCACCTTGCGACCGCCCGGCTTCACGATGTCCGAAAGCGTAAAGCGGCCGAGAATGCGCACGAGAAGCGGCTCACCGATTTCATCCGATTCTTCTTTGGTGAGCACCACCCCGTCCGCGTCGCCGCAATCTTCTTCACGCACGACCACATCCTGTGCCACGTCGACCAGGCGGCGGGTGAGGTAGCCGGCGTTTGCGGTACGAAGCGCGGTGTCAGACAAGCCTTTGCGCGTGCCGTGGCTCGAAATGAAGAATTCGAGCACGTCATAGCCGTCCTTAAACGAACTCTTGACCGGCAGCTCGATAATTTCACCCGCCGGGTTGGCAACCAAGCCCTTCATGCCGACCATCTGCGTCATCTGGCCCCAGGTGCCGCGCGCGCCGGACTCGATCATGGTGTAGGCCGGGTTGTCCTTTGGCAGGGATTTCTTCGCGAATTCGGCGACACGGTCCTTGATTTCATTCCAGACCTTGATGATGGACCCGTGCCGCTCGGTTTGCGTGAGCAGCCCTTGAGAATAATATTCTTCAACTTCCCGCACGCGCTTGTCGCCCTCGGCGATCAGCGCTTCCTTTTCTTTCAGCACTGGAAGATCCCCCATGCCCCAAGAATAGCCGATGCGCGTCGAACTCTTGAATCCCAGCTCCTTCAGACGATCCAAGAAGTCCGCGGTCATCTCCGGTCCATGGAGCTCGAGGATGTATTTCACGACGTTCGAAAGCTCCTTCTTTCCCATGTTTTGGTTCATGAACGGGAGATCTTCCGGGAAAATCTGGTTCACGAGAAGACGACCAACGGTCGTAATGAGACGCTCGCCGTCCTCCATGCGCACCCGGATCCATTCATGCTTGCTTAAAGCCCCGCTCTGCTCGGCATACAAAGCGTCTGTCTGGTTCGCGAAGCTCTTGAGGTTTTTCTCATCCGGTTCGCCATCCGCCATGGTGACCGAGAAGATCCCCCAGGCAATATCCTTGCCAGGGGTCGCGACCGGCCCGCCATGGGCAGGCTTCAACAAATTCCTAGTCGCGAGCATGAGGTCGCGCGCTTCGGCCTTGGCCTCTTCGGTGAGCGGCACGTGGACCGCCATTTGGTCGCCGTCAAAGTCCGCGTTATACGCCTCGCAGACAAGCGGATGGATTTGGACGGCCTTCCCCTCGATCAAGATCGGACGGAACGCCTGGATGCCGAGGCGGTGGAGGGTCGGCGCGCGGTTCAAGAGCACGAACGCGTCGCGGGTAATTTCTTCCAAAATGTCCCACACTTCAGAACGGTCGCTCTCAATGAAGCGGTTCGCGGAACGGATGTTGTGAACGTATTCACGCTTGATGAGCTGGGCGATCACGAAGGGCTTGAACAGTTCGAGCGCCATCTTCTTCGGAATGCCGCACTGGTGGAGTTTGAGGGACGGCCCCACCACAATCACGGAGCGGCCGGAGTAGTCGATGCGTTTGCCAAGCAGATTCTGGCGGAAGCGGCCCTGCTTGCCCTTGAGCTGGTCGGCGAGCGACTTCAATTGCCGTTTCTTGCCGGTCGCGGCAATGACGGTTTTAGACTGGCGCGCGCTGTTGTCGATCAACGCATCCACCGCTTCCTGCAGCATGCGCTTTTCGTTGCGGGTAATGACTTCCGGCGCGTTCAATTCCTTGAGGCGCTTCAGGCGGTTGTTGCGGTTGATGACCCGGCGATAGAGGTCGTTCAAATCGGACGTCGCAAACCGGCCGCCATCAAGCGGCACCATGGGGCGCAAATCCGGCGGGATGATCGGCACGTTTTCCAGAATCATCCAGGCAGGCTTCAGCCCGTTCTGCCGGAAGGAGCGCAGAAGTTTCAGTCGCCGCATGATGCGGTCGCGCTTCGCCGCAGACGCTTCCTCAAGCTCTTCCTCAAGAAGCTCGATCGTCTCCTCCACTTTGACACGGCTCAAGAGTTCCTTCACAGCTTCGGCGCCAATCCCGGCCTCAAAGATGTGGCCATATTTGAGCGACCAGTCATGGTAGGTGTTCTCGGAGATGATCTTCATGACCTTCATATCCTTCAACTCCTCGTCCACGCTTAAAAAGTCCTCGTCGAGCTCGGTGAATTTCTTGTCGCGGATTTCCTCCAGGTGCTTCATCTCCGTCTGAATCTTCCCGCCAGAGGCGGGTCCGCCTCCGGCGGATTTCTCGTCGCCTGCAAATTTTTGGGCAAGCCGATCCGCATCCCGCTTATATTCGCCTTCGATCATTTTCTTTTTGCTCTTGTATTCCTGCTTCACCTGCCCCAGGGTCTGGGTGCGCGCCTCTTCGTTCACTTCCGTCACGATGAAATTCGCGAAATAAATCACCTTCTCAAGCGTTTGGATCGAGAGGTCGAGAATGGTGCCGATCTTCGAGGGCACGCCGCGCAGAAACCAGATATGCGTGATCGGGGCCGCAAGATCAATGTGGCCCATGCGTTCGCGGCGCACGATCGCCTGCGTGACTTCGACGCCGCATTTGTCGCAGACAATGCCGCGGAAACGAATTTTTTTGTACTTGCCACAATAGCACTCCCAATCCTTGGACGGCCCGAAAATTTCCTCAGCAAAGAGGCCGCTCTTTTCCGGCTTTTGCGTGCGGTAGTTGATGGTCTCCGGCTTTGTGACTTCCCCATAGCTCCAGCCGCGAATCACCTCGGGCGAGGCGAGGCGAAGCCGAATGGCGTCGAAGTCGGTCGTTTTCAGTGTATCTGTCTTCGGAAACATATTAGGCGTTGCCTCCCTTTTTCTTCTCCCCGGCCAGGTCGACTTTCCTGCCGTTTTTCAAGAGCTCGACATCGAGGCACAGGCCCTTGAGCTCGCGGATGAGCACGTTAAAGGATTCTGGGATGTTCACCTTCCGGATCGGCTCCCCTTTGA
>CAZNKO010000047.1:0-6179 GCA_964573855.1 uncultured Gammaproteobacteria bacterium | reverse complement strand
CGCAAAAGCAGATCGTTTCGTTTGGCACCGGCAGGACAACCCCGCCAGCGCCGCAATTTTTCAACCCGCTCGCGCGGCAGTTGCTAAGCCCACGAAAACTTCTCATGAGCTTGGTACTGCCCCCACACCATGTGAAAAGATGTGGGGGAAGGGAGCCGGTGCCCTAGGATCACCGGCTCGGTTGAAGTACTGTCCCGCGTCTAGGACGCGGGGGCGGGGCTAGTCGATCAACGACGCCGTGGGTCGCTTGACCCCCTCGTCGTTGACGCAGGTCGGCACGAATGTGCCGACCGCCTGCAGGCGCGCCTCCCCTCCCTCGAAAACGGCGTCGAGGAAGAGTTTGATGATCTCCTCCCTCTCGTCCGCCCATGCCTGGGCGACCAGCAGGGGGGACTTTTTTTCGGCCCCGGCGAGACGGTGGATCCGTCTCCCCTCCCCGGTTTCTCCCCACGGCGCTGCCGTGAGGAAAAGGTTGTACTCCTCGGCGGAATCCAACTCCGCCTTTAGCTCTTTAAAAGACCACATTTTTTCTCCTCGCGGCGCGGGGCGCCGCAAAAGCAGATCGTTTCGTTTGGCACCGGCAGGACAACCCCGCCAGCGCCGCAATTTTTCAACCCGCTCGCGCGGCAGTTGCTAAGCCCACGAAAACTTCTCATGAGCTTGGTACTGCCCCCGATGCGATGTTCTGCATCGGGGTACGTCCCGAGGATTCGATGTTCTGCCTTACCTCGGATGGCGAGCCAGTTTTGCGAGTTGGTCGCTCGTTATGTTGTGTGAGACCGATGGTTAATCGATCTCGATCGCGCCGGCGATGACGGCTGCCAAGAACGGCAGGGTCATCAGACCGGCGACGGCGTAGTAGAGGAAGTCCATCGTTCCTCCCTACGCCGCGCGCAGCGCGGCGACGACCTTGCTCGCGAGCTCGCGCTCGCCGCGCGGGACGAAGCGCCCGCTCCGCCGGCCGGTCCCCGCGACCTCCGTGGCCCTTGTCCTCTGGGCGAAGGTCAGGAGCGCGGTCGCGACGCTCGCGGTCGCGAACGGCTTCGCGGGCGGCGGGGGCGGGAGCTTCGGCATCGCCGCCGCTTTGATCGCCGCGCACTTCGCGGCCTCGGCCTGGAGCCGCTCGCGCTTCTGCGCGGGGGTCTCCTCGCGGCGCGCCTTACGCCGCGCCTGCGCCGCCTTCCACTGCGCGACCGCGGCGAGCGTCGCCTCGGTCGGTTGCCTGACGGTGGCGGGCGCGGCCTTCTTGGTCTCGATGGCGTTCTGCATATTTCCCTCCTTTGCGTCACACGGACGCTCTAGGCCGGATGCCTCCGGACGGCCGCGCCTGCGGTCGATTTCGAATAACGAGTCCCCGCCAAAAGCTCGGTCTGCAACCTCGCATTTAGGCGGGCCCGCCACAATGCCCCGAAGGGCTTTGGGCCGGGTCTCTCCTCGTGATTCTTGCCCGACAGGCCATTGTTGGCCATCCAGGCAAGGATCACGACTTCGGTAACCCCCTGTTGTCCCCCTTGTCAGCCAGAGGCTGATCCGCCTTTGGCGGAAAAAGGGGGACGGAATAAACAAAGACCGATTTTTGAACGTATCTAAGGGGAGATACGGCCAAAAATCGGCCTTTAGACTTTTGCAAAATGGCGTCTTTTCGTCTCACGGGGCCCCGCCATCTCCTCAACGTACAGATCATCAGTACGTTTCGGAGGCTGGCTTCCCCGTTCAACGAAAATCCATCCCTTTTTCAAAAGTCTCGATCCCTCTCCCCAGTTATTGTATTGTCCGGGACCGGCTTCGTATTCCAATCCCAAGATCAATTCTATGCCACCCACTATAGCACATTTTGGAGGTTTTGTCAAGGGGTTCAGGCCATAATTCGGCTTCATTGAGATAAAAATAAGGACCTGAAAAATATGGTATACTTGCCTTCGTATGTCGCACACGACGTTCGCGAAGGTGATCGGCCATGAAACGGTTTCGGAAGTTCTTTCGCGCGCTCTCGCGGGCGGGAGGCTTTCGCACGCCTATCTTTTGGTCGGTCCCGAGGGAGTGGGGAAAAGCACATTCGCACGCGGGCTTCTTGCGGAATTTTTAGAGACACAACCCGCGACGCTTGAGGCTCATCCAGATTTTCTTTCGCTTTCACGTTTAACAGATGAAAAAACAGGAAAGGAAAAAAGCCAGATCAGCGTGGAGCAGATTCGGGACGTGACGGAGCGGATGGCCATGAGTTCATTTTCCGGGCGAAAGGCCGTCTGGATTGAGGAAGCGGACCGGTTGAACCCGGCCGCGGCGAATGCCCTTCTCAAAACTCTTGAGGAACCGGATGGGCAGGCCCTCTTTCTTCTGCGTGCAAGCTCCCTTGATTCCGTGATGCCGACCATTGCCTCCCGCTGTCAGATCATCCGATTTCACCTTGTGCCGCGGCAGACGATGGCGGATGCTTTGCAAAAACGCGGTCTCCCGCGCTCCGAAGCCGAACAGCTTGCCGCGACCGCGGTCGGGCGGCCCGGCTGGGCGCTCCGGTTTCTTCAAGATGGAGCGTGGCGGGCAGCGCGAGAAACCGTTCAAGGACAGGTTCGGGAGCTTATGTCGGAATCGCTTCCCGCACGGTTCCGCCGGATCGGGACGCTCCTTCCAAAAGAAGAGGTGAACAAAGCCGCGGTTTTGGAGGAAACGCTTGAGGCGTGGGAGCGGCTCGTGCGCGATCGGCTTCTTGCCGCGATCGGATGCGCTGACCTCGCCCTTGATGCGCCGGTTTCAGAGGCGGAGGCCACGGGTCCATTGTGGGTTCGGACCCTTTCCGCAATCCGGGAATCCCGCGAGGCCATTCGGCACAATATCAATCCGCAACTTGCTCTCGAGCACGTCGCGTTATCTTTTTAATATGAAATTTTTAAAATTTTCTTATCCCATGTCATTCTGAGGCCGAAGGCCGAAGAATCTATCAAGTATGAAACGTCTCCTTATCTTCTCGCTTGCGTTGGTTTTGCTTGGCGCCGGCTGTTTTGATCTTGGCGGCAAAAAAGAAAAAACGAACGACGGCGGTCTCTGGCGCACAACGGACAGCGGCGGCACCTGGACGCAGATGACGGCACTCCCGGTGGCAAAAGGGGTGGGCTCGATTGCGACGACCGATGTTCTCGCCCTCGAACATGATCCGATTGATTCCGAAGCGCTTTACATCGGCACGCGAGCACACGGCCTCTTCTTTACCTACGACAACGCGGCGACCTGGCAGCAGCCGCGCCTCGCGGCGCTCCGGGAAGGCGCCATCGCGGACATCGAAGTGGATCCGAAAAATTTGTGCACGTTGTATGTCGCGAAAGGGCCGCGGCTCTACAAGAGTTCGACCTGCGGCCGCACATGGGAAACGGATCGGTATGTGGAGACGCGGGAGAAGGTCGCGATCACGGTCATCGAAATCGACTGGTATAACCCGAACATTGTCTGGCTCGGGCTCTCAAACGGCGATGTGCTGAAAAGCGAGGACGGCGCGCGCAAATGGGCGCGGGTCATGAATTCGCGTTTTGGGGTGAACGCGATTCTCGTCGGAAACGCCGACAGCCGCATCGTGGTGGTCGGCACCCTGCGCGGCGGTTTCTTCCGCACGACCGACGGCGGGCGCACCTGGACGCAGATCGAAAAAGAGTTGCAAAAAATGCGCGAGGCCGATACCGTGTGGTCTCTCGCCCAAGATGGCAAAAGCAAGGTCGTGATCGCTGCCACGAAGTACGGACTTCTTCGCTCCTTCGATGTGGGAGCAACCTGGGAGGCACTTCCAATGTTGACGTCACCTGGTCAGGTCGAGGTCCATGCGCTTGCGGTGGATCCGGCGGACCAGAAGCATATTTATTACGCGGCCGGGGACACCTTTTATGCTACGACGGATGGGGGGAAAAATTGGGCGACCAAAAAATTGCCTACGACGAGGCTCCCGGAGCGGATGGTGATGGATCCAAAAAACGCGTCCGGCGTGTTTGTCGGAGTTGCGGCGAGTGAGAAAGAGAAGTAAGAAAAGGTTCGGTGCGGCCTGGCGACTTATAGGTTCGGCGATGATCGAACCGTATGTTCTCCGCGACCGAACGCGAAGTCGCGCTAAGCGCGACGAAGCTCGAACAGCCGAAGGCACCGAACATACGATTATGCATACACAGATTACACAAAAGAAGCCCGCCTTTGACGCGGCCCTGGATCGGCTCGCGGAGGATTTGTCATCGCTCCGGACCGGTCGGGCGACCCCGGCACTGGTAGAGCATGTGAAGGTCATGGCCTACGACAGCACCATGGAGCTTCACACCGTGGCCTCGATCACGACGCAGGATGCACGGACCCTTGTGATCCAGCCGTGGGACAAAGGGCTCCTGCAGGCGATCGAGAAGGGGATTCGCGACGCGAACCTTGGGGTTTCTCCGGCCGTGGACGGCGAGATCGTACGGATCGTGATGCCGATGATGACCGAAGAGAACCGAAAAAATTTAGCGAAGCTCATGAAAGAGAAGCTCGAGGAGGCGAAGGTGGCGCTCCGCAAGGCACGGGAGGACGCGCGTGAGACAGTCACAAAGATGGAGAAGGAGAAAAAGATTGGCGAGGATGAAAAGTTTAAGATTTTGGAGGAGCTCGACAAGATGACAAAAGAATACACACAGAAGGTTGAAGATGTGGGAAAGAAGAAGGAAGCGGAGATTATGACGGTGTGAAAACGTGTTCGTGGTTCGTCGTTCGTAGTTCGATCATCAACAAAAACGAGCCCGAGCACGAGAAACGAACTACGAGCAACGAGCAAATCAATCCTATGCCCAACACAAATGTCACCATGGAAAAATTGACCGCGCTCGCGAAGACTCGAGGCTTTATATTTCCCGGCTCGGAGATTTATGGCGGACTCGCGAATTCATGGGATTACGGCCCGCTCGGGACCGAGCTCAAGCGCAACATCATGAACGCGTGGTGGAAGCGGTTTGTGACCTCGCGCGGCGACATGGTGGGACTCGATGCCTCCATCATCATGAACCCGAAAGTGTGGGAAGCGTCCGGCCACGTCGCCGGATTTACGGATCCGCTCGTGGAGTGTAAGAAGTGTCACACGCGTTTTCGCGCGGACGCGATTGACCTCAAGGCTGCGTGCGGAAATTGTGGTGCGAAAGATCAATTCACAAAACCGATGAATTTTAATCTGCTGTTCAAGACGTTCATCGGGCCCACGGAAGACACCTCGGCCCTCGCGTACCTCCGCGGCGAGCTCGCCCAAGGGATGTTCGTGGATTTCAAAATGATCCTCGACACGAGCCGCAAGCGCCTTCCGTTCGGCATCGCGAGCCAAGGGAAATGTTTCCGGAACGAGATCACGCCCGGCAATTTCGTTTTCCGGACCCGGGAGTTTAAACTGATGGAGTTCGAATATTTTGTCCATCCGAGCGAATGGGAGAAACATTTTGAGTATTGGTTGGGGGAGATGAAGGCCTGGCTCGACTTTTGCGGCGTGAAAAAAGAGCACCTGTATTTCCACGAGATCGAAGAAGGGGAGCGCGCGCATTATTCGAAGCGCACGATTGATATTGAATATGAATATCCGTTTGGGCGGAAGGAGCTCTATGGGCTTGCCTATCGGACGGATTTTGATCTGAAGCGCCACATCGAGATGAGCGGCGCGGATTTGACGTATACGGATCCGATGACGAAGGAGAAATACATTCCACATGTGGTGGAGCCGACGTTCGGCATTGACCGCACCATGCTGATTGTGATGCTCGAGGCGTACCACGAGGAGCAGGCCCCGACTGCGGAAGAAGGGGAGGAGGATCTTCGCGTTGTGATGCGATTCCCGAAAGAGCTCGCACCCTATAAAATCGCGGTCCTCCCGCTTTCCAAAAAACCGGAGCTCGCAACGGTCGCGCTTCCGCTCGCCGCAAAACTGCGCGCACACTGGTCCACGGATTACGACGAAACGCAGTCAATCGGCAAGCGCTATCGCCGGCAGGACGAAATCGGGACGCCGTACTGCGTTACGGTGGATTTTGAATCGCTCGAGGACAAGAAAGTCACGGTCCGCGACCGCGACAGCATGAAGCAGGATCGTGTCGCGATCGAGGAGCTGGAGGAGTATTTTCAGGACAGATTATCATGAAATTAAAGAGATGAGCGGGGTCATTTCTAAGGAATGTCTCGGAGCCCGTCAGCTTGGTCCC
>CAZNKO010000046.1:0-6473 GCA_964573855.1 uncultured Gammaproteobacteria bacterium | reverse complement strand
GCGAGGGCGCGGCGGAAGGGGGGTGTGGGGGGAATTCCGCCGCGCCCGAGCGTTCCGCCGGAGCGAAGCGGAGGCGGTCAGTTCTGTTCAAGAAAGGTTCGGATTTCGTCAAACAAACGCACCAAAAGTCGTCCCGCTTGGCGGGACGACTTTTGTAAATAAAAAAGAGCGCACCCGGAAGCGGTAGGCCGGATGGTTCTTGCCGCGCGGATGCGCGAGCTTTGGAATCTACGTCTCGATCCTTTCGATCCGCTCGATGGAACCCTTACGGGTGTCCGTACGGTAGTGTCCCTTGAAACGCCCCGTCCCGCTTATGCCCTCGACAATCCAGCTGTCTCCGGATCCGTCCTCGATGCCGACGGAAGTGATGTGAAGCACTAGCCCAACCGACGGAGAGGTCATAAAGGTCACGGGACGAAGGTGATCCCCCTTCCGATCGAACAACGCGAGCATGAGCTCATATTTCGACGGACCGTTCTCGATCTTTGATGCCATACGGCACCTCCTTGAACGAACAAGCTCCTGGGTTGGTGCAGGAACCAGACACCCTGATCCGCCGAAAATCCGGCGAACGACCTGGTCATACAACCAGGAATTAGAGGGAAACGATACCATTTGGCCTTTTGTCAAGGGATGAACGACGTGGAATAATGGGGCCATCTATGCCCCGTACTACAACTTCGACATTTTCTGTATGTCTGTCCTAGCAAGATATCGCAAAACCATTCAGTCCCGCTGTTTTATTACCAAACGGCTTCAGACGTTTTTTAAGTCGAAGTTGTAGTACGGGGTATGATCGAACGCGAGGAAATGCAGGCAGAGGCGGATCGGGTGCTCGCCCCCTCGGCCGAGGAGCCGGAGCGTGCCTTTGAATTAGGGCTCCGCCCAAAAACGCTCGCGGATTTCGTGGGCCAAGAGCCGCTCAAAGAAAACTTGAAGGTGTTTATAGAGGCCGCAAAACACCGCGGAGAACCGCTCGAGCATGTTTTGCTCTATGGAAATCCGGGGCTCGGAAAAACGACGCTCGCGCACATTATTGCAAACGAAATGGGCGGACAGATCCGGGTCACAAGCGGACCTGCGCTTGAGCGCACCGGAGACCTCGCCGCGATCCTTTCGAATCTCCAGAAAGGTGACGTGCTTTTCATCGACGAAATCCATCGCATGAACAAAACGATCGAGGAGGTGCTCTACCCCGCGATGGAAGACTACGCGCTTGATCTCGTGGTAGGAAAAGGGCCAACGGCGCGAACCCTGCGCCTCAATCTCGAACACTTCACGATTATTGGTGCCACCACCCGCCTTTCCCTTCTCTCCTCCCCGCTCCGCGACCGTTTTGGCGCCACCCACCACCTCAATTTCTACGAAGAGGATGCTATTGCAAAAATTATTGACCGCAGTGCGCGGCTCCTCGACATCCAAATCGAAAATCCTTCCGTAAGATTGCTCGCCTCCCGCGCGCGGCGCACCCCGCGCATCGCAAACCGTCTGCTCCGCCGCGCGCGCGACTACGCGCAGGTGCGCGCTGACGGGCGCGTAACCGAACCGGTTGCAAAAGAAGCGCTCACCATGCTCGATGTGGACACCCATGGCCTCGACCAGGTGGACCGGCAACTCCTCCGCACGATTATTGAAAAATTCAATGGCGGTCCGGTCGGCCTCACCACGCTTGCGGCCGCGACCCAAGAGGAAATCGACACGATTGAGGAAATCTACGAACCGTTTCTCCTCCAACTTGGGTTTCTCGCACGCACTCCGCGCGGGCGTGTGGCAACCGACCGCGCCTACCAGCACCTCGGCTTTCCGCCGCCGACCCAGCGTCTCATCTAAACATGCTACACTAACCCCGATATGCAAGGCCTTGCAATCCCGCTCCAGCTTCTTCTCGGCCTCTTTTTTCTTTTCCTCCTCGTTTACATCGTCTACAGCGGCCTCATTTTCCATCAACTTATCCGCTTCGCGGTCATGGGCCCAGCCATGCCGCTCGTCCTTGCCCTCTTTCTCCTCGGCACCATCGCCCTTCTCGCGTGGAGCGGCGTCATCCTCTCCCCGTATAATTGGAGCGCAGCCCTTCCGCTGGACCAGCTTCTTCAACCAAACGCCGCCCTCTTTCCCCCCGGCAAATCCTTATGATGCATCTTAACCATCTCCCCAACCAAAAACAGGACGAACGCGTCGCGCTTTTCCTCCGTGCCCACTGGTTTGCCGTCTTAAAAATCGTGCTCGTGCTTCTTCTCCTTATTCTCGCCCCAAGTGCGATCATCTGGCTCGCCTGGGATGCGGTCGCTCTCTGGGTCGCGCATCCGTTTCTCGGCCCCTTGCTTGCGGTCGGGGCGAGCGTCTATCTCCTCGCGGTCTGGCTCTTCGCCTTCCGCACGTGGGTGGATTATTATCTCGACACCTGGATCGTCACGAATGAGCGCATCATCAACATCGTCCAAAAAAACCTCTTCCACCGCGTCGCCTCCGAACTCCATTTGGGATCCATCCAAGATGTCACGTCCGAGCTCAAAGGATTCCTACAATCGGTCCTCAATTTCGGCGACGTGCATATTCAAACAGCCGGGGAGCAAAAACGATTTGAATTTGATAATGTCGCGGATCCGGACGGCATCAAACACACGATTTTGCGTCTCGTGGAGGAAGATAAAAGACGCCACGGGTCTATTGCATCTTCGCCCAGGTGAATTGTTTCCAAACCCAGGTGGCCAAGCGGTCCGCATCGTCAAAACTCTTTTGGCGCGATCCGGCCCCGAACACGACCACAAGAAGCTCGCGGCCAGCGTCCCCGTTTTGCGGCCGCACCGTGGTCACGATGTTCCACCCTGACTCATCGATATAGCCGGTCTTTCCGGAAGTGACGTACACATCTTGATAGCGCTTCAAGCGCAGGAGCCAATTTGTGTTGATCATCTCCTTGGTGGTCCCTTGGGAGGCGATTTGGATCATTTTGCGCGCGGTCGAAGTGTAGCGCCGGATCTCGGGCCGTGCCAAGATGTGCTCTGCGAGCCGCGCCATCTCGCGCGCAGTCGAGACGTTGGCAGGCTCGATGCCGGTCGGCTCGACAAAACGCGTGTGGGAAAGATTCAATGCGGTGGCGCGTTCGTTCATACGCAAAACGAAATCATCTTTGGAAAGGCCCGCGGACCGCGCGAGTGCGTTGGCTGCGTTATTTGCCGAAGCAACCAAGGTAGCATAAAAAAGATCCTCGATCGTGAGCGCATCGCCGGAGGTGACCTTAATCTTCGCGCCGCCAACATCATCCGCCTCTTGCACGCCCTGCAGTTGCGTCATGGAAACTCCGCTGTCGAGCACCACATCCGCGGTCACGAGTTTGGTGAGCGACGCCACCGGACGCTCGACATCCGCCGCCTTTGCCGCGAGAATCTGTTTCGAATTCCAATCCATGATGAGATACGAGGCGGCCGTGAAGGTCGGGAGAGCCTGGACGCGTTTGCCTCGGACGGGAATTTTTTCTGACGGGGGGGCATAGGCGGAAAGGGCGGCGTATTCCCGCCACCCGTACTGCCGCGCCCAATCTTCTAAATCAATCAGAATCCCGGCTCGACCGCCTGATGTTGCTCGGTGAGAAATCGGATTGAATGAAGCCTGGAGATCCGCCCGACTCTCATAAATCCCCTCGAGCGTCGGATCAAAACTCGCGATCTCAAACGGAAACGCAAACGTGACCGCGGGAGGCGCGATCACGACGAGACTCGTGAGGATGACAAGCAAAATCCTCCGCATGCCCCTTAATTCCACCGCTTCATGAGCGAAACGTTTCGGTAAAAATATGTGATGATGTCCTGCCAGCCTTTTCCATTGTTCGCCTGGCACAAGGCCTCGGTCGCGGACATGCCGACCCCATGACCCCAAAGCGTGCGGCCGACGTCACACGGTGTGGAAACGGATTTGAGCCACGCGACCTCCCCGCCCCACACCTCGGACCAGTCGCGTGTGCGGCCGTCGGAGCGCGAGAAGTAAGGAGTGAGCGCTGTGCGACCTTCATAGGTGACAGAAACGCCGCGCGTGTCCACCACGGCCTGCACAATACGCGGCGAACGCTCCTCATGCCCATAGCCGCGGTACACCTGGTCATCGGCGTAGCCGGTGACATGGAAAAACTCGCTTGCGCGTTTAGTTCCGCGCTCCCAGTGGTAAAGTGCGTACGTCCGAGCGGCGACGACCAAGGCCTTCTGGTACTCCATGTGCGAAACGTCGGACGTTTCGCCAAGCCCGTACAAATAATATTCCATCGGGAGCTCATTGATGAGCCAAGTGCGGTTCTTGGTCTGGTTGTATCGGAGCTCCAGAATGTTTCGGAAAGTGTTGTCCGGATAATCCGTGTCGCGTGTGCGGCGGCGGTCGAAATTATCAACACGACAGACACTGTTTGCTTCGTTCGGCACAAATCGGAGCGCATACGTGCTCGACTCGAGTTCCTTGCCGCGGTTAAACCAATACTTTCCGTTTTTGTAGAAAGCGGTCACGGCCTGCCCGGGCTCAAGCTCTCCCAAGAGCGCTCCATTGATATCTTTGAGCTGCCACGCACTTCGGCAGGAAATCACCACCTGCCAGCTCGTCTCTTCGTCAACGATCAAAACCCCGACACGGATGATCGGCTCCTCGATCAAATTGCCGACCGGAATTTGATCGGCGGGCACGGTTACCGGCGCCTCATACACAAACGGGGCGTTCGAAGTGACCTCTACGGGAATATCGAGATAAAAATCCGGGACAACGGTGTCGTTCGCCGCAAGAATATAGCGCACCGTATGCGATCCGGCGGTACGCGGCGCCGTGAACGAGAAGGTAAAAAAATCCATGCTCCCGGGCTTCACTTCCCCGCTCGCATTGGCGACGAGCCGGTTCTTGGTGAGCCACGTGCTATTCCACGTTTCATTCCCTGCCGCGGCAGCGGAAATGTCCGGGAGCCGCAGTTCGCGTGTGAGCCAAGTCGTAGAACCGGTATTTTTGATGCCGACCGTGTAACTGACGGATGCCCCGCCAGCTGCCGTGATCTGTTTTTCACTGCGCAGCAAAACCATGGCAGAGAGTCCGCTTGGTGTCGAACTTTCCGGCGGCGGCGACTGTGCCACGAGGATATTCAAGGTAAATTTACTGCCGGGAATCCAGGCAATGTTCTCGGCGGCCCACTGGAACGTCTCCGCATACGTCCCCTCTTTCTCCGGCGCCTTCAGCTTGAACTTCACATGGCCCACATCATTCGGCCGAACCGTAGCCTCGGAGAGTTTCGCGGGCTGTGACGCTTTGTACCACGAAGGATCCGCAAACGCGCTCTTCCGATACTTCGGGTCATATGTATAAACAGAAACAAACCCGGCTCCACTTGAGGACCAGGTTTTGGTTCCCGTGTTTTGGAGACCAATTAAAACCTCCTTTGTCTCTCCGGGTTTCATCAAAAGCTTTCCATTGCCGGAGATGAGCACGGGCACGCTTGCGTAGGCTTGGGTCGATGCGGCCGTCGCGATGGCCGGAGCAAAAAGGGAGCCGATGGAAAAGAGAGCCGCGGCCCAGACGATGCCTGTGCGCCACACACGTTGAAAGGCCTCCATATTTCGTATCTATTTTAGCAAAATTTTCGCCTTTCGTCAATTTTCGCTCTGCTCACCTGCGAATCGGCCTTCGTGTTACACTTGGACGGAATACGAATCTGGATGGCGGGTGGCATGCAACGGGGCCCCCGACAGCGCGCAATGAAATGAGCACTGGCGGGGTGAAGCTGCAATGCCAGGACCCGCCATCATAAAAATATGGTGTTCACAAGAAAATTCGCCGGAAACTTCATGATCCAGGTTCTGGGGAAAATCTTGGCCGTTTTGCTCGGCCTCGTCTCTTTAGGGCTCCTGACCCGACTTCTCGGTACCCACGGATTCGGAGAATACACGACCGCGATCACCTTTCTCCAGCTCTTTGGGGTGATCGTGGACTTGGGACTGACCCTCACTCTGATTGTGATGATCTCGGAGCCCGGGGCAGATGAGGAAAAAATCGTTGGGAACCTTTTTTCCCTTCGTCTCATCACGAGCGCCGTCATGTTCGGCGCCGGGGCGCTCGCGGTTTGGTTCTTCCCATGGTCCGAGACGGTAAAGTGGGGAGTGGTCGTGGGCTCACTCGCCTACACGCTCATGGCCGGGGCCGCCATGCTTGTCGGCGTTTTCCAAAAACATGAATCCGTGTGGCGGGCATCGCTTGCGGAGTTTTTGAATCGCCTTGTCCTGCTCATTGGGATTGTGATCGCGGCGCGCATTTCCCCGGATGTGGTCACCATGATTTGGGTGACGACGATCGCGAACTTGATCTGGCTCCTCCTCATGGTGAAATTTGCCGCTCCGTTCGTTCGGATTCGGCTCGCCCTTGATGCGGATGTGTGGAAGGAGGCCATGCGTCGCGGCTGGCCGATCGCGATCTCGATCGCGTGCTCGAAGCGTTACTCGAATACGGTAAAGAAG
>CAZNKO010000045.1:0-6513 GCA_964573855.1 uncultured Gammaproteobacteria bacterium | reverse complement strand
TTTTTGATCATTATCTTTGGAGTTTGTGGCCCGGCCTTGCTCTCGGATTTTTCACGATCGCCATCCTTCAAAAGACCACTTCAAAAGCCTCTTGACCCCGTTAGAAGCCTGAACGAAAAAGATTTTTAGGCTAAAAATCTTTTTCGTTTGTCTTTGGCAGATCAGGATGCCACTGATCGGTTTTAGCCTTATAAAACATAGGTGTGCCACATACGGCTTCTAACGGGGTTGACAACATTGATTCCATTCATCAAAATGGTCGCGCTAGCACTCAAATAGGAGGACTGCTAGCGTATTGTTTTCATAATTTAATGAAATGTTCGGCGGCCACTGACGCCTAAGATTGGCCGTTCGTCTGGCGGGCACAGGTTCGTCGCCTTCGGCGGTTCGGGAAAAAACGAACGTGAGCGAAGCGAACACGAACTTTTTGCCGTCAGCCGAACGTTGCTTGTCAGACGTCAGGCAACACCGAACGCCACGCATCTATGCAATTCCGCCCCCTTGGTGATCATATCATCGTGAAACCTCTTTCTGCCGAGGAAACGTCCGCCTCCGGCATCATTATTCCAGAGACGGTAGATAAAGAGCGGCCCGAACGCGGGGAGGTGATCGCGATCGGTCCCGGCCGTGTTCTCGAGGATGGAAAGCGCACGCCGATGGAAGTGAAGGTGGGGGATAAGGTCGTGTTTAAAAAGTATGCGCCGGATGAGGTCAAGGCCGGCAAAGAGGAATACCTCGTCATCAAAATGGATGATGTGATGGCGGTGATCGAATAATCATATGGCAAAACAAATTATTTTCAACGAGGAGGCGCGTGCTGCGCTGAAGCGCGGCGTGGATAAACTTGCGAATGCCGTGAAGATCACCCTCGGGCCGAAGGGTCGGAACGTCATTTTGGACCGCGGCTTTGGCGCGCCGACCGTGACCAAAGACGGCGTGACGGTGGCGAAAGAAATTGAACTGGAGGACAAATTTGAAAATTTGGGCGCTGAACTCGTGAAGGAAGTCGCTTCGAAAACGAATGATGTCGCAGGTGACGGCACCACAACCGCGACCGTACTCGCGCAGTCTTTGATTCACGAAGGTCTCCGGAATGTGACGGCTGGGACTAATCCGCAGGCGCTCCGCCGCGGTATTGAAAAAGGAGTGGAGAGGATCGTGAAGGAAATTACGGAGAAGATTGCAAAGCCGATCAAGGGCGAAGAGATCGAACAGGTCGCTTCCATTTCTGCAAACGATCCGGAGATCGGCAAGATGATCGCCGAGGCCATGAAGAAAGTTGGGGAGAACGGCGTCATTACCGTCGAGGAATCGCAGAGTTTCGGTATTGAGGTCGAAGTGGTGGAGGGGATGCAGTTCGACCGCGGATACGTGTCGCCGTACATGATTACCAATGCGGATCGAATGGAAGCGGAGTATCAGGACGCGCACATCTTGATTACGGACAAGAAGATCAGTTCGATCCAGGATATTTTGCCAATCTTGGAAAAAGTGGCGCAGACCGGCAAAAAGGAACTCGTGATTTTTGCGGAGGATGTGGATGGAGAGGCGCTCCCGACCCTTGTCTTGAACAAGCTGCGCGGCACCTTCAACACGCTCGCGATCAAGGCGCCGGGGTTTGGCGATCGCCGCAAGGCCATGCTCGAGGACATCGCCATTTTGACTGGCGGAAAGCTCATCACTGAGGAGCTCGGATTGAAACTTGAGAACGTAAACCTGACGGACCTCGGACAGGCGCGCAAGGTCGTGTCGAAGAAGGAATTGACGACGATCATCGGCGGCCACGGGGAGAAGAAAGCGCTGTCGGATCGTGTCGCGGCGCTTCGCGTGCAGGTGAAACAAACCGATTCGGATTTTGACAAAGAAAAATTGCAGGAGCGCATTGCGAAACTTTCGGGCGGTGTCGCCGTTATTAAAGTCGGGGCCGCGACCGAAACGGAAATGAAGGAGAAGAAGCATCGCATCGAGGATGCGGTCTCGGCCACCAAGGCCGCCGTCGAAGAGGGGATCGTGCCCGGGGGCGGGGTCGCGCTCGTGCGCGCCGCTGGCGCTCTCTCGGAATTGAAGCTCGCTGTCGATGAACAGGTCGGAATCGACATTCTCCGTCGCGCTTTGGAGGAGCCGATGCGGATGATCGCCATGAACGCGGGCAAGGACGGTTCGGTCGTGGTGGAGCGGTTGAAGGAAGAGAAAGGGTCTCTCGGATATAATGCCCTCACAGACAAGTACGAAGACATGATTACTTCTGGCGTCATTGATCCGGCGAAGGTGACCCGTTTCGCCCTCCAAAATGCGGCCTCGATTGCCATCATGGTGATCACCACTGAAGCGGCCGTGGCCGAGATTCCAAAGAAGGAAGCGCCTGCGCCCGCGGGTCACGGCGGCATGGATATGTACTAAATGGGAGGTTGGAGGTTGGAGGTTGGATGTGGGAGGTGGGGGGTTGGAATGCCCCGTCTTTTCATTTTAGCCCAGTTTTGCTACTCTATGTTTGTTCATTATTCCAACCTCTAATTTCTAACTTCCAACTTCTAATTTTATGGACGAACAGCAGCCCGGAGGAGCGCCAGCGCCGTCAGCCGCTCCCGCGCCTCATCATGGCGCCTCCAAAGACGTGGACGACAATAAGGCCATGGCCGCGATTGCGTACCTCAGCATTCTCTGCCTTATTCCGCTTCTCGGAAAAAAGGATAGTCCCTATGCCCAGCATCATGCAAAGCAGGGATTGATCCTCGTGATCGCCTGGCTCATTTTGTTTGTCTTGAACATCATTCCGGTGTTCGGGCAGCTGGTGTGGTTTATTGGATCCATCGTGCTTCTCATCCTCTCGATCATGGGTATTGTGAAGGCCCTGAACGGAGAGCTCTGGGAGGTGCCGGTCATTGGTCAGTACGCAAAACAGTTGAAACTTTGATAAACAAGAGGTTCGCAGGTTCTGAGGTTCGTAGGTTCGCAGTGATCGTGGTTCTGCGAACCTGTGACCCTTCCATTCCTGCGAACCTTTTTCGTGAACTATGAAAGAACTCCTTTCACAATTAAACGATCTTCACGAGCGCGCCTCCCGCACCTGGGGGTTGCTTTGACCTGGATCGGGTGAAGACGCAATTGAAAACCCTCGAGATCGAGATGGCTGCATCGGATTTTTGGCGCGACACGGCGCACGCAAAAAAGGTGAGTAAGGAGGCCGCAGACCTTCGGACCGAACTCGAGACATGGGAAGCGTTCTTGAAAGAAGTGACGGACACGAAGGCGCTCGCGGAGCTGTATCAGGAAGAAGAGAAGGATGTCTCTGCCGGAGGCGCCCGCCTGCCGGACGGGCAGGGACACGACGAGATTGCCTCAAAGCTCTCGACGCTCGCCTCGCGGTTTCGTACGCTGGAATTTACCACCCTCTTTTCTGGCGACTACGACGCCTCGAGCGCTATTGTTTCCGTGCATGCGGGCTCCGGTGGCACCGAGGCGCAAGATTGGTCCGCCATGCTCGTTCGGATGCTCACGCGTTTTGCGGAGAAGAAAGGATGGGAAGTGCAAGTCCTCGACGAATCGCGCGGAGAAGAGGCGGGTTTCAAAAGCATCACCTTTCGTGTTGTCGGCCGCTGGGCGTACGGCTACTTCAAGTCCGAGGCGGGCGTGCACCGGCTTGTGCGCATCTCACCGTTTGATGCAGAAAAGATGCGGCACACGAGTTTTGCTCTCGTGGAAGTCCTGCCAGAGTTTGATGAGCTTGAGGAAATGGAGATTGATCCCAAAGATCTCCGCATCGACACCTTCATGTCAGGCGGAAAGGGTGGGCAGAGTGTCAACACGACGTATTCGGCCGTCCGAATCGTGCATCTGCCGACCAAAATTACGGTGTCCTGCCAGAACGAGCGCAGTCAACAACAGAATAAGGACACGGCGATGAAGATTTTGAAGGCCAAACTTCATCAGCGCCGGATCGAGGAACAGCGGCGCGAGAAATTGCGCCTGCGCGGCGATTACCAAAGCGCGGAGTGGGGCAACCAGATTCGCTCGTATGTGCTCCATCCGTATAAACTAGTGAAGGATCATCGGACGGATTACGAAACGCAGGAGGCGGAAGCCGTGCTCGATGGCGACCTCGAGCCGTTCATGGAGGCGTATCTGCGTCACGAGCTTGGAAAGAGCATGAAGGCGACGAATAACGAATAAGATACGAATATACGAATGAGGGAATGGATATGGGGCATCCTTTACAACGCGATGACCTTCTTTATCCAGAATTGAGCTACCGTATTATCGGGGCGGCGTATGAGGTCTTTAATGAATTAGGTCCTGGTATGCAGGAGCGGACGTATCAACGGGCCTTTGCCAATGAGTTACGAAAACGCGGCATTCATTTCGCAGAGCAAGTGTATGTCCCGGTGAAGTACAAAGATGAGGTTGCCGGAACGTACTATCTTGATTTCGTTTTTGAAGATAAGATTGTCGGCGAATTGAAATGCGGAGATTATTTTCGTCCTCAAAACATCAGACAGGTTGTTAATTATTTGAAAATGACAGGGTACGTTCTCGCTCTCCTTATCAATTTCACACGAGAAGGCGTGCGGCAGAAACGTATACTCAATATGGACAAGAATCATGATTCGGATATTCGTACAGATTCGTAATTCGCCGCAATCATGCCTTTTATGAAATATCAACGCGCCCTTGTCACCGGCGGAGCCGGCTTCATCGGCTCCCACCTCGTCGATGCCTTGATCCGTCGGCACGTGAAGGTTTTTGTCGTGGACGACCTTTCGACCGGACGAAAGGAAAATTTGAATCCGAACGCTGGTTTCACGAAACTCTCTTTATTGAATCCCCAGTTTCCGAACCTCTTGAAACGCATTCGACCGGACATTGTTTTTCACGCCGCGGCGCATCTCGACCTCCGGGCGTCCGTCTCAAATCCACTCAAGGACGCCGAGACCAATATCATGGGCTCGCTCGTTCTCGTTCAGGAAGCTCGAAAGGCCGGCGTAAAAAAAATTGTTTTTTCTTCGACCGGAGGGCCGATGTATCCAGGGCATGTCCGTCCGCCTTGGAGAGAAATGGTTCCAGCAGAGCCCCTGTCGCCGTACGGTATTTCAAAACGGGCTGCCGAGATGTACTTCGCTTTCTTGAATGATGTCCACGGCGTTCCCTACGTCGCTCTTCGTTACTCAAATGTGTATGGGCCGCGTCAGAGTACTGAGGGGGAAGCGGGGGTCGTCGCGATTTTCACGAGCCGTATGTTAAAGAATCGTCCCGTGACGATTTATGGCGATGGAAAGCAGACGCGTGATTATATTTGCGTGGATGACGTGGTGAGCGCGAACATGCTCGCGATGCAGAAAAATGTTGTTGGAATTTTCAACATTGGTACGGGGAAAGAAACAAACGTCGTATCGGTTTTTAAAAAATTGAAAAAATTAACCGGTTCCCATGTTCCTGAACGGCATGCGCCCGCGCCTCCCGGAGAATTGCTGCGTTCTGCCCTTGATTCTCACAAAGCCGCTCGTGAACTTGGGTGGCGGCCAGAGGTCGGGTTGGATGAGGGACTCCGAAAGACGGTCGAATGGTTTCGGAAACGGGTATGAGCGAGCGCGCCGTCAGTGAGGCAGAAATACAATCAGCGCTCGACACCCTCCGCCGCGGGGGTGTTGTTGTATTCCCGACCGAGACCGCCTATGGCCTTGCTGCAGACGCGACGAACACGCGGGCCGTCGAGCGGGTTCTGGCTATCAAAGGAAGAGAAGAGGGGAAAACCGTGGCGCTGATCGCCTCCGATCTCACGATGGCCGAGCGGTATCTGGAGTTTTCGTCTCGTCTCCACGAACTTGCGCGTGAGTTTTGGCCCGGACCCCTCACGATTGTGGCGAAAGCGAAGTCCGGCGGAGCCGGATCCCTGCCCGTCCGGCAGGCGGGCGGCTTTGCTGGAAAGGGGACGGACCTCTCGAGCGCGGTCATCCGGGAAAACGGGACCGTGGCCCTTCGCGTGTCATCGCATCCGGTGGCGGCACGCTTGTCTCGCGACCTGCGCGTTCCGATCGTTGCCACGTCGGCAAACCGTTCTGGAGAATCCTCCTGCTATTCCGTGCCTGCGGCGCGCCAGCAACTCGATTCGCAATCGCTCCAGCCGGATTTGTATCTGGACGGCGGCGTCCTGCCGCGCCGGAAACCCTCGACCATTGTGAAAGAAGTCGGGCGCCGCCTCGAAATCGTGCGGCAGGGGAGCGCGGTCCTTTCTCGCCGCCATCTCGCCTAACTCGTCATTGCGAGCCTGCTTGTCATTCTGAGGGAGCGAAGCGACCGAAGAATCTAATATGGAACGGCAATATTTCATCTACATCTTAACCAATCCTCGTAACATCGTTCTTTATACGGGTGTCACAGGCAACCTCTTAGAGCGAGTTCAACAGCACCGCGACAAGCTTGTTCCTGGATTTACATTGAAATATAATTGCACAAAATTAGTTTAGGGGAATGTATAAAATCTGCCACCTGAAAACTGCTCTTTGAGTGTGAGTTGAG
>CAZNKO010000044.1:1840-7049 GCA_964573855.1 uncultured Gammaproteobacteria bacterium | reverse complement strand
CTCAACTCACACTCAAAGAGCAGTTTTCAGGTGGCAGATTTTATACATTCCCCTATTCAAAATAACCCCCTTGCCTCCGATTCCCTTTCGAGCACCAGATCGTCGCAAATACTTAAAGGCATGCTTCATCCCCCACAACACTCCTTTGGTGTTCACTCTAAAAATTCTATCCAGTTCTTTTTCTGAAAGTTCTTTTATTTTCTGTGTTCCCCAGATACCAGCATTGTTGACCACAATATCCACCTTTTCAAACACCTGCCTTGTTTTTTCAAGGGCCCGTTTTATATCTCTTTCTTGACCAACATCAGCCTTGATAAACTTCAGACTATCGGAAACTTTTAGCTTCTTAATAGCTAAACCTGCCACCATCACTTGCGCTCCTTCGCTTACAAAACGCTCGGCAATAGCTTCCCCGATACCCGATGTCCCACCCGTTACAAATGCAACTTTATTATCAAACTTCATACTTCATATTTATACCGAAACCAATGACAGCACGTCCGTAAAATAGGCAAGAGCCAAAATTACGACCCCGATCAAAAACATGGAGATTCCAAGCATGACTAAGACTTTAATCGCGTCATCGTCATTCGAGGCTCCGACGATCATATACACACTGATCACAAGCACAACCGTGAGCGGAAGCCCTGCCATGACCCAGCCAATGATTTTCACGAGAAGGGCAAGCGTCATAGATCGTCACGTCGAATTAAGTAACCCAAAGGATTCATGGGCACACCATCTTTACGCACTTCAAAGTGTAGGTGGGCGCCTGTTGAAAGGCCTGCCCCCTGTGTCCCGGGGACGCCGCCCGAGGCCCCGATCACCTCTCCCCTCGCAACAAACTCCTCGGCCGCCACAGACATTTTTGATAAGTGCGCATAAATAGTCGCAACACCATCCGCATGGATGAGCATGACGTAATTCCCATATTGAACCCCCGTCCTTGCCCAAGCCACGTATCCGGGCGCCGCCGCCCGGACCGGTGTGCCGGCACGGGTTGGAATATCCGCCCCTGAATGTTCAAAAAGATGCCGAAAAGGATAACTGGGGTCGTGGAACAAGGCAGAAAGACCACGGAGCGGTTCGACGGGCCAGGAAAGGATAGAACTGCCGCCCAAGGCATCGTCTGCAAGAAGGCGCGATTCAATCTTTCCCTGCAAGAAAAAGATCTGGTGGCTGATGGCCGCTTCTTCCTCACGCAGATCGGCGAGGAGCTGACGGAAGGCAACCTCGGATTCCTGACTCTGTGTCAAAAGAACGTTTTTTGCTTCGCTTTGATACTGCAAATCCTCCTTCGTGTCTTCGAGCAGGAGCGCGAGCTCGCTCAGATGCTGCTGTTTAGCATCCTTCTCGGCACGAGCCAGAGTCACCTGCTGCTTTTCTGACTTTGCGCGGTCGAGCGCCGAGGCAAGATCACTTGTCATATTATCAAGCGCCTGGAGACGGTCAAAGAGCTCCGCAAATGAATCATTCCCGAACAAGAGCTGGAGCGTGAGGTCATTGTCGTACGTGTCGAGCTTTGTAAGGATCGCTGCAATACTCTCCCGTTCGCGCGCGAGCTGTTGATCGAGCGCCTGGATACGTAAGTCGAGGACGCGGATTTCCGAACCGACCGCTGACTGTTCTTCCTCCACCGCCTGGAGTTCCAGCTCCGTCTGGGCTGCTCGGTTTCCAAGGAGTTCGAGCTCGTTTTGAAGGGTGATGCCCTCTTTTTGTTTTTCCTGGATCCGAGACCGATATTCCGCAATGTCCCTGCGGATCGTCTCAATGGTCGAACGCTTATTTGAAATCTGTTTGTTGAGATTGTTGATCTCTTCACCCACGGAATCGTCCTCAATCGCCGTGATTTGGAACGGCTCCCCTTCCCCCTCCGCAAACGCAAACCCGAGCCCTACGACAAGCGTGGCGGATGCGACAAGCAGCATCGCGAAGAGAAAGGGTTGGTAGTGCTTCATGCGGAGAGAAGCTTCAAGGCTTTGTCGAGGCGGGACAGGGTCTCTTCCCTGCCTAGAACCCAGGCGAGCTCAAACGGGCTTGGGGATGCGGCGCGGCCAGACAAGGCCACGCGCATGGGCCACAAAACATTGCCGTTTTGAAGCTGCTGTTCCTTAATATACCGCGAAATGGCCTCCTCGAGCAATGAAATTTTGGTAAAAATCCTAGCTCCCTGACCCTCCAAAAAGGTAATCATGTTCGCGAGATTCTTTTTGGCATCTTCTCGATTCGCCTTTTTCCAGACAAGAAGTGAAGACTCATAGGAAGGAAGGTGGAGATAGGTCTGCGCTTTCTTCGGCATGTCCGAAAGAAGCACGAGCCGCTCGCGTTCAACTTCGCAAATTTTTTCAAGGGTCTTGGCCTCAACGTCTACGCTGGCCTGTTTCAGAAACGGCTCACATGCCTTCGTAAGTTCTTTGGGTTTGAGACGTCGAAGGTACTGGCCGTTCATCCACTGGAGTTTCTCGAGATTAAACACGGCACCCGCTTTATTCACCTTTTCAAGATCAAAAAGATTCGTGAGCTCTTTCAAAGAATACAGCTCCTGGTCTGCCTTCGGGTTCCAACCGAGAAGAGCAACGAAATTCACGAGCGCTTCGGGCAGATACCCTTTCGCAAGATAATCTTCAACCGCAACATCGCCCTGGCGTTTGGAGAGTTTGGACCGGTCCGGATTCAAAATGAGCGGCAGATGCGCAAACGCCGGCGCCTCCCACCCGAACGCATGATAGAGCATGAGATGTTTCGGAGTCGATGACAACCATTCCTCTCCGCGGATGACGTGGGTGATTTTCATGAGATGATCATCCACCACGACCGCGAGGTGATACGTCGGAAATCCGTCGGACTTGAGGAGAACTTGATCATCCACTTCCCTATTCGAAATGGTGATCTTGCCACGGATCAAATCATCGAAACTTGTTTCTCCGTCCGGAACGTTCAGACGAACGACGTGCGGCTCTTGTTTTTCGAGTCGCTTCTTCACCTCCTCTGGTGCGAGGGGGAGACAAACGCGATCGTATTTGAGCGACTGGTGCGCCGCCTCTTGGCCTTTCCGCATCTCTTCAAGACGCTCCCGAGAACAAAAACAATGGTAGGCGTGGCCGCTCTTCAGAAGCATCCCCGCATGCTTTTGGTACAGCTTCAAACGTTCAGATTGAATGTATGGGCCCTCGTCAGGAATGATCCCCGTCGTCTTGAGCGTCTTCAAAAGACTCTCAAGCGCCCCCTCAACCAGTCGTGAACGATCTGTGTCTTCAATACGCACGACGAGCTTCCCTCGATGTTTTTTCGCAAACAAAAAATTGTAGAGGGCGGTGCGGAGGCCGCCGATGTGAAGATAGCCGGTGGGCGATGGCGCAAAACGTGTGCGGATCTGCATACAGTGACAAGAGACACGTGACAGGTGATGAGGTTATTTTCCGTTTTCATCTCCAACCTCTGACTTCTCACCTCCCACTTCTGATATAGGCCTTAGTCTATCCAAAAAAGCCAAAACCGGAAAGATGACGACCGCGTTGAGCACGCGACGCCAGCGTTTTGGCTGGAAACACAATCGCCAGAACCACTCAAGACCGATCTGTTGCATCCAACGCGGAGCCCGCGGGACAAAGCCAGAGAGGAACGCGAAGGCCCCGCCCACCCCGACCGCGAGCCGGAGCGAGGGGATGGTCGGCACAAAATCCTGAATCCAGAGCTCTTGTTTCTCATGTCCGAGTGCGACGGCAATCGCCGCGGGCTGAAAGCTGCGGATTTCTTCCAAGACCGCCGGATCCATGTGCCATTGATCATCACGTTTGACGATTTTCCCCCCACTCACCGCCCGGATCTCCAGAGTCGGATACCGCGCGCGCATGGCGTCCGCAGCCCCAGCCGCCCTTCCCTCTTCCCCACCCAAAAAAAACACGCGCTGCCCTTGCCCGGAACACGTCTCACACATTATTTCGAGTACGTCGTTCCCTGTAATCCGCTCCGGAAGCGAAATGTTGTAGAATAAGCGTGAGACGAACTGTAGGCCAGATCCATCCGGCACGCGCAGCTCAAAAGACGCGAGGATTCGGCGGAAGGAGGGGCTCCAACGTGCCGCAACGAGCATTTCCGGATTCACGGTCGCCACCCGGTGCGGTCGGTCCGATTGCAAAAAAGCCGTGATCCGGTCACGAACTTCCCTTCCTGTAGCTCCGCTGATTTCGATCCCAAAGATTCGCGTCACATGGCTTGACATTTCGGATTAGCACTCTATACTGAAGAGTGCCAAACAAACACTAACGATTATGCTGCCGAATAACTTTACCCTAAAATCCCAGGAAGCCCTGCAGCAAGCGCACAATATCGCGCTTGAGAACGGACAGCAAGCGATCGAACCCATGCACCTCCTTGCTTCCCTCTTGGAACAGGAGGATGGAGTCGTGAGTGCGATTGTAAATAAAATCGCGCCGAACCTGACCGAACTGCGTGACCTCGTGGACGACGCGCTCGATGCGCTTCCCCGCGCCCGGACTGAAGGCGGCTTAGGACAAATGTATCTTTCACCGGAAACCGTAAATGTCTTGGGTCAGGCTGGAAAAAAAGCCAAACAATTTAAAGATGAATTTATTTCAACCGAGCACCTTCTCCTTGGGCTCATGACGAGCCGGCAGGTGGGGGGCGTCCTTGGACAATTTGGATTGAATGAGGAGGCGGTGATGCGGGCGCTCAAGGATATCCGCGGCACACAGCGGGTGGATTCGCCCGAGCCCGAATCACGGTATCGGGCACTCGAAAAATACAGCCGCAATTTGACGGACGCAGCGCGGGCGGGCGAGCTTGATCCGATCATTGGGCGGGACACCGAAATTCGCCGGGTGATGCAGGTTCTGCTTCGCCGCACAAAAAATAACCCGGTCCTGATCGGCGAGGCTGGGGTCGGAAAGACCGCGATTGTGGAGGGGTTGGCACAGCGCATCGTTTCAGGCGATGTGCCGGAACTCTTGAAAGACAAAGAGATTGTGGCGCTTGACATCGGCTCCATGGTTGCCGGGACAAAGTTCCGCGGCGAGTTTGAGGACCGTCTGAAAGCCGTGATCAAAGAGATTGAGGAATCGAGCGGAAAAATCATTTTGTTCGTGGATGAACTTCACACGTTGGTCGGCGCCGGGACAACGGAGGGTGGGTCGCTCGATGCCTCCAACATGCTCAAACCCGCCTTGGCGCGCGGAAAACTTCGGGCCGG
>CAZNKO010000044.1:0-1830 GCA_964573855.1 uncultured Gammaproteobacteria bacterium | reverse complement strand
CGGGCCGTTGGTGCCACAACGCTCAAAGAATATCAAAAACATATCGAACGTGATCCGGCATTCGAACGACGCTTCCAGCCAATCGTGGTTGAGGAGCCGTCGATTGAGGACACCATCGCGATTCTGCGTGGAATTAAAGAAAAGTATGAGGTCCATCACGGGGTCCGGATCAGCGATCCGTCAATCGTGGCCGCTGCGGAACTTTCGCAACGCTATATCACCGACCGGCACCTGCCAGACAAGGCCGTAGATCTGATTGATGAAGCGGCCTCGGCACTTCGCATGGAAATTGATTCCATGCCTGAGGAGCTCGACACCATGAAACGGGATGTGATGCGTTTACAGATTGAACGCAAGGCGCTTGAAAAAGAAGAAGACAAAGAGTCGAAGGAACGGTTGGCAGAAATCGAAAAACAGCTGGCGAATTTGAAAGAAAAAGCTGATGCGCTCGAGGGCCGATGGAAAAATGAAAAAGAAAAAATCACTGAAATCCAGACGGTGAAGAGCACGATCGAGCGCCTGCGTGGCGAGGCAGAGATGGCCGAACGCCGCGGCGACCTTGAAACCGTGGCAAAAATCCGCTACGGCAGCATCCCGGCCGAAGAGCGCCGGCTGCATGCCGCGGAATCTGCCCTCACGAAACTTCAGCGCGACCGCGGGATTTTGAAGCAGGTCGTGGCAGAAGAAGAGGTCGCGGGTGTTGTCTCACGCTGGACTCATATTCCGGTGTCTAAAATGCTTGAATCCGAGGTCTCGAAGCTCGCCCGCATGGAAGATGAGCTTCGCAAACGTGTTGTGGGTCAGGAGGAAGCCATCGTTGCGGTCAGCAATGCCCTTCGTCGTTCACGAGCAGGCATCGCGGAGCCTAATCGGCCGATCGGTTCGTTCATTTTCCTTGGGCCGACCGGGGTTGGAAAAACCGAGCTCGCCCGCGCGCTTGCCACATTCATGTTTAACGACGAAAGCGCTCTCGTTCGACTCGACATGTCCGAATACATGGAGCGTCATGCCGTCTCCAAAATCGTTGGATCGCCTCCTGGGTACGTTGGATATGAAGAAGGCGGACAACTAACCGAAATTGTTCGCCGCCGACCGTACTGCGTGCTCCTGTTCGACGAAATCGAGAAGGCACATCCAGACACCTTCAACATCCTTCTCCAAATTCTAGACGAGGGACACCTGACCGACGCGAAAGGGCGAAAGGTGAATTTTAAGAACACCATTATCATCATGACAAGCAACTTAGGCTCGGACGTCATCCTCTCAGCCGGCAAAGAACTCTCTACAATCGGATTCCGTGAGAAAAGTGAAACGGAAACTAAAGATCAAGAAATCCGCAACCGAATCCTAGGATTGCTCCGTGAACAATTCCGTCCAGAATTCCTGAACCGCATTGACGAGGTCATCGTCTTCCATTCCCTTTCGGAAGAACAGATGGGAGATATCGTCGAGCTGCAGCTCACTCATCTCACGGATCGCTTGGCAAAAGAGCGCCATATTACGGTTGGAGTGACCCCGGCAGCAAAAAAACTCATCGCAAAGAAGGGCTATGATCCATCCTTTGGGGCGCGTCCATTGAAGCGCACGATCCAGACCTTGATCCTCAATCCCCTTTCCATGAAGCTCATCACCGCAGAAATCAAGGATGGCGACCACGTCACGATCGGGGCCAAAGGCGAAGAGATTACGATCGCGACAAAAGGAGAGAAACAGCTTGCCGCAACGGCAACGTGAGTAAAAACCAAAAAGACTCCACAAGGAGTCTTTTTGGTTGGAGGCGCCGTACCAGATTCATGGTTGTTTTTGCCGGGGTATTCGGAACATATCCAC
>CAZNKO010000043.1:0-7097 GCA_964573855.1 uncultured Gammaproteobacteria bacterium | reverse complement strand
CCTTGCGACTCGATGATGTTTCGGGAGACACGTCTCCGTTTGCAATTAGTGGAGATGGGGAAGTGACGATTGGTGATACGTCCGCTAATGCAAAGTTGCATGTGACAACACCGTTGAGTTCGTCCGTACTAAAAGACGATTTTGATCCAGACCTCATTCCTGTTGAGTGGACAGTGTTGAATGAAGTGCAGTCGAATTCTACTTGTGGTGCTCAGGCAGGAGCCAATTCTTTATTCTTTAATGGTGCAGGCAGTCGTTCGGCTGAAACAAGAGATATAGATGTATCAACTGGAGGAAACGTGGACTTTTACATCCGGTCCGGTTCAGCATCCTGTGGTGAGACGGCCGACTCCAGCGAAGATTTGGTACTGGAATACTCCACAAACGGCGGATCGAGTTGGACGAACATCACAACATATCTTGCAGGCGGCTATAGTGCATGGACGGTCCAGAGTGCTGCAATCCCCGTTGGCGCTCAGACAACCTCTACGAGATTCCGTTGGCGACAGTTGACTCATAGCGGGTCAGGTTTCGACAACTGGGGGATTGATGAAATGAGCATTTCATATTCAGGAGATCAACGAGGGCTGGTGATTGATGGGGGTGCCATTATCAGTACTCACATGACTTTGGAGGCTCATACTATGGGCGTACTCTCCGTATCTGTTCCGAATGACGAGACATACAATTTTACTGGAATAAATACGAACTCCGTGTTCAGCGTTTCTCAAAACGATACGGCATCATCCGGAACCGCTGCTTATATTTTGAACCTTGGTACTGGTAATTCACTGCAAATTGATGATTCAGTGAACGATACATCTGAATTTAAAATCACTGCCGCTGGGTACATGCAATTTACCATTGGTGATGTTGCAAATAATACCATTGGTGTTTGTAAGACTACAGCCGATATTGCCGGCGATGAGGCCGATGTTGAACTCGGTGATTGTTCCACTACCCCAGGTGACGTGGCGGAGTGGTATGAGACGACGGGCGTAGAGACCGCGGGAGACATTGTCGTTGCAACCGATGACACCGTCACATTTGAAGAAGAATTATTTGACCCCGCCACTGGTCTCCCACGCCTTACTGGAGAGGTGGATCCCGTAACCGGTTTGCCTGTGAGGGAGACGGCAACGTATACAGCAACTGTTGTCGCAAAATCCGACGCTTCCTATCATGGGAAAATTATCGGTGTTGTTTCTACCTCACCATTGCAGGTCATGGGAGAAGCTGTAAGGGAGAATGCGACTTATCCACAACCCATTGCTGTTATCGGTCGCGTGCCGACGCGCGTGAGTGACGAAAATGGCCCGATTCAACCTGGAGATCCTATTACGACCTCATCTGTTACGGGAGTCGGCATGAAAGCGACACAACCAGGCATGATCGTCGGTTATGCCTTGGACAAGTGGAATGGTCCTGGGGAAGGGATGATTCTCGTTTTCGTCCGTTCTGGTTGGCACGCGGCGGGGGCGATTGATCGGAGCGGGGCGCTCAATAGTTGTGCAACAGACTTTGGCTTCATGAAGACAGGGACAGCGGATGCGACCACGACTGGTTATGAATCGCACACCTTGTCGTTCGTTGGTTCCGGTTGGGATGGGGCTGCGGCGCAGGATGTGGCCATGAAAGTTACGAATGAAGTGGTAGATGCGTCGGAGTATCGGCTGTCTATCAAGAACACGGCGGACGCCGAGATTGCATACATCACGGACGATGGGCTGATGCGGATTGCGGGCGACATGGTGATCGGCGGGAAGCTCTTCCCGTCTGATCGCGGCCTCGCGCAGACTTCGAAATACATTTATTACGACGGATCGGCCGGACCTGGCGGCGACTTCATGCGCACGAACGCCGCGGGATGGGCGACCGGATCCTACGACTTTGCGGAAATGTTCCCGTCCCGCGATGCGCTCCTTTCTGGTGATGTGGTCGTGTTCGGCACCGAAAACGAGAAACTAGCACGATCAACGAAATCTTACGATCAACGCATTGCGGGCGTTGTCTCGACGCGCCCTGGATTCCTCGCCGGCGACAATAAGGAAGGGGATTATCCAATTGCACTCGCCGGTCGTGTTCCGACGAATGTCACAACCGAAGGCGGTCCGATCGCGGTCGGCGATCCGCTTACTTCTTCCTCGACCCCGGGGGCCGCGATGCGCGCTACGAAAGCAGGGCCCATCATCGGGTACGCCATGGAGCCCTATACCGATAGTGGAACCGGCAGAATCATTACTTTTATCAACCTCTCGTACTGGGGCGGAGAAATCGTTCCGGAATTGCCGGGTACCCAGAATACGGCCTCGGGTGGCAACAACCAGAATCTCACCTCCTTAACTATGGAGGGGAACATCTACATGGGCGGGCACAGCATCCTGAATATCGGACGCTTGGTTGGCATGTCGGACAAATGGGTGATTGATGTGGATGGAACATTCAAGACCGAGGGGCTCATCAAAAACGTCATCACCAGTTATCAGAATGAGAAGGTGGAGACCGTGGTTGTGACCTCGCCGGACGTGCAGATCACCATCACGGGTTCGAGCACTCTCACGAATGGTCAGGCAACCATCAACTTTGAAGAGGTACAACCGACCTTCAATGACATCACCTCGAATACGGCGCCGATCCGCGTGATCGTGACCCCGAACGGTCCGGTGGCGCTCTACGTTTCGCAAAAATCAACGAATGGATTCTCTGTCGCCCAAATCAACGGCGCGGATTCCGGCATTACCTTTGACTGGATGGTGACGGCGTATCGGAAGGATTATGAACCAGCAGTGACAAGTGACCAGGGACAAGTGACAGGGAAAACGTCGGTGACCGGTGACCAGGGACAAGTGACAACGACTGAACCAGCCGCAACTGATCCTGTCATCCTGACCCCGCCGACGGCGGGGGAAGGATCTCCAGCGACGACAGGAGATTCTTCGGCTGCGCCTCAGAATGACACAAGCACGACAACAACAGAACCAGTTATGACTGAACCAGCAGTGACGGACACCACGACGATTTCAGAGCCGACTGTTGTGGAACCCCAGCCAGAGGCTGGTCAGCCTCCGGCTGATGTTGTTCAGGATACGACAACGACAGATACGACAACCGTTTCAGAACCGCCGGCAACCGACACCTCAACCTCTTCAACCACATCAACAACCTCAACCACCTCTGAACCAGCAGCACCGACCGAACCCGCACCGTCGGAGAGCCCGACGCAAACAAGCGATTCAACGCCGATAGGCGATGGCAGCATAACTGCAGAGCCGCCTGCGACGTAATGTCCCGCCTCTGGCGGGATCAGCCTCTTGGCTGAAATCGATCATCGCCAGCACAGCTGGAGACCGGATGAGATCCGGAACGTCCTCTAGCTGCGTTGGAGAAATGCTCTTTCCGGAAACGCCTGAAAAAGATTCAGAAGCCATCTGAAGTTTTCAGACGTTTCCGTCAACTCCTTCCCCGTTCCAACGCGCGGGGAGAGTAAACCGCTCGCGTCGCCATAAGGCGGCGGGGCTACAATTTAAGAGCAAAAGTCCGCGAGACCCCACACTCGCGACTTTTGCGTTGATGGTCGTGAATCGTGGAACGTGTATCGTGAAACGTTGAGAAAAATTATATTTGATCATTATCCGATCCACGTTCCACGATCCACGATCCACGTTCCACGATCCACGCAAGTTTGCTATACTGTTCCCCATATGCTTCATAAACTTGAGTCCGCCTCGACCTACCAAACCGTGGCTCGGGGGTGCGTCTATCTTCTCGTGTTTCTTTTGCCCTTGTTTTTTCTTCCCGTGAGCCTCGATCCCTTCGAGGTCAACAAACAGACCCTTCTTATTGTTCTCACGTTCGTCGCGGCCTTGGCCTGGGTCGGGTCCGCGGTCCGGAGCCGTACGTTCACGTTTCGCGGTGGCTGGCTCAATCTCCTTCCCCTTCTCGTCTTGGGCGTGACGGTCGTGTCCGCCTTCCTTTCTCAAGGCTCTTATGTTTCTTGGGTCGGCACATCGCTCCAGGAATATGTGAGTGTGCTCACCGTCCTCTCGCTCATGATTTTGTTTTACCTCGTCGTCAACACCGTGCGTTCTTTGGAGGAGCGGCGAACGATTTTTACACTCTGGCTTTTGTCCGCGCTCCTCGCCGGTACCTCCGGAGTGCTTTCGATGCTTGGGGTGACCTGGCTCCCGTTCGATTTTGCGCGCGTGACAACCTTCAATCCGGTCGGCACTCTTTCTTCCCTGGGTATTTACCTGGTCGCGGCAACCGTTCTTGCGAATGCGCTTTGGGTATCTGGCCGGTCTGATGTCGCTCTCCTTGGGGAAGGGAAAAGGGGGATGGTGCGGCGTGCACTGATTCTTCTGGTTTCACTGCTCACCTTGTTTGTTTTGACTGTTCTCGATTATCCCGTGCTTTGGGTGGCGCTTCTCGCGGGGCTCCTCGTGACCTTTATCTTTGCCCTCCTGCGCGCCCAGGAATTTTCCCACACCCATCGTTTCACCTTGCCGTTTTTCTTGACCGCGATCGCCCTCCTTTTTCTCTTTTGGCTCCCGTCTCCCTTCAGCTTGCGTCTCCCGGTCGAAGTGGGTGTGAGTATTCAAGGTTCCTGGAACATTGCAAGACAGGCGCTACACGATTCCGCGGCCCTTTTTGGCACGGGCCCTGGAACCTTCATGTTCAATTACGCCCGCTATCATTCCGTGGACGTAAATCAGACCCAGCTTTGGAACGTGCGGTTTGATCGCCCGAGTTCATTTGCCATGAACATTCTCCTCTCCATTGGCATCCTTGGTGCCGTAGCATGGCTGGTGTTTCTTCTCGCCGTCACGATTCGCGCTGTCGGGTCTCTTGTGTGGCCAAAAAATCGCGAGGACTGGTTTTCCTCCTTCCTGCTCATCGGGCTCCTCGCGACCCTGCTTGTTGCCGTCGCTTTGCATGCCATGAACATGACCCTGCTCTTCGTTCTGGTTTTGGCAGGGTCTCTTCTTGCGTCGGTCACGATGCCCGAGGCAGTCGAGAAGAAATTTTCCCAGTCGCCGCGCGCCGGCCTTACCTTCTCCTTTTTGTTCGTGATGATTTCGATTGCGATTGTGACGGTCGTCTTTGTGACGGCCCAGCGCTATCTGGCGGAAATCGCGTTTGCAAAAGCCGTGCGACTCGATCGTTCGAGTGGCCAGGTCGCGGAAATCGCTTCGCTCCTTGACCGCGCCGCCCGCTACAACCGGTTCAATGATCTGTATGCGCGGAACCTGGCCCAAGCGCTTCTCCTTCGGACCGGGGAGGAACTTCGGAAAGTGAAAGATGTGAATGAAATTACGCCCGAGGGACGGCAGTACATTCAAGCCCTGACCTCGGCCTCCATCAACGCAAGTGTGCTCGCCACGAATTTGTCGCCGAACAATGTGCTGAACTGGCTGAACCGCGGCGCGATTTATCGGGAACTCATCCCGCTCATCGGCAATGCCGGCGATTTTTCTGTTGCCGCATTCCAACGAGCCGTGGAGCTTGAACCGAATAATCCTGCGGTCGTGACTGAATTGGGCAAGACGCATCTTACGATCGCGGATGCGGCGCAACAGCTCACAGCTTCCAAAGATCCAACACTCAAGGCGCAGGCCCAGGATAAGGTGGATCTGTCGCTTGCGGAAGCCGAGGCGCGGTTCAACGAGGCGATTCAACTTAAGGCCGATTACGCCCCAGCCCATTACCAACTCGCCGTGATTTTCGAGCGCCGCGGACAATTAGATGAAGCGGTTGGGAAGATGGAAAGTTTGGCGCAATATAACCAGCTCGATGTTGGCGTCGGGTTCCAGCTAGGTCTCCTCTATCTCCGCCGTGCCTCCCCAGGCGACCAGAATCGCGCGCGCCAGATGCTCGAGCGCGTTGTGGAACTCGCACCTTCCTACAGCAACGCTCGCTGGTTCTTGGCCTCAATTTATGAACAGCAGAATAATCTGGCCGGAGCCTTGGAGCAGGTGGAGAAAGTGGCAGAGCTGAATCCGGACAATGAGCTCGTTCAGGCGCGCCTCGGGCGTCTTGAGTCCGGACAAGCTTCGAAAACCCTGCCGCCGACTCTGGAGGAAGGGAATCAGGGAGCGACCTCTCCCTAAGGAACCTTGTCTCTTGTCACCTGTCTCTTGTCACAGCGTGATGGGTGTTTTATGCTTCTGACGTGGGAGATGGATGGCTCATCGTGACTCGCCCGACCCTCATCCGTAAGGGGTAGTGCGCAGACGTGCAAGAAAGTCTCCGACGCGCAGACACCGGCCACTCGCCGGTTTTCCCTGCGACGTGAGGAGGCATGTCATGTTTTGGCCAGTCCGTCAGATCGTTCCCTGCGTGCAGTGCGGGTACGGCGGGTGCAGCTCTCCGGAGCCGCCCCGGCCAGTGTGGCTCCCGGGACTGGAGATCTTTTCCGACTCCTTCCCGATGCGGCCAGCGCTCGCGTAAGGAACGTGAAAATTCCGCCGTGTCGCTCGTGCGCGCCTGATCGGCGCACGGGCGGCACGATTCATCTTGCGACCGATTCCATCGGCCGCTCTTTTTTTATCCAAACCACGAGTGAAACAGATGGTCGTCTTTTATCACGAATAAGTCATAAGAAGATGTCGGGTGAAAGAGGAGGAGTCAGAGGAGTCATGCGAAAATGACATGACATACAATGTTCCATATGGTACATTGTATGTCATGTCCCTCACATGAAACATTTTGTCACCATGCATTTTTATTCGTCTCCAATGACCCGGTTTGGTTTTCATGAGAGTTTTCGTTATTGACCAACACGTTTCCACAAGGTATTCTTTTGCCACATAATTTCGGGCCGTTCCAGCCGGAGGCTGGTCCGCCTCTGGCGGAAGCTCATAAAGTTATGGGCCCTTAGCTCAGTTGGTACCCGACAAAAGGCAGCGAAGCTGCCATTTTGACGGGCCCGCCAAAATGCTTTAGCTTTTGGCGGGGAGCACCGCATTCTATGACGGGCCGTTAGCTCAGTTGGTAGAGCGTCTCCATGGCATGGAGAAGGTCATCGGTTCAAGTCCGATACGGTCCACCATCCCCCGTCGCCCCGCCGTTGGCGGGACTATGGGGGATTTTCGTTTTCC
>CAZNKO010000042.1:0-7290 GCA_964573855.1 uncultured Gammaproteobacteria bacterium | reverse complement strand
AAAATTCAGAATATTGACGCGGTTTGCAAGCAACAGAATGTCGGTCTCCTATCTACCATGGGCGCTCGAAGATTGAGGGGACGCTTCTCTAGTACGAGAGGACCGAGAAGCAGAGACCTCTTGTGTACCGGTTGTCCCGTCAGGGGCACGGCCGGGTAGCGACGTCTAGATCGGATAAGCGCTGAAAGCATCTAAGCGCGAAGCCGACCCCAAGATTAATCTTCGTTTGAGACTCCTGCGAGACCAGCAGGTTGATAGGCCGCAGATGGAAGCGTGGTAACACGTGAAGTCGAGCGGTACTAATTGGTCGAGCTCTGCGACCACTGTGAGGTTATATCCTGACTTTATAAAATCGCGATCTGTTGGCTTGCGGGGACCCCGCCACCTCCTCACCGTACGTTTTAAGTACGGCTCGGAGGCTGGCTACCCCGCGCGCCAACATCTCATCGATTTTATAAAGTCATAGAATTTAACTCGTTACTTTACATTCACTCCGAACGGCTTCATAAAATGGATGAGATGCTGGCGCGGCCCGAGGACCGAAGCGAGACGTACTTAGACCGTACGTTGAGCGAGGACCGCAGGCCCAAGCCAGCAGATCGTCATTTTATGAAGCCGAAAGGGTCTTAAAGTCTCGGTGCCATTTCTTGGCGGGTCACACCTGTTCCCATCCCGAACACAGAAGTTAAGCCGCACAAGGCTGATGGTAGTCCGATTGGGCGAGAGTAGGTCGGCGCCGGGACTTTAAGACTCTTTTTATTTGCTCTACAAATAACCCTCCGTAGCTTTAGCGAAGGAGGGTTTGTGCTATGCTGATAGCGCTATGGAATCAAACAAATCGCGTTGTCTCCTGTGCGTTGTGGTCCGGTATGCTTTGGTGTTTGCGGCCGGTGTTGTGGCTGGGATTATCTGGGCGCGGGTGGAGACGCTTCTTTAACGGTTGTCAAGGTTGAAAATTGTCGCGGTTCTGGTATCGTCGGTGGGCTATGTTAGAGAAGAAATTTCGGGTGGTGATTCTCGCGGCGGGCCTCGGGAAACGCATGAAGTCAGATGTTCCGAAGGCGCTGACGCCCGTCGGCGGGAAACCCATCCTTCAGCATTTGCTTGAAAGCGTCCGATCGTCCGGACTGGATCCGAAACCGGTGATTGTGATCGGCCCCGAAGGCCAGAGAATTTGTGATGCTTTCAACGGGGGATGCGAGTACGCCGTTCAACAGAAACAATTAGGGACCGGGGATGCGGTGCGCGCCGCCCAGCAGACCGTCGGGGATGCCGAGGCGATTATCGTGCTCTACGGCGACCATCCCTTCATTTCCGCTAAGACGCTGAAGAAGTTGGCGAAACGGCATGAGGAACGAGGGAATACCGTGACCATGATGACAACCTCCGTTCCGGACTTTGAAGGATGGCATCGTGCCTTTGTGCAGTGGGGGAGGATTTTACGAGGGAGGGACAGCCACATTGTCGGCATCCCGCAATATAAAGATGCAGATGAGAAGATTCGTGCTATCAAGGAGCTTGACCCTGCCCTATATTGTTTTCAGACGGCCTGGCTCTGGGCGAATATTGACAAGTTGAAGAAGGAGAACGTCCAGAGAGAGTATTACCTGACGGATATGATTGCCATGGCGGTAGAGCAAGGAGAGAAACTTTCTGCGATCTCCGTGGCTCCGGAGGAGGTGATCGGCATCAATACCCAGGACGAGCGCGAGATCGCGGAGGAGCTGCTCGCGAAGCCCCGCTGAGCGTGGCGAACGCTATGCCCCGTTAGAAGTCGTATGTATTACTTTGACATCTCACAAGATCCACACGGGAACAAAAACCCTGTCGGTTTATTTACACATTGGAGAAAAAATTTTCAATTTTTTCTCCAAGACTTCTAACGGGGTATGCCAAAACTTAAACTGATCGTGATCGGAGGCTCGCTTGCCACGGGCAAGTCCACCGTGGCTTCCGCACTCGCGGCTCATCTTGGGATACGTCGCGTGGGGATGGACCACATTAAAGAAGCCTTGTTTGATCTTGGTGGATTTCGTGATCGGGCGTGGTCGAAAGAGATCGGTCGGATCGCGTTTGAGGTTTTCAAGCATTTGATTGATCTCCATTTGCGCGCAGGCGAGTCCGTCATCGCGGAGTCCACGTTCATTTGGCCCTCCGATGCGGATTGGCTTCGGGAGTTTGCGGAAAAATACAACGTAGAACTGATTCAGATTTGGCTCACGGCAGATCCCAAGGTCGCGCGCGAGCGCTTCCTCGCGCGCGCCCGCTCGGGCGAGCGCCACCCGGGGCATTGCGACACGGTCGAGACCGTCCTTGAGGAATTCGATGAGCGATATTTTTCCAAAGTATTCAAGCCCCTCCCACTCCAGGGCCGTACACTCGTCGTGGATACGACAAACTTCGACACCGTAGACCACGATGCGATCATCCGTTTCGTGGAAAAATAATTATGCCCCGTACTACAACTTCGACATTTTTCTGCATGTTTGTTCTAGTAAGAAATTGCGAAATCATTCAGTCCCGCTGTTTTATTACCAAACGGCTTCAGACGTTTTTTAAGTCGAAGTTGTAGTACGGGGTATGCGGCTCATTACGGATTGGCACATTCATTCCAAATACTCCCGAGCATGTTCAAAGGATTTGGAATTGCCGTCGATCGCGCGCTGGTGCGAACGCAAGGGGATTCAGGTCGCGGCGACAGGAGACTGGACGCATCCAAAGTGGTTCGAACATTTGAAGGAGAATCTTGTCGAGAGCGATGGGGAGGCGGGGTTGTATCGGCTCAAAGGAGCGCAGGCAGACAAGGAACGTAGGATCGCAGGGCCGCAGTGGACGCGGTTCATGCTCGTGACCGAGGTGAGCCAGATTTATAAAAAGGGTGACAAGGTTCGCCGGATTCACAATCTTGTTTTCTCGCCGTCTCTCGAAACGTGTGAAAAAGTGAATGCGGAGCTCGCGCGGCGCGAATTCAATTTGAAATCCGACGGCCGACCCATTCTCGGGATTGATTCAGAAGAACTTTACAAACTTTTGAAGGAGATAGATGATCGGATCATTGTCGTTCCGGCCCATGCGTGGACGCCGTGGTATTCCGTTTTTGGCAGCAAATCTGGGTTTGACGCCCTTGAGGAATGTTATGGGGAGATGACGAAGTATATTTATGCGATTGAGACCGGCCTTTCGTCTGATCCAGCCATGAATTGGCAGCTTTCCTCGCTCGATCGGGTGGTGATGATTTCCAATTCCGATGCGCATTCATGCCGGAACCTCGGTCGCGAGGCCAACATGTTTGATCTTGAGCACCCGAGCTACGACGAGTTCGTCCGCGTTCTTCGTGAACAAGACAAGACGAAGTTTCTCTACACCATCGAATTTTTTCCCGAAGAAGGAAAATATCATTTTGACGGTTGTGCGGCCGATCAATTTTTTTGCCATCCAAAAGAATCGAAGCGTCACGGCGAGCGTTGCCCGAAGTGCAAGAAGCCCCTCACGCTTGGCGTTCTGCATCGCGTGGACGAACTCGCTGATCGTGAAGCGGAGACCGTCGCGTCTCGAAAGATTCCTTACAAGTCCATCGTCCCCCTTGCCGAGATCATCGCGGACGCTCTCGATGTTGGATCTGTGAGTTCGAAAAAGGTCCTTCAAATTTATGACAAGCTTGTGGATGAGGTTGCCCCAGAGTTTTCACTCTTGCTTGAGACTCCGATTGAGGAAATTGCACGCTCGTCGGATCCTTTGATCGCCGAAGGGGTCCGTCGCATGCGGGAAGGGAAACTCGAAATCTTTCCCGGCTACGACGGCATCTTCGGCACCGTGAAAATTTTCGGCAAAGACCGGCCAAAAAAGCCATCGCAAACACTTCTGTCATTCTGAGCGCAGTGAAGAATCTCAAGAGATCCTTCCCCTTCGCTACGCTCAGGGTCAGGATGACAAGACAAAAACAAAACATCCCTTTGCGCGTCACGCGGGGATGTTTTTTATTCTGTTTACCGTCGTCGGCGCTTTGCCGCCTTTCGTTTCTTCGACTTGCGCGCCTTACGGCGCTTCATTGGACGTCGCTTCTTTGCCTTTCGCTTTTTTTTCTTTGCCATAGGACATCACCTCCTTCTGGTGTGTGGGCCGTTGCGATGACCCGTCAAGAATTAGAATGAAGATCTTGTTGGTCATCGTGACCGCAGGACGCGCTGTGATCAACGATACGTTTAGTATAACAGTGATGAGAGATAAGGGACAAGGGACAAGATGGTTGTGGATAACTTTTTACGTCTGCACGGTGACGGGAATATTTTCTTCCGCCCATTCGTAAATCCATTTCGCGCTTTCAAGACTCAAGTTGACACATCCATGACTCATGATGTGGCCGAAATTTTTATGCCACGGGGCATAGTGGATGTAGACGTGCGGCCGGATACGCAAATTATATTTTACAAGACCGAGATCGTAATTATCAGGATGATTCGGCCCGTAGCTCCATTGGTATTTCACCTGCCACACCTTGGCGAGGACGGAAAAGTCACCTTGGGGGGTCGGGTATTTGCGGTTTCCTGTGGAGACGAGGAAGGTGTTTGCCAGCACACCGTTCTCATACGCGTAGAGCCGTTGTTCGGAGAGATCGACGACGATCGACTTCGGGGTATCGGGATATTTGTCCGAGAAGAGGGGACGGCCTGGGGCGACGACAAGCTCTGGAGTTCCATCTTGATCGAAGTCGCCGGAGGCAATGGCAGCGCTTCCAAACGGGACGTCGGCCTTCAGGGTTGTCTTCGTAGCAAGGTTCAAGATCTGTCCACCGGAAGAAGCAGCAAGAAAGACCCCGGCGGTCGTTGGGACGGCGGAGGTGAGGCCGTTTCCCGTCGCCGTTTCCGTTTGTTCCGAATCCATGACGAGCGGAGAGGCGAGGCGCACACGTTTCATGCGGACATCTTTGCCGCGTTCGGTCGCGACGGTCAGGGCTCCTTGGGACACATATCCGATGAGACCGTTTGTGAGGGAAGAATCAAACGCAAAAAATTCTTGGTGCAGGGCCAGTTGCCCTGAGCCTGTCCCGCCTTCGGACGGGATCCCGCCAGAGGCGGTGATCGAAGGATCCCATTTCCAAACCTTGACGTGCGGCCCACCACTCGCGGCAGGAAGGGTCACAAGTTCCGCTCCCGCGACCCCGTCAAGGTCGCCGCAGGCGAGGTTCACACCGCCGCGGAACGTTTCGGCGTAAACGAAAACGCCTTCCCCAATCGCCGTGCCTTTATGGTCGAAGACACGGATATGCGGGCCGCCGCCACGCTGTGGGGCCGTGATGATTTCGTTTATCCCGTCCCCGTTTAGATCGCAAACGGCGACGTTGATACCCGTCCCCATATCCGATTTGTAGGCGAGGAATTTTCCGATTTCGGACCCGTCTTTGCGGAGCACGCGCACCTCTGGCGCATTCCCGACCCCGCTCCCGACGATGATCTCGGGCACGCCATCAGTCCCAAGGTCCGCAACCGCAAGCGAGACGCCCCCGGCCTGATTTTGTGAAGGAACGTTGAATTTAGAAAGCTCTTTTCCGTCGGAGGAGAGGATACGGACGGTGACCGGCGGACGATGGTAAGCGAGGGAAGGGAGGGGGACAAGGGTTGCAAGGGCGACAAGGGTTGTAAGGGTCATGCCAGCAGAGAAGAGTTTCATACACAAGAAAAAGTCCAACGTATCGTACCATGATCCGTTGACGTTGGCGATGGAAAGTGCTATTCTTTTCGCGTAATTTGGGGCCAGTAGTTCAGTGGTAGAATGCCTGCTTTGCAAGCAGGAGGTCGGGAGTTCGACTCTCCCCTGGTCCACCATTCGACTACCGTTGTACTATTCATGACGGCAGTCGAATGTAACCGCTCATGGTCTTCGACCGCGTGTATGTCATTTACGGAAGAGCTGCGCAACAAGCTTTGGAAGCTCATCACCCCCATCTTCCCGTTCGTTCGGGATGGGCTGGTGAAGATTCGAATTTTAAGGCATCCGGGCCGGCAAAAATATCTTTTAGGGTATCTGACACCGGGCCGGTCCGTGGAGGGCCTGCAGGCGCACCTGAAACCATTTGGATTCAACAACCATTTTATCGCCTGGCTCGACCGCGACGAGATTCTCGGCCTCCGGAAACGGGTGGATTTCAAGTACCAATATCATCTGCGTATTTTTCGGGATGGCGAAATCCGCGGCCATTATGAACTGACACCCGAGAGTCATCCCTTGGATCATTTTTACGATGTTGGGACCGAGCCAAGGTTTGAGGATTTTTACGCCTGGCTTGGGGATTGGATCGTTCGTGAGAAGTCTGGTGTTGAATCTGGAAAAATAATGTCCCAAAGTGCGCCGGCGGCGTTCCGAGGAGAACCCACCAAGGGATAATGGTGGAGATCGATGAAGGGACAGCTGTTGCATTCGATGACGCCGCACGGATGCTGCTCGTGCCAGGGGCGTGAGATGTCCTCAAGAATAAAATCTATTCCCACCAAAGGATCGTCGAGCGTTTCGGCGATTTTTTCAAAGAGCGCGATATTGTCGGGATGGGTCGCGTCGGTCGTATCCGTGGTGGAGCCTCCGCCGCCGCGGCCGACTTTCAGACCGAGGATGACGGTCTCGCCGGAGGCCGGGACGCTTTCCCATGTAAATTTTTGACGAGCAAGTTCCGCTTCCGCCTCTGCGTCAAAGGAAATTTTATGAAAAATCGGGCCGTGACGCTCTGGTTTTTTGTTTTCCGTCTCGACGAGCTCTCGCACTGTCCTTTTTCCGTCTCCGATGACGTAGGCTGGTTCACGGCGCATGGTTGCCACACATTTTTTTGCAATCAAGGTCGCGCGATAGACCATGCCTCTGAGTTCCTCCTCGATGATCACCCACGGGCAAAGCTGTTTGGCGCTTCGGAAGGCGCGGAGGAGCTCCGGTTCAGTCGTGAGGTGGATGAAGGTGTGGCGGCTCCGGGAGCCGACTCCAGGTTTCACGATCGCGGAGCCGCTGTCTGTGCGGATGTCGCGGAACAGAGCGAGCGCGCGGCGCTCCGTGAAGGCGCTGCCGCCGCGAGCGACAGGAATTTTTGCCGCGAGAAAACGTTTTTTCATTTCCGACTTGTTGTCCATCCAGGTCATGGCCTCGCTCATGCGCCCGAGCGGGCGCGGGAGGCTTTCAAACGTGCGCAAACGCCCATTCCACTTCGCAAAAAACCATTCGACCGGCCGGCCAAAGGGGCGCACCTCGTACATTTCGATGCCGCGGCGCTTCGCTTCCTCAAATAATGGCGAGCCCGCTTTGCCCGGCACG
>CAZNKO010000041.1:0-7747 GCA_964573855.1 uncultured Gammaproteobacteria bacterium | reverse complement strand
AAAACCGGACATTTCTAATTCCCGTATACCCGGACATTTCTAATTCCTGTTTACAATTTTAGTACATCCACTTGACAGAATCAGCCTTTTCCTGTATTCTCTTCCCTGCAAAGTGCACTCGGCGTGGGAATGAGTCGAATTTCCGCAAAGAGCCAGCGTTTGCGGATTATTCACACATCATTCCTTTCAGCTATGAACGGAAGCATCAAGCGCTTGACCGACCGCGGGTTCGGATTTATCACCCCGGAAGGCAGCGATAAGGACGTGTTTTTCCACTCGTCCGCCCTCGTCGGTGTTACCTTCGAGGAGCTCCGTGACGGCGACAAGGTCACCTTTGAAACGGAACAGTCCGACAAAGGTCCTCGCGCCGTGAACGTGCAGCGCGCCTAACGGCCGCAACCCCGCACCTTTTCTACCAACAGACATCCTGTCCTGAATGAACGAAGACGAAGTCGGCTTCGCCTCTCGACCTTCTGGAATCCATGTCGGTTGTTGGAAAAGGTGCGGGGTTTGTTTTCTCCATGACCGTGAGTCATGAGCGAAGGTATGCTATGATGAAATCGTTTTATGCCACCGCGTGAAGAACTGAATATTGGCTGGGGCGGACTTGGCATTGCTCCCAATCTGCTCCAAGTCTTGGAACGCCTCGCTTTTAAAAATCCGACGCCGATCCAGGCGCGGGCGATTCCGGCCGCAAACGAGGGAGCGGATTTGATCGGCATTGCCCAGACCGGCACGGGAAAAACTCTCGCCTTTTCCCTTCCCATGCTCCAGCGTCTCTCAACCACGAAAGGCCGAGGGTTGATTTTGCTGCCGACGCGTGAACTTGCCATTCAGGTTGAAGAGACTTTGCAAAAAATCGGCCGATCGTTTGGCCTCCGAGTTGCGATCCTGATCGGCGGGGCTTCCATGAATACACAAATCGCGGCCGTAAAGCGCAACCCGCATGTTATTGTGGCAACCCCTGGCCGTCTCATCGATCATTTAGAACATCGTACGCTCCGGCTGGATACGGTAAAAGTCCTCGTCTTGGATGAAGCGGATCGAATGCTCGACATGGGTTTCGCCCCCCAGATCAATAAAATCCTCGCGGCCGTTCCGAAGGATCGCCAAACCCTGCTGTTTTCCGCCACGATGCCGCAAGCGATTGCCGCAATCGCGGCGCGGCACATGAAGCTGCCGGTGCGGGTAGAAATTGCTCGTTCCGGGACCACGGCGGAACGCGTAACCCAAGAGTTATTTGTTGTCGCGAAAAATGACAAGATCCGTCTGCTCGAAAAACTTCTTTCTGAATATTCACGTGAAAGCGTGCTCGTGTTCAGCCGCACGAAACATGGAGCGAAAAAAATCACCCGCGCAGTGAAGGCAATGCACCATTCTGCCGCGGAAATTCATTCAAATCGTTCCCTGTCCCAGCGTCGCGAAGCGCTTGATGGATTTAAATCCGGCAAATATCGCATCCTCATCGCAACCGACATTGCCGCGCGTGGCATTGATGTTACGGGGATCGGCGTGGTCGTGAACTTTGATCTACCTGGCCAAGCCGAGGATTACGTGCACCGCATCGGCCGCACCGGCCGCGCCGGACGCCCAGGGCGCGCCATTTCGTTCGCCTCGCCAGACCAGATGCGCGACGTGAAAGACATCGAGCGTCTGATCCGTCTCAAACTTCCCCAGCGTCCATTGCCCGAATTGCCGGCATTCCGGTCCCCGCCGCCGCAAGAAAACCGCGGCCGCGGGGATGGCCGCCCGTCGCACGCAGGGGGATTCCGACGCCGCAAACGCCCCCCTCAAGGCCGTCGGTGGCGATAATTCATTCCACGCGAAGAATAAGATAACCCGCAACCTCTTCCCCTGCCACAGACCCAAGAAGCGCTTGACCGATCGGTGACACGTGTGAAATTTTTCCCTGAGACGGATTTGTCTCACGAGAACCAAGAATTTGATACGTGACCTCTTTTCTATCCTTCTTCCTAAGCACAACCGTGGAGCCAATTTGGACACGCCCAGACGCGTTTTTATTTTTAGAAATGGGGATGGCTTGTTTCAATTCTTCTTGCAGAGACAAAATTCGACCATTGATGCGACGGAGATTCCCTTTCGCGATCTGGTAGGCAGCATTTTCTGAAAAATCACCCATCTCCGCGGTGCGGCGTACTTCTTCCACTGCCGCCGGAAGTTCGCGTTTTTGGAGATCCTCCAAACGTTTTTTCAGACGAACGATTGCTTCTTCCGTCAGATAGTGATCATCGTCTAACATACAAGATATGCTACAGTGTGGAGGATATTTTAGCATCCCATGACCTCTGCCGAACGTCTTCTCCGCTGGTACGACCGCTCCGGGCGCGATCTCCCGTGGCGGCACACGCGAGACCCATACAAAATCTTGGTGAGTGAAATCATGCTCCAGCAAACCCAGGTTCTACGGGTTCTTTTGTTCTACAAAAAATGCTTGAAGCGGTTTCCGAACTGGAAGGCACTTGCCCGAGCCTCGAACGCAACGGTGATTCGAGCGTGGTCCGGACTTGGTTATAATCGCCGTGCCCTCGTGCTTCGTGATATCGCTCGTGAAATCGTAAAACACGGCGAACCAAAAACCGAAGAGGCTTGGGGTGCACTGAAGGGCATTGGAAACTATACCGCGGCTGCTCTCGCAGCCTTCTCGTTCCATCATCGCACCTTCCCGATTGACACAAACATTCGCCGTGCCGCAGGCCGCCTTCTTCTCGGCAAACCCTTCCCTACTCCGAAAGACGATGAACGCATCAAAAAAAGCGCCGAGGATTTTCTTCCAAAATACGGCCACTTCTACGACGTCCCGCAGGCCTTGTTCGATCTTGCAACCGCCGTCTGCACCAAAAACCCGTCGTGTGTCGTCTGTCCAATGCGAGATGTCTGTCCGGCTGCCAAAAAATTCCTGTCCGGTCGCGTCCGTATCCCGAAAGCCATGATCAAAAAAACAAAAGAACGCCGCCATCGTGGCAAACCGCACCCAGATCGTATTTACCGCGGAAGAATTTTGAAGCTGATACAGAAAACACAAAACTTCACAATCGAAAAAATCGGCGAAACCATTGACCCGGATTTCGACAAAAAACTTGATGAAAAATGGCTGCGGCGTATGATAAAGAGGATGGTAGATGACGGTTTTCTTCGCCTGAAAAAAGGTCGGGTTTCTCTCGCCTAATCTCAATTTTATGTCATCAAAAACTTACCTACAGGTCACCGGAGCTATTTTTGCGATCATTGGTCTCCTCCATCTTGGCCGCCTCGTCTGGGGCTGGCAGGCCGAAATTGGCCTTTGGCAGGTGCCGATGTGGCTTTCCTGGTTGGCACTCATTATCACAGCCTGGCTCGCCTACAGCGCGTTTACGCTCGCGGCGAAAAAGTAAAACAACGAGGTGTCATTCTGAGCCGAAGCCCCGCTCAGCGGGGCGAAGGCGAAGAATCTCTAGTTCCTTCACTGCGTTCAGGATGACATTTTTATTTGCATGAATTTTCTCTCGTGTTACGCTGAAAGTGTATGCCCTGTACTACAACTTCGACATTTTCTGTATGTTTGTTTTAACAAAAAATCGCCAAGCCATTCAGTCCCACTGTTTCGACATCAAACGGCTTCAGATGTTTTTTAAGTCGAAGTTGTAGTACGGGGTATGGATTTGTTCGCCCATGCGGCGGAACAGAAGAAAGCGAAGGAAGCGCCGCTCGCGGACCGCATTCGCCCGCGCACGCTTGAGGAATTCGCCGGCCAACAGCATATCGTTGGCACGGGAAAAATCCTCCGGCTTTTGATTGAAAAAGACGAGGTGCCATCCATGATTTTCTGGGGGCCGCCTGGGAGCGGCAAGACGACGCTTGCCCGCATCATTGCGCACATGACGAAATCACGATTCGTTCTTTTCAGCGCCGTAAGCGGCGGGGTCAAAGATATTCGTGAGACGGTAAAACAAGCGCAAGAAGATCGCGCCTATCGAGGGCTCCGAACGATCTTGTTTGTGGATGAAATTCACCGTTTTAATAAAAGTCAACAAGATGCCTTTCTTCCTCATGTTGAAGATGGGACGATCACGCTCATCGGTGCCACGACCGAAAACCCATCGTTTGAAGTAAATGCCGCGCTTCTTTCCCGTTGTCGCGTGTTTGTTCTGAACGCTCTGGATACCCTCGACGTTGAGCGGCTTTTGAAGCGCGCGCTCACAGACAAAGATTTTGGACTTGGAGGTGTCAGCATCTATCTCGATGACCGAACCCTTCGTTATTTAGCCGTGATGGCGAATGGCGACGCTCGGACGGCCCTGAACGCGCTCGAGCTTGCCGTAAAGTCCGCTCCACTCCGCGACGACGGAGCACTTTTCATTGATAAAAATCTTGTTGAACAATCCCTCCAACGTTCTCATCTTCTCTACGATCGCGCTGGCGAGGAGCACTACAACATTATTTCAGCCCTCCACAAATCCATGCGCGGTGGAGACGCCGACGCCGCGCTCTATTGGCTCGGCCGGATGCTCGAAGCTGGCGAAGATCCGCTGTATATTACGCGCCGACTTGTCCGATTTGCCTCCGAAGACGTGGGCCTTGCGGATCCGCAGGCACTTCCTCAAGCCGTAGCCGCCTTCCAAGCATGCCACTCGATAGGAATGCCGGAGTGCAACGTGATCCTCGCTCAATGCGTGGCCTATCTCGCCCGAGCGCCAAAATCCAATGCGCTTTACGTCGCCTATGGAAAAATTCAAGACGACATTAAAAATCTCCCGAATGAACCTGTCCCCCTTCATCTTCGGAATGCTCCAACAAAACTCATGAAAAACTTGGAATACGGAAAGAACTACAAATACACGCCGGATTACAAAAATCCGGAAGACGCGGCCCAAGACTATCTTCCGGAAAAACTCAAAGGGAAAAAATATCTTCCAGAATGATCTATCTCTTTTTCTACGGCTCCCGACGGAGCCGCATCAGCTCTTTTTGATACCCATCCAGCCGCTGTTGTGCGGCTTTGAGCTTCTCCATTAAAGGCGAACGGGCAAACGCCTCCGCCTTTTCACGAAGAGCCGCCAAGCGTTTGCGCCTCATGATTTCTGCGGGAGATAATGTAAACCCGCCGCGTTCCGGTTTCCATTGTTTCAACCATTGATCGACCGAGTCCACCGTCGGCTCCACGATGCGATGCTGGTCATCCGTCGGGAAAATCGCATCTTTCGTATCTCTAGAAAGCCCAGCGAGATCCTGTTCAATTTCTTTCCACGCTTTCTCGGCTTCCGCATGGGCTTCCTCCAGCTGTTTCGCGGCATCCGGAAGATAAAGCTCTTCAAGATTTTTCCTATGAAGTTCAAGCACCATCGCTTCATCTCCTTTGTGTTGCCGTTCTTCCTTTTTTTGGCGAGCTGCCCTCGCTTGCACCGCCGCTTCCGCTTGATCTGCAACTCCTCCGCGTACGCGCGCGAGTTCTTGTTGGAGCTCCGCTTCTTGTCTCAAGAGGTCCAAATTCCCCTCGTCTTTTTCACGCGCTTTTTTAACCTTTTTCAGGCGTTCTTCAATTTGCCGAACACGATCCTCTCTCGAAAGAGCGACCCGGTGTGTTTGCGCGCGCTGCTCTGGCGGCGTATCTCCGGTGTGTGCCATAAAATTATTCAATCGCCCCCAAGGCCTCTTGGACAGCCGCGCGGAGTTCGTCTGCTTTGTTTATATCCTGGACGGCCGTGTGTTCACTCGGATCCAATGCCTTTTCAAGCGCTCGCAATTTTCTTAACAACGCCGGCGGACGATCGGATGACTCGAGCCAATTTGGTTTCGAACGATTTTGCTCTCGAATGAACTGTAGGGTTGTTGCCACTGTTTCTTCGGGGAAATCACGAATGGCTGCATCTACAGCGTCTCTTGAGATTCTTTCTTTGACGAAAACAGCATTTAGCTTATCGCTAACCTCAACAACGTTGGCTTGTAAGCTGCCAAAATCAGGTCCTTTCTTTTCTGGTGATCGAGGCGCTTCACGACGCACAGGAGCTTCAGGCTTCCGTTTGCTCGCAAAGTACTCTGCCATCTTTTCTGGACTTTGATCCTGCATTGGCGGTTGCACTTCTGGGGGCATAATGGTTATGTAATCAATATCATCGTCTAGTGTATGCCAGTCTCTTTTTCGCAACAAGTCTACACGATCGTCCGCCGGATTCCACGCGGGAGAACGCTGACGTACAAAGAAGTGGCTAAACGAGCGGGACGGCCGAAGGCATATCGGGCGGTTGGGAATATTTTGAATAAAAATCATGATCCCGCGGTCCCCCTGCCACCGGGTGGTGCGTTCAGATGGAACGCCTGGTGGGTATAATCACGGAACGCGCATGAAAATCCGCAAACTGGTTCAAGAGGGTGCTCTTTAAAGCCCTCGTTGCCTTTGTCGCCTTCGTAGCCCTTTATCCCCTTGTCACCTTTGTCGCCTTCGTAGCCCTTTATCCCCTTGTCACCTTTGTCGCCCCTTGTTACCCTATCTATAGCTCCACAGGCGCTACGAATTTGGGCAAACTTTGGCGGAACGAGCCCGTCCCCATTCCCCTCCGTGGAGGTGGGTGGGTGGGTTCTGCGGCACCCGCCGTCAGCCTTCGGCAGACAGGCGGGCCCGCCATAATGCCACGAAGTGGCTTTAGGCGGGGAGCACCTTGTCAGTCGATATCTTGGTGTGAACTGAGATATTGCCCGACAATGTGCAACCACTCGTAAGAGGGACTGCCCGATTGACTTCAGCCAAATTTCGGACGTCGGTGGGGCTTTTGAAATTAGGTAATAGGTTTTAGGTTATAGGTCGTAGGTTGGGGAAGAAATAAAAACCGGCCCGCTCCGAGTGTGGAGCAGGCCGGGTCTTGCGTGTGGCGAGGCGTCAGCGCCTCGCGAGAACCTCCTTCGAGCCGACGAATCGGCCCCCGGTGATCTTCGCGAGGTACTCGAGCGCCTTGTCCGCGCTCGGGTCTAGCGAATGGGCCACGACCGGAGGCAGGTTCAGCTTCCAGTCGCCCCAGTCGTCGCCCGGTTCATCCGAGATGAGGACGATCGACTTCACGTCCGTGTTCCCCATCGCGGCAGACTCGAGCGCGGCCCTGGTGTTCTCAAGGTCTCCGACCCCGAGGAACTCCACGGACTCCGGCGTGAAATGCCGGATTCCCGCGCCGCCGTACAACACGACGTCCAGCACCTTGCCCTCGCGCTCCTTGATCTCGGCGAGGTACCAGGCGTAGAGCCGCGGCCGCGTGTCATCCATCGAGCTGGTGTCGTCCACGACGATCACCACTTCGCCGACGAGCGGGTCCGCGACCTGCACGGGCGCCGCGGGCACCTGCGCGACCGGCGCTTCCTCGCTCTTCGGCCAGAGCCACCAGAGGCCGAGACCGATGAGGGCGACGAGTCCGATGATGCCGAGCACGATCGCCGGGCGCGTCCTCGCCTGCCCCGCGTCCGCTCGCGCGGGAGCGGTGGCCGCGGCCGGTTGGGTCGGCGGCGGCACGACGGTCTCCTCCACCACATCGTGCACCTCCACCTCCTCGTCGGGGGGCGGAGGCGGCGGCACGGGGGGAACAACCCTACGATCATCCGTGGGCATGAAATCTCCTTTTCTAAGGGTCAAGCGGGTGGAATTACCCGCTCTACGGCTGTGTTTTGACACGAACCGAAGGGGTTAAAATAGCACTTTTTTGTGATTTTGTCAATAGGATGTCCTTTTTCTTGACCACTCCCTTCGCGAAGGGAGTGGTTGACAAAC
>CAZNKO010000040.1:0-7804 GCA_964573855.1 uncultured Gammaproteobacteria bacterium | reverse complement strand
TTCGGGCTCCGTTAGGGATTAACGGACCAAATGGCGATGTGGGATGCCCCCAACGAAGCTCTCGCCGCGCGAGAGCGGAGTGGGGCAAAATTTACAACCGCTCATGCTCTTTGACCATAAAGTTTCACACGCAACATGGGCCGACCCGACAAAAGCCCAGCTATGTGGATGTCGCGCTGGGCATTTTGACGGGCCAGCCAAAATGCTATAGCTTTTGGCTGGGAGCGTATATCCATTCAACTTATGATCATGTGGTTTGTCTATGTACTTTATAGTCGAGCAGAAGATAAGTTTTACATTGGCATGACAGGTGATCTTGAACGCAGGAAACAAGAGCATGTGTCTGGAACTGTTCGGACAACGAGTAAAATGGATAATCCAGAACTCATTTATTACGAAGCTTGTTCTTCAAAGCATGACGCTGTGGCACGAGAGAGACAGCTTAAAACAGGATTTGGTCGAGGATATTTACGGCGACGTTTACAACATTCAATTACGGGCCTGTATCTAAACGATACAGACCCTCATGCCTCGGAAGTGTAAAATGACTTCGTCATTAACATTTCGCTCGGCATTTCGGGCCTGTAGCTCAGTTGGTAGAGCGTCGCATTCGCATTGCGAAGGTCTGGGGTTCGAATCCCCACAGGTCCACCAAAATCGAAAATAGTTTCACATGAAATCTAGATGATTGTCTACAATAGTGTAGACAATTATTTTTTGCTGTGGATAAACGGTTAATTGAGGATAAAATTACGCGCTTCCTTATATAGGAAACGAAAAAATTTGTTTTAGAGCCTTATTTTTTGGCTAATATTAGCATAAAAATAGATTGACGACTTCTTGTATTCATGGTAAAATGTATGCAGGTCAAGGTGTATGTACCCAACAACTCTGACCATCGTCCTTGTGGGGTTTTTTATATGGTCGAATATTGCGTCGGCCGCAATGTCTTCGACCAATTATCGAATCGACTGGGACACCATCAGCACAGGCGGATCGGATACCTCCTCATCCGCTACTTATGGTCTGCGCGACACGATTGGAAATACAGGGATCGGCGGCTCTACGAGCACAACTTACGATCTTCGCGCTGGTTATCGTCAGGGGGTTTACGATCAGGTTGTCTCGTTCGAAGTTTTCGGACAAACAAGCACCTCCACAACCGCATCAAGTCTCTCAAGCACGACGATCACTGTTGCAAGCACCGCCGGATTTTCCGTCGGTGATTTTATTGCTCTCATCCAGGACAAAGGAGCATCACAGATTTCGGCCGTCGGACAAATTACATCCATTGGCGGAAGCACCATCACGGTTGATGAACTCAAAAACGGCGGGACCGCGCCCGCCATTGATGGCACCAATGATTTTGTCTACCGCCTGTCCGGCGCGTCAGTCGCCATGGGGGAGTTCACCACCTCTGCGGTCGCGACCGCGGTCATCGGCTTTAATGCGACCGTGGATAATCAAAATGGCTATGTCGTGCAGGTGTTTGATGACGGCAATCTCCGTTTCGGCGGCCTCGACGTCAACGATGTGAGTGATGGGGCCGTGACGGCCGGTTCTGAGGAATATGGCGGGCGATCCTCGGACACCTCTTTGTCCAATTCGACCTTTGATACTCAAGACACTGGATTCACCACGACCCCGCAGGATCTCGCAGACGAATCGCAAGGCGGCTTTGAGCGACGAAATTTTCTCACGCTGAAGGGATCGAAAACATCCGTAGAGCCGGCAGGGGAGGGCACCTATTCCCATACGCTGTCGTTTATTCTTTCCGGAAATTTTTGAACGATATGTCACGGTGGCTTATCAGCGCAATCATGACGGTTCTGGTCTTCTGGGCCGTCGGCCCGGCGGCTGTTCATGCCGCAGCCGTCTCTCCATCGTCTCTTGAAATTTCCGTCTCGCGGGGAGAGACCATTTCGGCTTCGATTCAGGTCATCAACCCTGATCCACAGGATCAGGTGTATTACTTCCAGGCAATGAAGTTCACGGCCCGGGATGATTCCGGCGCGCCGCAGTTTATTCCTTACGATCAGGATCATTCCGGTGTTCCGGAATGGATTCGTTTTTCCTCTCGTTCTCTCACGATCCCCGCACGTTCAAAGGCGGAGGTGCCGTTTTCGCTCTCGATTCCTCCGGATGCCGCATCCGGCGGCTTCTACGGAGCCGTTCTCGTGTCCGATGCGCCGTCAGAAGTGGTCGCGGCCAATGGGGCGTCCGTTCAGGCATCCGTGGCCGTTTTGCTGTTTGTCACCATCGAGGGAGAAACGGTTCGTGAGGCCGCGCTTCTTGATTTTCAATCTCCGCAACAGGGCCGTGTGACGTCGACTCTGCAAGGCCCGTTTACGTATCGCATCCAAAATCAAGGCAACGTGCATGTCCTGCCGAGTGGTTTTGTGACGGTGAAGGACTTCTTTGGCCGCGTGGTGACGGCGGCAAACGCGAATCCGGACGGGGGACGCGTCTTGCCCGGGACGACGCGCACCTTTCAAGGAATGTTTGGAGAAGGCGAAAGCCGAGGATGGGTGGAACGGGTGGCGCAACAGGGTCGCTCATTTGCTCTTGGGCCCATGACGGCGACGCTCGCCGTTGATTACGGTGGGGGGGCGGCGCTGACAGGCCAATTCCGTTTCTGGTTCATCCCATGGCAGAGCCTGCTGGTGTTCACGGCAATGATTTTGGTCGCGGTCATCGTGCCGCGGCTCATGCGTCGTCGTTCATTGTGACCACGATCCGTGTGTGCCGATCCCTTTCCCATGATTTCTGGAAATCTGCCCTGGTCGCGGTGATGCTCACAGCGATCAGTGCGGCTGTTCCAGTCCGGGCGGCAACCGTGACGTCGGCCAATGACCGGCCGACCACTTTGCAGGCCGGGCAGGCGGCCAACCACACCGTGACCTTTACAACTCCAACAGGCGCGACGGCTGGTTTGACGATGACGGTCGGGTTTGAAACCGCGTTCGACACGTCGAGTCTGACCGAAGACGACGTGGATATCGCCGATGATGGCGTTGACTTGACGACCTCGAGCGCGGCTTGTCCGGCCGCACAAGTTTCCGTTGGCATCGCCTCGGATACGATCACCTTTACCCTCTGTGCCGGCACGACCATTGCTGCGACGAGCGTTGTGACGGTTGAGATCGGGACGAACGCGACGGCCTCCGGAACCGGCGCCAATCGCGCGACGAATCCATCGGGTGTCGGCACGTATTACGTGTCCGTGGCCGGCACCTTCGGCGATTCCGGATCCATCGCTCTGCCGATTGGGGGGGATGACTCCGTCTCCGTGTCCGCCACCGTGGTCGGACAGGCAAGTCCGCAGCCGCCTGCGCCGCCCCCGTCGCCGGGCGATGTAACTCCCCCGGTGATCAGCAACGTGGTCGTCTCGGGCATTACGGAGACATCCGCCACGATCTCTTGGGACACCGATGAGACGGCGGACAGCAAGGTGGACTATGGATTGACGGGGTCCTATGGATCGACTGCCAGCGATGGGACATTCGTTTCGAACCATTCCGTCTCGTTGACTGGGCTCACCGCAGGGAAGACTTATCACTTCCGCGTGCGTTCGTCGGACCCGAGCGGGAACACAGGATCCTCCGGCGACTTTACGTTCACGACGCCAGACTTCACGCCGCCGGTTCTCTCCGATATCGCGGCTGTGGACATCACCGAGACAAGCGCCAGGATCATTTGGACCACGGATGAGGATGCGACGAGCGGCGTGAATTACGGACTCACAACGAACTACGGCTCGACCGTGACGGACGGATCGCTGGCGACCGGTCACTCCATGCTTGTGACGGGTCTCGCGGATGCGACGACCTATCACTTCCGTGTGCGCTCCACGGATGCGTTTTCGAATGAGGCTGTATCAGGCGACTTCACGTTCACGACGGTCGCGAACCTTCCTCCGGCAAACGTGATTGGTTTCACGGTGGCCCCTGGGAATAAGTTGAACACATTGACGTGGTCGAATCCGCCAGACGCGGATCTGGCTGGGGTGAGAATTCTCGCCTGCACAGATGAATTTCCCTCCGGGCCGACGGACACAACGGGTTGCACGGTCGTCTATAGCAGTCTTGGCACGTCCTTCGTGCATACCGGATTGACGAATGCCGTGACCTATTATTACGGCGCTTATGCATTCGACCAGAAGGGGCAGTTTTCTTCTGGGGCGCTCGGGTCGGGTACCCCGAGCGCTCCAGAAACAGAGCCGCCCCCTCCGGAGCCGGAGCCGGAACCGGTGCCGCCCCCGCCTCCGCCGGGCGCGGAACAGCAAGTGTGCGGGGATGGCCAGTGCGTGGCGCCCGAGAGCGTGAATTCCTGTCCAGCCGACTGCGCCGCACCCCCCACGTGCGGAAATGCGGTTTGTGATGCGGGAGAGACGCCGCTTCTGTGCCCTTCCGACTGTCCGGTGGAGGAAGTGCCGGAAACAACGGTTCCGGAAACCATGCTTGTCCCAGGAACCGACGTGGCGTTCCTCGTCGCCAGCCGGACGATCTCTCTCGTCCCAAACGCGAGTGGAGACGTCAACCTGCTCTCCGCCCGCCCGCTCCACGCGCGGCTTTCGGCCGAACACCTGTCTCGCGCTCCGGATCGTGTTCAGCTCGTTCTCGGCCCCGAGACCTTTGCCATGGCGCCGGACCAAGAGCCCGCGACCGGCTACAGCGCGGACATCATCACGCCGCCCATTCCGTCGCGGTATGTGATGGCGATCAGCATCTTCTATCCGAATGATTTGTCGCAGACATTGGACTTTGTCGCCAATGTTCAACCGGATGGGCAGGTGTACGAGATTCTCGAAGGGGGAGTCCGCCAAGCGATTGCCACGGTACGCGTGACGTTGGTCCAAGACGGACAGGTCTGGGATGGATCGCCGTTTGGGCAATTCAACCCAACGTCAACGACCTCCGAAGGAACCTTCGCGTGGTATGTCCCTGCGGGAGGCTACGCCGTTCGAGTAGAGAAGAGCGGGTATGAAGATGGGGAAACCCAAGTTGGGGACGTTCCTGATCACATCGTCAATCCCGCGATTCGTCTCTCGGTTCCTCCTCCGCCGATCGTTCTCCCGATCCCGGAAGCCGTGCAGGAACAGGCCCAAGTGGTTGTCGAACAGATCACAGAGACCCTCGAAGTCGTTCGCGAGATTCCGCAAGTTCAGACCGCGGCGAAAGTGACCGTACCCGTCATTGCGGTTGCGACCGGGTTCAGCGTCGCGGTGCTCGCCTCGTCCTTTCAGCTCCTTTCGTTCCTTCAATATCTCTTGAGCGTTCCGTTCCTTTTCTTCGCCCGCCGGAAGCGGCGCGGATTCGGGATCGTGTATCACGCCATCACGAAAGCTCCGGTGGATTTGGCCACCGTGCGCCTCTATCGTTTGCCCGACACGGACACAGGTCAGGCAACGGTCGGACGACTGGTCGCAAGTCGTGTGACGGACAAAGGCGGCCGGTACTTCTTCCTGGTCCAGCCCGGGCGTTACCGCATGATCGCGATGAAACCCGGGTTCGTCTTCCCGTCCGAATATTTGAAGGAGGTGAAGGACGACAAGATGTATCTCGACGTGTATCACGGGGAGCCACTCACCGTGAGCGAAAAGGACGCGGTCATTACCGCGAACATCCCCATGGATCCGCTCCAAAGTGTCGCCTCCCAAGCTCCGGCACGCGTCCAGCGCCTCCATTATTTGCGGCTCGTGCAGAACGTGGTCGCGATGAGCGGCATCATCATTTCTCTCGTGGTCGCGGTTATTTTCCCAAGCGCGCTCGCCTGGGGATTGGTCGGGGTGCAGATCGTGGTGTTCCTTCTTATTCGTCGTCTCGCGGCCGCGAAGAAACCGAAGAGCTGGGGGATTGTCTACGACAAACAAACGGGCCGTCCGCTTGCCAACGCCGTCGCGCGCGTGTTCGAGCCGAAGTACAACAAGCTCCTCGAGACCGCGATTTCCGACAGCAAGGGCCGCTACACGTTCCTCCTCGGTCCAAACGAATACTTTGCGGTATTTGAAAAGTCCGGCTTCCGGCAGGTCACGATCCGGCCGATTGATTACACCGAGAGGCAGGGAGTATCCGAGTTTACGGAAAAAGTCGCTCTGGAATCGTCATCAGAGCCAGAACAAAAAACATGAAGACCATGCCACACAATTCATCCTTCGCCAAACGGCTGATCATCCAAGCCGGTTGGTTGATGGTGCTTGTGGCGATGTGGTTTTGGTCGACTTCGATGGTCCAAGCGGTCGTGGATCCGCCGAACATTATTGCCTACCAAGGCCGCATTTTGAACACGAACAGTGTTCCCGTTTCCGATGCGTCCCTCTCCATGATTTTCCTTTTCTATAATGATCCGACCGTTGGCTCCTGTCTTTGGGCGAGTGGAGGGACCTGTGGAACCCCAAGTTCTCGCACCGTGACGCTCACCGACGGCCTCTTTTCCGAAAATTTGGGCGACACCGGGGCGACTCCGGCCTATGTAGCGATCGCTGATACGGTTTTTGCCGATAATGCCGCTGTCTATCTCGAAGTGCGCATTGGATCTGAAACCTTGACCCCACGCAAACGTGTCGTGGCCGCTCCCTATGCTTTGGCCGCGGACACACTCGACGGATATAACTCGACCGATCTTCGTCTTTGGATCGCAGGGACAAATGGGACATACGAAGACAGTGCCGCGGTGATTGTCGGCGGAGATATAGCCGAGACGCTGTCGAATGCAGGTTTCTCTCTCGCGGCTAACAACCTCTTTGTGGCTGGCGCTGCCGGTATTGAAGGGAACGTGTATACCGACGGGTCCTTCATCGCTGGCGCGTCGACGACATACGCGAATGGGAGTATTTCTCAAAGCTCGGGCGAGACGCTGACCATTGGAACGACCGCCAATAATCTCACCCTGCAGACCACGACAAGCGGGAACATCAATTTAACTCCGGCATCTGGTGATGATGTTGCGATTACAACCGCCGGGCTCGGGATCTTCGCCGTGACTCACGGCGGGAGCGCGGATTCTTATATCAACCTTTCCGGCACGGGAGATTTTCAGATTCGAAATGACGGAAACCCCGTCTTTAATGTCAATGATGGAGGAACAGTGGCGATCTCGCTTGAAGCGACGACGAATCCGCAGTTTCTCGTTACCAACGAGGGAACAAACGATATCAATTTCAACCTGACCAGCACCGGCGACTTCACCGTCTCCGATAGCAGCGTGGCTTTCGTGACATTCAGCGACACGGGCGCGTACACGTATACCCTCGACGCCACAGACAACCCTGCGTACACGATCACCAACAGCGGATCAGGGAACATCATCACGAACCTTGCCGGCACCGGGGATTTCGTGGTGCAGGATGCTGGGACGGCGTACGTCACGTTTGATGACACCAGGAGCGTCACCTACGCCCCACTCAACACGGCTGCCTTCTCGATCACCCCAACATTGACAGGCGGCGCGCGCACCGCGAGCGTGCTTTCCATCACGCAGGCCGATGACGTCACGAACAACTTTACCGGCACGGGCACAAGCGCGCTCGTGAGCCTCCAGCAAAACGACACGGCCTCCATAGGCGACGTGGCCTATATTTTAAATCAGGGAGCCGCGGGAAGCATTTCCTTCCGCGTGGATGACGTCTCCGGCGACACCAGTCCCTTCGTCATCATGGATGACGGCGATGTGGGAATCGGGACGGCCGCCCCGAATGGCGTCTTGGACATCCAAAACAACACAGCCACGAACATCATCTTTGATCTGGATAGCACCGGAGATTTCGAGGTGCGGGATAGCGGCACGTACTTTGTCCGCTTTGATG
>CAZNKO010000039.1:0-7828 GCA_964573855.1 uncultured Gammaproteobacteria bacterium | reverse complement strand
GAACGAAAAAACTTGGCTCCAACATTGTAGCAAATTCCAATAAAAAACAGGACGCATCGTGCGTCCCGTTTTTGGATCTTGCCATTCTACATTCTACTTTCTACTTTCGCCCTAATGGTGTTGCAAGCTGAACAATCCGTCCTCGAATCCACTGATCGCGTCTCCCTCTGGGAGGGCCTTCCAGCCGGCCGCATCGTTTGTTTCCACAAACTTGTTCTGGAAGTTGTTCGCGGTCAGCGCCGCGGCGCTTGCAAACTTACGCCGAGCCGTGCCCGTGCTGTACCAAATGGTCGCATCAGAGGCGCTCTTGACCAGTGACCCTTTCGGCCAGGAGGTCTTGAGACTGTCATTGGTGATGGACGAGCCCATGGCGAACTTCGTAAAGTAGGTCGGCTCGATATCAATGATGTTCTTGTTCCAGTCGCTTCCGCCCAAGGTCAGCGCCGTGGCCTCATCCACGATCCAGCGCAGGGTGTATCCGCCCGGTTCCACGTAATACGTCTTCGGATCCGACTGGATCTTCACCCAGTGCATGCCGGGCCGTGCCAAGACCGGGCCGCCGAGCGGAATCTTCGCAATGGTTCCGATATCGATCGCTTTGACTTTGCTGAAATCCGGATACCAGCTGAAGTATACCTGTGACCCCGGGAACGGATGCCGTTTGGCGTCGAGTCCGACGTAATACACCGTGGTGTCCGTGTAGGTGGTCGGATCCCCGTCGTCCGGAAGTTTGATGAGCGTGTCAACCGGGAACGACGCTGGAAGCTGCGCATTGGCTTCCGTGCGCGTCAGGACCCCTGCCGGAGCGCCGGTCGGGGCCGGCGTTACGGGGACTCCGGTATCAAGCGAGATCGTGAAGTCGTTGTCGCTCGTGTCCGAGGCGAGCACCGCGCCACCCGAGTCGCGGCATTGCACGCGCACGCGGCCTTTGGTAGTTGCGGTATTCGGAACGGTCCACGCCTGCGAGCCGTCGTTCAACGTGCCGGCCACGATCAGCCCCCAGGTCACCCCGCTGTCCACAGAGTAGGAAAGGTTGGCGTCCGTGATGCCGCTTCCGGCCGTGGTCCAGCTGATCGTTGTGCTGGCTCCGCCGGTTAGCGATGTGCCGCCGTTCGGCGCGGTAATGGTACAGGCAGGCGAGGTCACGGAAACTCCTCCGCCACCGCCTCCGCCGCCTCCGCCGCCGGAGGTGCAGATGGCAGTCGAGGGCGTTACGGTGATAGTTTGCGTGCTGCCCGTTGACGTGATCGTCAACGTGACAACGCCGTCCACCTTGGTACACTCGGCCAGACTGCCATCATTGGACAGCTTGTTTCCGTTGACGGCTTCGATGACGAATGTGTCGTTGAGGATCCCCGTCGTCGTGACGGCGATCGTGGAGCCGGAAACGACCACGGTGTCGGCCTTTGAGCCGGAGTTGATGGTGAGCGCAATGCCGTTGTCCGGAATCGACACCGATGTATCCGCGCTATAGGTGACGTTCAGCGCCGCTTGAGCCATTCCAGGAAGAAGGGTCATGCTGATCAACATCGCCAGGATCCCCAGGACGAAGGCTCGCCCAAGCCAACCCCCCCACGACTGATCCCACGTTGCGTTCATATGTGACATGTGGGTTAGGTTAAGTAGGCTTAAGGATTACCGGGCAAGGGTCAGACATTCCCAATTCGTGGCATCGTAGGCGTAGCACAGCACCGTAGCATTCACCGCGACAGCTTTTTGCGCGTTGGCGGCTCCCTCATTAATGGCATCTCCCGTAGCCGGGAACAAATCCATGGAAGCGACGCCGTGATTTGTTACGATCGCCGACAATCCAGCGGCAGCGGCCGGAAGTTTGACGGAATCTCCAGCGGTTGCCGTCACTGCCACTTCTACCAAGTCAGCCGTGATCTGCACAGCGCTCGCCTGTCCGCCGGTGGCAAAGGCTGTCACTCCTACTTGAGCGGATTTAATAATATTGCCACCCGCAACAGACATGTCGCCGTCTGTGAGCACAGCATCACCTGCGGTCAGGGTAAGAGCAGCGGTCCCTTCGGCCGAGCCTGCAATGACGGTAGCGCCTGTGGTGGCTGCGACGTCGAAGCCAGTAAAGTCTATGACCGCGGCGCCACCAGTAATAGTGTTGGCTCCGACGTTCAAGGCGTTCAAGATCTCTGCATCTGATGCGTCAATCGCATCTGTCATTGCTCCGGCGGCAGCTCGCAGAAGGATACCGTCCGTCATGGCCTGCGCAGTGTCAAGGTTGTCAATGAGGAGACCGGCGGTCACAAGCTGGGTGCCTGCATCCTGCTGTTCAACCGCGAGACCATACGTGACGGCCGTGTCTTCGTTCACCGTAAGACTGACGTACTTTCCATAGACCGTTGGGGTTTGAACTGCGTCAGCGTCAATCGTGACGATTAATTCATCAGCGATATACGTGCTTGAGGCCGCAGCGTCACCCACCTGGAAGTCAACACTCAATGCATTCGCGCTTGCGGTCACCGTGTCCATGGTGAGCTGAATGAGACCCGTGGCGTTCGTGCTGTCAGCCGTGGCCGCGTCAATGACGAGGGCTTGCCAGTCAGCGGCAGGAGAAGTCATGCTGATTTGGTCGCCGGCTCCGTCAGAGGCGAAAACCAGCAAACCGTCCGCGTCCACATCGAAGTCTAAGAAGTCAATAAGTGTGGCGGCGTTTGAGCCGATCGTGCCCGTCGTGATGGCGATGACGTTCGTTCCGACGTTCAGGGCGTTTACAATCTGCGTGGCAGTTGCATCAATCGCATCGGTAATTGCTCCGCCTGCAGAGGTAAAGAGAACGCCATCTGGAATGGCCACGCTGTCATCCGAGTTATCAATTTCAATGGCTGCGTCCAAACCGAATGCGTTGGCGGAAGCTGCCAGGTCAATCTTTATTCCCTGCACGGCAAAATCTGCCGCATTTGGAGTTGCCGTAATGCTTAGGATGTTTACCGCAGCACCCAAGTCAGAGGTAATGGCAATATCCTCGTTACCGAGAAAGGTGTAGATCTGGTTGTCCGTCCAGGTGTTGGCGGCCGCCGTGTTGCCAATGGCCTGCGTGGCGGCTGCTCCATCACCAATGTACAGCACGTTGGTATCAGCCTGCCAGCAAACCTGGCCTTCAGCGGTAGCTGTTGTACAATTGGTTGCATGCTTAGGAAGCAGCAAACCTTCAGTCGCGCTGGTAACGTTTGAACCAAAATCCACAAGATCAGCGTCTGCAAAGGTAATGGTTGCGGCAAGCTGGGTTTCGGTTACCGTATTGTTCAACATTTCGCTGCCATTGACGCCTTGCGGCGGCAAAACCAAGTCCGTGCCGTCGGCTGTACCGTCGGCCGTGAGCGTGATCGAATCCACAGTGGAATGGCCCAAGACCATGGTTTCGGCACCGTCCGTGGTCACAATGGCCAAATAATCCAATCCAGTTCCAGAATCTTCAAGCGTAAAGGCTGTTGCCGAGTTATCAGGGATCTCCATTTGTTCGCCTGTCATGACGAGGTCGCCGCTCGTGAGTACGATGTCGCCGGCCGTCAGGGTGAGGGCCGCGGTGCCTTCGACCGAGCCCGTGATGGTGGTGGCGCCTGTGGTGTTCACGACGTCGAAACCAGAGGAATCAATGATATTGTCCCAACCTGTGCCGACGAAGAGCGCCACTTCATCGCCCTCGGCGTCGGCGGACGCGAGGTTCGCGATGTTAAGCCCATACACCTTGTCGGAGCTCGCGGCATGGTTCGCGGAGGTCGCGGCGACCCGGAGCGCGCTGTAGACGTCGAGGCCGTCGCCGGCTCCAGATGTGAAAGTGATATCCAATCCTTCCTCGGTGGCGGCTGCGGCTGCGGTCTTCGTCAAATCTACTTCATCAGCCGCGTCCAGAGTGACGTTGAAATCACCAGCTACCACATCAAGGTCACCGTTTGTCACTTCGATATCGCCGAGGGTTAGCACCAAGGCGTTCGTTCCATCCGCAGACCCCGCAATCGTAACGGCGCTGGTTCCTAGGAAAGAATAGGTTGGGTTCGTCGCCGCGTTTCCGAACGAGATATTTTCCGCGGCGTTTGTCGTGTTGATGTTGATGTAGTTGTCCGTGCCCTGCTGAATGTCCAGCTGGTTTAACTCGTTGTCTCCGAAGTTTATGGTGACGTCGCCGTTCATTGTCTGGCTGTCGAGCGAGGCGGAATCGCCGAGCGTCCCATTCGCGGTAACGGACAAGGTCGTGAATGTCCCTGCCGCGGCCGTGGAACCGCCGATAACGGCGTTATTGATCGTGCCGCCTTCCGCCGCCATGGTGTTGATAGTCGGGGCTGACAGCGTCTTGCCCGTGAGCGTTTCCGTGCCGCCGAGCGTTGCCAAGGTGCTCGTCACGGACGGAAGCGTGATTGTGATGTCGGCGGTAGGATCCGCGCCAAGGGCGATCGTCGCTTCGAATGTGTCGTCTGTGAGTCCATCCAGGACGAGCGGTGACGCGCCGAGAATGGCGGCCGTGATCGTGAGATCGTCCGTAACCGCGTTCCCAAGCGTATTGTCGCCCGTCGTCGTCAAGGCCGTAAACGTCCCGGCCACGGCTGTCGTGCCTCCGATCACCATGTTGTCGATCGTGCCGCCGCTCAAGACGCCGGTGTTGATCGTCGGGGCTGTCAGCGTCTTGTTCGTGAATGTTTCCGTTCCGGCAAGCGTTGCCAAGGTGCTCGTCGCGGACGGGAACGTAATCGTGGCATCCGCCGTGACGTCCGGAACGGCGAACGTCATTTCAAAATCGTTCGCGGTCAAGCCCTCGAACACGAGGGGGGAAGCGCCCTGAAGGACGCCGTTCACGGTGACCGTGTCGAGCGCCGCGTCGCCGACGATGCTGTTGCCGTTCACGGTTAAATTTCCGTCCGTGACAATGTTAGCGCTGATGGTTGTCGCCGCGCTCGCGACAAGAGCAAGAGCGAAAAACGCCAATGTGCTCACGGCCAAAGCACGGAACGTTTTTCCTTTGCCAAATGACGTTTTCATCATAGTCAAACAAAATGAATAAATTGGCTAAAGATTATTGGCTAAATTATACAACAGATGCAAGAAAAACATATCCACAGGCGCTGGGGTTCATTGATTCACATGCCGGCCGGCGTTTTCTGGCATAAAAATGAGCTAAGGTAAGAGGTTTTCCGCACGTTGTTTCCACAACTGCACGCGATACGCTTCCAGCTGCTTTTTCGCATCCAGGCTCTCGGGATTGAGTTGGACCGCAACTTCATAATGCGAGACGGCTCGCTCGAAGTCATTCTGTAGGGCGTACCAATCCCCAAGACGAATCATGAAAGAGTACGTCTGGCCGAGATTGACAATCCCGTGCTCGAGGATCTCCTTCACCTGCGGCCGATGTTCGGGGATCCGTTCATTGATGAGATCCACCAGCCGCACATAGGTCAATTCGTACGGCGAAGACTGGAGCGCGCGGCGCCAGCTTGCCTCGGCCCCGGCATAATCCGTCATCTCGAGCTGGGTCTGGCCCAGGTTCTCGAGCGCTGGCGCATCGTTCGGGTTCGTAGAAAGAATGTCGCGATAATATTTCGCCGATTCCGCGAGTTCACCGATCGTGTAATACGCGTTCCCGAGGCGCAGAAGCAGGTTCACGTCGCGCTCTCCCTTTCCCTGCTTCTCTTGAAGTTCGGCCTGCAACTTTTGAATTTGCCCTTCAAACATCGCCCGATCCTCCTCCTTCATCCCGCGATCCACCCGCTCCAAAAAAGAGTTCGTCTGTGCCTCGCCGCTCTCCTTCCATGCCGCGGTCTGCCGCCACGCGAAAAACCCAACCAAGAGCAGCACAAAAACAGCCGCGACCATAAGGATCGTCCGTTGTTTTGCCCACTTTTTCATAACAAAAAGCAGATTATCACAGCACTAGCGACAAATCAAAACCCCCTCGGAATGAGGGGGTTCTTGATTTCCTCATGATCCCCGCCGCGGTTCGACCAAGGTCTTGGGGTAGCTCCCGTTGACCGAAGTGTCGAGGTGCAGCTTGTGGACTGATGAAGAATGGTTGTCATGCTGATCCCCGCCCTGCAGAGCAAAGGATTTCAGCACTTAGTACACGATCGTGCCGCCGTTGACCGGCAGATTCTTGACGTTGTCGCCGTCGATGTCCAACGCATCCGTGTTCGTCACGTTGGAATCGTCCCACTCGAACGAGAGGTCGTTCGGATCGGCGCCGCTCGTGATTGACTCGTCCGTGATGTCAACACGGAGAGAATCATCACTTGAGGCCGAGGCATTCGTGGTATCGATCTTCAAGATGTAGGTCTTGGTTGCCCCAGCGCCCACTTCTTGAACCGTAGTAGTGCCTCCTTCGAGATCGATCAGGACGTGTGTGATCTTTTCTGTGTCCTCACACGTGGTCCCGTCGGACTCGAGGAGCTTAATTTTCGCGGCGTTGTTAATCAGGTTCGTGGACAAATCCGACGCGTCAAAGAGGTCGAAGTCGTCATCCTCGAACGAGAGAGTTTGCGCGCCGCCGCCGACGCCGTCAGCGCCGTCGCACTCGTTCCAGTCGCCGTTCGTTGTGCCTGCCCCGTTGTTGTCCGTGGTGTTGAAGGCGAACATCATTTCGCTCCAGGTCACGTACCCGCGGGAATCGGCGCTGATCGAGAACCGGAACACTTCTGCGAGGCCCGGAACCCCGGCGCCCGACGGGCTGCCGGAAGCCAAGCTGATCGTCGGTTTCGTCTTGCGCTGTTCATGCGCATTGGAACCGGTGGATCCTGCCACGTCATCATCGTCGAGCGTGGTGCCGGAGGAGACACCCACGGCTTCAAACTCGTCGTCATTCGTGGTGTCCACCACCCAATCCAGGTTGATGACGTCCCCGGAAGCCGTGTTATCCGTTGTGACATCCCCGGTGTTTACCTTCACCGAGAATTTCGGCGATTCGTCTTTCGCGACGTAGAGCTCCTCGCCTGTGCCAAGTTCATACGTGATCTTGGCGCTGCTGTCGAGGATGCCCGACTTGGTCCTCGTCGCACCTGCCTGATCCTTGTATTCAAGAGCGACGGAAGTGACTCCCGGAACCAATACAGCGCTGGCATTTTGGACCGTGAGTTTCCGGACAAGGAAGGACTCGGTTGCCGCCGTGATCTTGAACCGCGAAACTTCCACACTGGTGCTCTGGCCGAGCACAAGCGTGGCTTTCGGCGTATCGCCGTCCACGGCCGCGGTCAGCGTGCCAGCCGAAGCCAGCGTCTGATAAATGTCGGACGAGGCATCGCCGGCGGACGCGATCCCGTTGATGTCGATGGCGCCGGCCGTGCCGTTTGCAACGATGGAGTCGCCATCGCTATCCACAGCCGTCACGTCGTTCGTGTGGTTCAATTCCACCATGAACGCGTCGCTGTTCGAACTCGTCGGAGCGACATTTGCTAAGTTACAGTCCACGATCATCTTGTACGTCTGGCCAGCCGGAATGGTCCAGCTGAAGCCGCTAAACACAATGTTGTGGTCTGTTCCTGTGGCAATCTCTGCGGCGTCCGCGCCGAAGGATTCCGGACCGTCAATCAAGCCGCCCGTTGTCCCATCATAGAGCGAACAGGAGGTGATGTAGGTCCGCGGATCCACATCGCGTGACCAGGTGGTCACGGTCGCATCATCACCCGAACCGCTCAAGGTAAGGGCCGAGAGCTTGGCCGAGGAAGACGTGCCGGCGGCCCAGCTCAAGCCCAACATGTCAACGCCCTGCGCGCCTTTCACGAAGGTCGCGCGCGTCGGCGGTTGGGAAACAGCCACCGTGAGCGAGGAGGTATCCGCCTCCATCTCGTTTCCAACGAGATCTGTGCCAGGGATAACATCGGTCCCGACC
>CAZNKO010000038.1:0-7980 GCA_964573855.1 uncultured Gammaproteobacteria bacterium | reverse complement strand
GCTCTCATACCTGATCTACTCGATCCCAAAGAACGAGATGAAATCCTTCTACTTCGATGGAAGACGTCTGATCCATGAACTAGTGACAACGACTACCGACTAGAGACGAACTTCCGAACAAACTCGCCAGCGAGGCACCCTCGTGACCAATCAGGTCAGAAGAGTTCTCTCTCGACTCTGCGCATCATCGAGAATCGTTGGATCATTCTCGGGTCGGATTCTGGCGAAGTCTATGGATGGTGGGATCATGATCCTGTCTGACTGGAGTCGGCCAACAAGCTTCTCCTCAAAGTGATCCCCAAGATGGGGGACGAAGGCCTTCAACTTTTCAGAGGAAATGAAGAGGGGAGTTCTTGAAACTCCAGTGGAACCAGAGGTTCGTCCAAATGGGGCTTGGAGTTGTTACGAGGACCAGTTGCCAGGCAAGTGCTACCCGTTCGTGAAACTGTGCACTTCGCCTTCAGCGCTTGCACCGGAAGATCCTATCCAAGTACAGCTAGGAACTGGAGCAGGCATGCTTTTCTGGAGCTTTGCGAAGAGTACGCGGTTCGAATGACTACTGCTGGCGCGCGTGGCGTTAGGCCATAAAAGCATTTCCAGAGAATCTTCATGGGTCAATTTTACTGTTTTTGGTTACGACGCCCATGAAGCCGGCGTCATGGTGACCGCTTCCCACAATCCGGCCGAGTACAATGGGTTCAAAATGGCGCGGGGGAACGCGCTCTTGATCAGCGGGGAGGAGTTGAAGCCAGTCGTACTCGCGAATTCCTTCGAACCCGCGACAAAGCGGGGGAAGGTTCAGACCTTTAACGTCATGCCGGAGTATCTTGAGCGTGTTTTTGCGCTCGCCAAGATGCCGTCGCTCAAAGGCAAGCGGGTCGTGGTGGACGCTGGCAACGGGATGGGGGGGATTATTTTGCCAAACCTTTTTGAACGATTGGATTGCGAGCTCACAAAACTTTATTTCGAACCGGATGGCACCTTTCCGCATCACGAGCCGAATCCCATCAAGCTCGAAACGCTCGAGGATCTTCAGGGGGAGGTCCTCCACCAGCAGGCGGACCTTGGGGTGGCGCTCGATGGCGATGCGGACCGCATTGGATTCGTGGATGAGAAAGGACAATTTGTGAACGGAGATCATCTGCTCGCCCTTCTTGCTCCAGAACGGCTGAAGGTGCACAAGGGCAAGGCCGTTGTGTGGAGTCCGAACGCGAGCTGGGCCGTGCGCGATGCGATCGCAAAGGCGGGCGGCAAGAGTGCGTTTGAAAAAGTGGGTCGCTCGCACATCATTGAACGAGTGCAGAAGGAGGGCGCCGCGATCGGCGGGGAAGTATCCTGCCATTATTTCTATCCGGAATTCGGCGGCATGGAGTCCACGGATTTCACGCTTCTTCTCGTTCTGAAACTTTTGGCAGAATCCGGGAAATCGTTCTCCGAACTTTTGAAACCGTTCCGGAAATACGCGACGTCCGGAGAAATCAATTTTGAAGTGAAAAAGAAAGACGAGGTGCTGGCGGCACTCGAAAAAACCTATACGTCGAAGGCCGTGGCCGTGAACAAACTTGATGGCCTCCGTATCGAATTCAAAGATTGGTGGTTCAATGTGCGCAAATCCAACACCGAGCCTTTGATCCGGTTGAATCTCGAGGCCAAGAGCCGGAAACGAATGGAAGAGAAACTCAAGGAAATCTCGAAATTCATTCAATCTCGCGCCGACTGATCCGTTGATTTTCGGCCTTGGGAGACGTACCATACACACGCATGCTGACGATTATTCTCTTTGTTGTTGTCCTGTCGCTCCTCGTGTTCATGCACGAGCTTGGGCATTTTTTGGTGGCGCGGAAAATGGGGATGAAGGTGGAGGAATTTGGGTTCGGGTTTCCGCCGCGGCTGTGGGGCGTGAAACGCGGCGGCACCATCTACTCCATCAATTGGATTCCGCTTGGCGGATTCGTGAAGATCAAGGGCGAATCCGGAGAGGATCGGCAGGACCCGGAAAGTTTCGCAGGGAAACCCGCCTGGCGGCGTCTTTTCGTGCTCGTCGCCGGGGTGGCTATGAACTGGCTCCTCGCCGCCGTGTTGCTTTCGGCCACGTTCATGGTCGGCTCTCCGAGCATTGTGGATGGGCCGCTTCCCGCCTCCGCGCGCGTGCGTGAGCCCGCCGTCCGGATTCTCACCGTGCTTCCGGAAAGTCCGGCGGCCCGCGCGGGGATCACGACCGGAGATGAACTCGTCTCTGTCGAGGGGCAGGCATTTGAAGATGCAGAGCTCGCTCGGACATTCATCACGGAGCGGAGTGCCAAAGGAGTGACACTCGTTTTTCGTCGTGAAAATCAAGAGACCTATCAAGTGGAGCTCGTGGCAGAAGAATTGCCCGAGGTGCAGACCAAAGCCGTCGGAATCCGGCTTGTGACGACTGCGCTTGTTTCCTACCCCCTGCATCTTGCCGTCTCACAGGGAGTTGCGGTGACAGCCCTCACCACGCGCGACATTTTGTTTGCGTTCGGCGGCCTCCTGCGCGAGCTCGTGACAACCGGCCGAGTCACGGGCGATCTCTCGGGCCCGGTCGGGATTGCGGTCATGACAAGCCAGGCGGCCGCGCTCGGGTTCGTCCATCTTCTGCAATTCACAGCCCTCCTCTCCATCAACCTCGCGATCATCAATATCCTGCCGTTCCCGGCCCTCGACGGCGGACGCGTCTTGTTTGTCTTGATCGAAAAACTGCGCCGCCGCGCCGTCAACGTTCACAGGGAAACCTTGGCGCATAATATCGGGTTTATCCTTCTTATGATCCTGGTCCTCATCGTGACGTATCGCGATGTGGTACGATTTGGAGGCCAGATCATTGGGACTATTAAGTCTTGGGTTGGAGTATGAAGGATCAATTTGAAAAATTGCGCCAGGACGCCGAGCGGATGCTGAAGGACATCGCGGACTTGGCCGGGCTTGAGACGCTTCGGGTTGAGATGCTGGGCCGGAAGGGCCGGCTCGCTGGACTCATGAAGGAGCTCGGACGTCTCACAGAGAAGGAGCGCAAGGTGGTGGGGCAGATTGCAAACGAGGCAAAGGATGCGATGGAGGCCGCGTTTATGAAGCGGAAGCACGCCTTGTCCGTGCGTGAGCTTGCGACCTCGGAAACCAAAGAATGGATTGACGTGAGCGAGCCAGGGGTGGCTCCGTACCTCGGGCATCTGCATCCGGTTTCGACCGCGATTGCCGAGATCACGGGCCTGTTTGAACGCATCGGCTTCACGCGCGTGCGCGCGCCCGAGATCGATTGGGACTGGTATGCGTTTGAGTCCTTGAACATGCCACCCGAGCACCCAGCGCGTGATGATTGGGAGACGTTTTTTATTGCGGACACAAAGGCGCAGGCTGGGAGCGGCAAAAAAGGGAAAATTGTTTTAACCCCGCACACCTCGAATTCACAGGTGCGAGAAATGGAGAAGGGGAAACTCCCGATCCGCATGATCAACATCAACCGGAATTACCGTCGGCAGTCAGACGTGTCGCACGTGCCCATGTTCCATCAGTTTGAGGGGCTTTTGATTGGGGAAGGGGTAACGATCGCGCACTTGAAGGGTGTTTTGGATTATTTTGTACAAAATTATTTTGGGCCTCAGCGACGGATTCGACTTCGGCCGCATCATTTTCGGTTCACGGAGCCGAGTTTGGAAGTGGATGTGAGCTGCGACGTGTGCCTCGGGAAAGAGGATGGCGTCTGCCGTCTGTGCAAATCCGGCTGGCTCGAGCTCGGCGGCGCTGGAATGGTGCATCCGAATGTTTTGAAGGCCGGCGGATTGGATCCGAAGAAGCACACAGGGTTTGCATTCGGCTGGGGGGTGGAACGGACGCTCATGATGAAGGAGGGGATGAAGCTCGATGACATTCGGACGCTCTATCGGAATGACCTCCGGTTCGCTGAACAGTTCTGATATGACCCCCATCCTCCTTACGATCGGCGCCCAACTCATCTTCAGCGTCGGTGACATGCTGAAGCGGTTTGCTTCGGCAGGGAAACCCTTTACCCTCGCCCTCCTCAAGGATCCGACATACGTCGTGGGCCTGCTTCTTCCCGCGGCGGGTTTTTTCCTCTTGCTCTACGTCCTCACACGTTTGGAGCTTTCACGCGCGATCCCGATTTTGGGCGTCTCGGCAATCGTTCTTTCTGCCGTTCTCGGCGCTGTGTTTCTGAAAGAATCCTTGAACGCCTGGAACCTTCTCGGAATCGCTCTCGCGGTTCTTGCCATTTATCTTGTTCAGATGCGTTAGGAATATGAAATTCGAAGCACGAAATGAGGAAAATTCGAAAAAATACAAAATTTTAAATTCAAAATTTTGGATTTCGTATTTAGAATTTTTTCGGATTTCGGATTTCGGATTTCGGATTTTTTCCGTATGAACATTCTTGCAAGTTACAACTGGATCAAGAAATACGTGAAGACCGATCTCACACCGGCTGAGTTTGCGCGTCGCACCACGGCCGCTGGGAATAGCGTGGAACGCGTGGATGATTTGCGGGAACGGTTTGAAAAAATCGTCGTCGGGATCGTCAAAGAAATCAAACCGCACCCGAATGCGAATAAACTCCGGCTCGCCGAAGTGGACATTGGCGCCTCTCCCCCTGCCCGAGTCACCGCCGTTGGCGGGATCCCGTCCAAAGGCGGGAGGGGAGCTGCCACCGCCGTTGGCGGGGTCCCGTCCGGAGGCGGGAGAGGGGGTGGGAGCGTTGAGGTCGTGTGCGGGGGCACGAATCTCGCGGAAGGGCAGAGGGTGGCGCTCGCCCTCCCGGGCTCGCGCGTGCGCTGGCACGGGGAGCATGAGTGGGTGGAATTGAAGCCAGCCGAAATCCGCGGCGTCAAAAGCCACGGAATGGTTTGTTCTCCCGTGGAGTTGGGTTTTGACAAACTGCAGGGGGAGGAGCGCGAAATTTGGGACATCACCCAATTCACGAATGCAAAACCGGGAACACCACTTGCGGACGCCCTGGATCTCAATGACGTTATTTTTGAAATTGAGGTCACGACCAACCGGCCAGATTGCATGAGTATCGTGGGACAAGCGCGCGAGGCTGGGGCTGTGACAGGCGCGGCGCTCCGGTGGAAGCCCGCCAAGGCCCCTGCGGCCCTGCGAACCTCCGGCCCTGCGAACCTTCGTGTAACTGTGAAGGACTCGGACCTTTGCTTAAAATACGACGCGGTCCTGATTGAGGGCGTGAAGGTCGGTCCATCCCCCTGGTGGCTTCAGAAAGAGCTTTTGCTCGCCGGGCACCGGCCGATCAACAATGTCGTGGACGTGACGAATTACGTTCTGCACGAACTTGGCCAGCCGCTCCATGCGTTTGACGCGGACAAACTCGACCCTTCGACAAGCTCAGGGCAGGGGGCGCCACAGATTATCGTTCGTCGCGCGAAAAGCGGGGAGACGATCCAGGCCCTCGACGGGAAGACGTACAAACTGCTTGATAAAATGCTCGTGATCGCGGATGCGGCACGTCCGGTCGCGATCGCGGGAGTGATGGGCGGGGAGGAGACGGGCACAAGCGGAGAAACGAAACGGATCGTGATCGAGTCCGCAACCTTCAACCCCGTGTCGGTCCGCCGCACGTCGCGCGCGCTGAACCTTCTCTCTGATTCCTCAATGATGTTCGAAAAAGGCCTTTCGACCGAGGCGACGGGTCCGGCTCTTGCGCGGGCCGTGGAGCTCATTTTGGAAGTCGCGGGCGGTCGCGTCGCTTCAGCCGTTGCGAGCAAACAAGCGAAGGCATACAAACCGTTATCGTTCTCGTTTGATCCTGCGGAAGCGCAGACATTAATCGGCGCAGATATTTCCGAAAAAGAGATGATCGCAATGCTCAAGCGTTTGGGTTTCAAGCTTACGGTAACCCCCTCTAGCTCCCCCTTGAAAAGGGGGAGAAGCGCTTTCCCCCCTGCCCGAGGGGGGACAAAGGGGGGTGGGAGCCACATGTACAATGTCGAGGTTCCCTATTGGCGCGACCATGATATTGAAAACAGCCGTGATTTTGTGGAGGAGGTGGCGCGGCTGTATGGGTATGCGAATATTCCGTCTATGCTCCCGCCGCTTACCGCCGCTCCAGAGCCGCAGGATCCGCTCCTTACGTGGGAGCGCCGGGCGAAAGAAGCGCTCCGCGGCGCGGGTATCACGGAGTCCTACAATTATAGTTTTGTTTCCGCGCCGCAACTTTCGCGTTATGGAATTTCTCCGGAAGAAACCGTGAAGCTTGCGAATCCGCTGTCATCCGACCAGGAATACATGCGTCCGTCGCTCGTGCCAACCATGCTGACCACGATCGAGGCGAATCAGAAACGCCAAGCGTCCGGAGCGCTTTTTGAGCTTGCTCCCGTATATCTTGCGAAGAAACAAGATCTTCCGGAACAGAAACTCCATCTTTTGATCGCGGTGTATGGACCCGATGGCTACGCGGCCTTCCGGCAGGCAAAAGGATTTCTTGAGCGTCTGCTTCGAGAGATGGGGATTCATTCGTTCCGCCTTGAAACAGGATTAAATGGCGACCGCTGGCACCCGTCGCGTTCGGCCCTCGTGTGGATTGGAGAGCATGAGCCGGTGGGAATGGTGGGACAGGTCGGGGCATCGGTCGCAAACGCGTTCGGAGTGGATACGGCCGTCGTGCTCGTGGAACTGAATTTTGAAGAGCTCGCTCGTCACGCAACGACACGGCAAACCTATCATCCCATTCCGCTCTACCCGGAGGTGAAGCGCGACCTCGCGGTCGTGGTGGATGAGCGTGCCGTCTACGCAAAACTCGAGCACGAGCTACGAGCTACGAGCCACCTCCTCCGCACGGTCGAGCTTTTCGACATTTACCGCGGCAAAGGGGTTCCGGAAGGGCAGAAATCGCTTGCGACGCATCTCGTGTTCCGCGCGGACGACCGGACGCTCTCCGCCGAAGAGGTGGAAAAGGAAATGGAGAAGCTTCGGGACGTGCTCAAGAAGGATTTTCATGGTATAGTGCGTTCGTAAAAAGGTTATATCACCTATCACCTAAAACCTGACACCTGTGACATTATGTTCAGCCCGCTCGACATTCTCTTCATCGTGCTCGCGTTCTGCGTTTTGTGGTTCACAGCCGCGGTGTTTTGGCTCATCTGGCAAGTCACCTCGATCCTCCGGAATGTGAACGAAACCATGACCGTCGCCCGCGAAAAGATTTCGAAAATCGAAGCCGCGCTTACGGCCATCAAATCCAAATTTGAACACGCAACCGGCGCCGTCACCGTCCTCGTCGAGGGCATCAAGAAAGTCATTGACTACGCGATTGAGAAGAAACAGGGGAAGCTGAAAGAATAAAAAAATCGGCCGGCGACCTCTGTGTGAGATCAACCGGCCGTTGTCGTACATCCGCGCTCCCGTCAGGAAGTGCGGGTTTTTGCTCTTGCCCCAGGCGGAGGAGTCGCCTCCGTGCTCTCCTCGGGCGGCGCGTTTGCGCCGTCGGGGAGCGCGGGCAGCATCTCCACCTCGACGCTCTCGTGGATCGCCTCCACAACACGATTCAGGTCCTCGATGGCCTTCTTCGAAGTGGAATCGGCGGTGAGGAGGCCGAGCTTGGTTTCGCTCACGACTGCCGGGACGAAGTGGAGCGAGCGCCGCAGATCACCCAGGGTGGTCTCTACTTTCTGCAGCTCGCCACCCATCCTTTGGAGGATCTCCCGCGTCCGTTCCGCCTCCTTGGTCTTCTCGTTCTCGGTGCCCTTGACCTCGGAGAGGAGAGCCTCGACGCGAGGAATTTCCTCAAGGAGGAGCCTTCGTCGCTCCAAGAGCCGCGGAAGTTCGAGTTCGACCACCGTGCGAACGCGCGCTTTCAAAGGTCCGAGAAGCGCGAGATCATCGATCTCCTGCAGGAGACGGTCCGCGAGCGCGTTGAAGCTTGCTTGGGTGTCGCGGCCGCTCCGCTCCCGCTCGACCGCTCTCCGTCCGCGAAGCGTTTTCCACCATCCACCG
>CAZNKO010000037.1:586-8231 GCA_964573855.1 uncultured Gammaproteobacteria bacterium | reverse complement strand
AGGTCAAAGCCCATTCCCAGATGATGGTGAAGTCACCAGAAAGGATGGCGGCATCGTCCGTGGTGGCCGCCGTCAACGTATCCAAGGCAGCAGTTCCCCCTGTTGCGTCAGCAGCACACCCCCATTCTCCTCCTCCGGCGGCCCATTTGAGGATCTGGGTGTCGGCACAGTCGACAATGGAATCATGTTGAACATGGCCCGTGGAGTCTGTCACGGCAATATTGGAAGAACCCGCGGTGAGGGTTCCCAACGCATCGAGGTTGCCTGAGGCATCCACATCAAAGCCGGTGTAATCAATAATACCGGTCGTCCCGATAATGGAATTGGCGTCGACCCGGAGTGCTACTCCAAGGTCCGGATCCGAGACATCGATGGCGTCGGTGGTAGTGTCAGGACCGGTGGAAGCTTTGGTGATGAGGATGTAATCGGTGAGGAGGTTCGCGGTCGTTTCGGCATTATCAAGAAGAATCAGGGCCTCGGTCGTCGCATTGGCCGCATCGTCCGCGTTTGTGAGAACGAGTCCACGTTGCGTCCCTGAAGTCGTTTGGTTCGTGAGGGTGAGCGTCTCGAGATCAAGTGCCGTCGTTCCCGTGATCGTCGCAGTTGTTTGAATATTGGTGCCATCATCCAACGAAAACAGAATGTCACCGCTTCCATTTGGACTGATCGTCACGTTTCCGTCCGCCCCAGAAGCAAGAGTAACGGCCCCCGCACCGGAATAGGACTGACTGGCGCCAATACTTGTTCCGGCGGCAAGGGTGAGTGCTCCGGACGATGTGATGGTATTTGAAGATGAATAAAATTGAATATTCCCCGTCACCCCGCTCTGGAACGTGAGCGTGTTCGATCCCGTAACATTGATCTGCGGATTCGTGGCGCCCAAGACAAGATTGCCGGACGTCAGTGCAGGAATTTGATCTCCTGTCGCCGACTGTGCCGCATGGAAACTGTCGACCGTGTCCGCATTGATGGCATATCCGGAAGACGTGACGCGCTGACGCGGGTCTAGTGTTTCGAAAACTTCTGCGCCGTCCCCGGCAGCACAGGTTGCCCCAACAAGTGTTGCCACCTTCACATCGAGATACACCGTATCGTTCGCGTGGAAATTGAAATCGAGTGTGTTGCCTTCACCCGCAACAGATGTATCACCAACCCCAACGTTGTAGACGCCGCTCTTCACACTTACCGTCATGGTATTCGGTGTCGCAGCTCCGGTCGGCCATAATTGGTTCGGACTTGCGGTCCCACCAGTCGACACGTCCCAAATGGAGAATCGAAAACAGTAATTCGTTCCGGATCCCCCAAGCAAACTGCCGCTGCTATTCAAGAGCCGTCCCTGATGATGCAAAATTTCCGGAACACCGGTTACCGCCTGTGCGGGCAGAAACGGAAACAACACCAATCCTCCCCCTATCAGTGCCAGGATGGTGGAAACGAACTTTCGCCGGATCAATTTTAAAAATCCCGCGATCAAATTCATTTTGTTAATTTGTAAGCCTATTTTAGCATAATTTTGATGACTCTAAAAGTTTCGACCATAAAAAAAATCAGCTCTGTTGAGCCGAATAATATTTCTAGAATATCAGTTGTGGATAACCGACCATTTTTGCCGTCACGGTCTGTACCCTACTCCTATTTTTTCATTTTTGTCAAATTTATTTTGGGATGACCGCGACCTGCTTCTCGCGCTGGTGATGCACGATTGTTTTGACGAAATGCTTCTTCCCGTTTTTCGTCTGCAGGAGGAACAAAATGAGCCAGCTCACGACCGTCATGGCCCCGGCCATGAGAAAGACCGGCTGAAATCCGAACGTGTCCGCGATGGCGGCGCCCGCGGTTGCGGTAACCGCCGCACCTAAACTCACAGCAGTCGAATACACGCTCCATTCAAATCCTTCTTGATGCTTGTCAAGATGCGTGCTCCAGAGCCCAAGCCAAGCCGGATAGAGAAGCGCGCTACCAATGCCGCGGATCGCTTGAATGCCGTAGATCATCCAAATGTGCGACACAAAAAGATAGAGAAATGGAACCATCGCCACGATGCCGCCGCCGACAATAACCCAGCGCACCCGATGGTCGGTCGCATCCACATAGCGCGCAAAGGGGATTTGAAGGACGGATTTGAAGACGAGAAAAATGGCGCTCGCGAGTCCGGCCGCGACAATGGTGCCGCCCACGACGTCTTCCTTGATGAAAATGGCGAGAATCGGCTCGACCAATCCATAGCCAGTCCCGAGAAAAATATCGGAAAAAATGAGCAATCGAATCGTGCGATTCAAGATCATACGGATTTGAACCGGCCTTTGTCGCGCATGCGTTTCTCAAAAACAACCTCCGCCGCATCGTAAAAGGTGTCATGGTGGTGGTCTCGCGCGTGCGCGATCGCGAGGTCAATCACGTTTTCCTCCGTGTCCGCTTCAAATGTTTTATCGCAACCCGCGCCATCGTAGGCGTCCTTCAGAAAATCATGGCAGGCGAGTTTCTTCATAGCGTTTCGATCTTCCGAGCGAGGATAAAATCATTCTCGGATAGCCCGCCGATCGCGTGCGTCCAAAGCTCGAGGGTAACTTTATTGTAATGAATAAGGAAATCGGGATGATGTCCCTCGGCCTCCGCAAGATCCGCCACTTTATTCACGAACTTCATCGCCGCTTCGAAATCCTTAAAAGAAAATTGCCGACGAATCTTTTTCCCTTCCACAACCTCCCACGGCGTCTCGAGTTGCAGCTGATATGCCCGAATTTCGCCCTCGGAGAGCGGGGAAACGCCACCCTCGCACGGAACGCAGTGTTTCGAGCCTAAATCCTCTTTCATATCTTCGATCTTGCTGTTAGTATAGCACATCGACCCCTTCCCAAAAGGCGAAATCTCTGCTATGATTCCGCCACATTGTACGATTCTTCTTGCGCCGTCGTAGCTCAGTTGGTAGAGCGCGTCCATGGTAAGGACGAGGTCCGGGGTTCGATCCCCCGCGACGGCTCCACGCTGAACCAGTTTCCGCCGGAGGCGGATCAGCCTTTGGCTGACAATCCTGGTCGACGGCTCCAGTTGAGAAATGACAATCACGGGCGGGTACCGAAGTGGTCAAACGGGACAGACTGTAAATCTGTTGCCTCACGGCTTCGGAGGTTCGAATCCTCCCCCGCCCACCATCCCACTTCGCCCTTCGGGCTCCGTTAGGGATGAACGGATCAAATGGCGATGTGGGATGCCCCTAACGAAGCTCTCGCGAAGCGAGATCGGAGTGGGGCAAAAATTGCCGAAATAGCTCAGTTGGTAGAGCAACGGTTTTGTAAACCGTAGGTCGTGGGTTCGAGTCCCACTTTCGGCTCCATTGACAAAAATCTCCCACCCGCCTATCCTCCCCCTGTTCCCCCGTTCCCTGTTCCCTATCTTTTTTTATGTCCCAAGACACCCTGATAAAATTCGAATGCACGGAGTGCAAAGAGATCGGCTATCACAGCACCAAAAACAAAAAGACGCTCAAAGAGCGCCTCGAGCTCTCCAAGTACTGCAAGTGGTGCCGCAAGCACACGCCGCACAAAGAGACAAAATGACAAAGCCCCAGAACGGGGCTTTTGTCATCCTGAACGAAGTGAAGGATCTCCCGCCGTCAGGCAGTTTTTTGGCGGCGCAAATATTTTGGCAGGACAATCAAAAAATAATACAGAATGATCATGTCGATCACGAAGATGAGGAGAGCGAGATAAGAAAAATCGACGATCATCTGGACAATGTCGAATGCCGCAACGACAAGGAGAACTGCGACGAAAATGCGCCTGATGGTCCAGGAACGCGACCACATCCCGAGACAGATAACGACATTCAAAATTCCGAACACGACAAGGAGCCATGCAAAGAACACGAGAGTCTCGATGGATATCGGCGGTTCTGGCACAAGAAAAAGCGTGTATTGTCGAAGCGCGAGCCAACCGAACAGGAGGGCCGCAAAAACGAGTTGGATCAACGCCCACGCCGCGCGATACATAATCACGCGAATCAGGCCGGGAGGCCGATGGCGGCAGAAACGAACAAAGCGCTTGCAGATCCTCCTCACAAACATCGCGATCATTTTCCCATCTCTTTTCAATTCTGTCCATTCTCGCTCAAACAAAAAATCCTACTTGTGCGAGCAGAATTTTTTGTGGCAGGGGCGGGGGGAATCGAACCCACGTTACCGGTTTTGGAGACCGGTGTCCTACCATTGAACGACGCCCCTCCGTGGGGCGCATTGTACACAAAATTTTTTCTTACGCAACGTGCGCCTCCCGAACGGCTGCCGCAACGACTTGAGCCACGTTTTTGTCGAGCGCGTCTGGGATGATGTTCTCGGCGGAAGGTTGGGTGACATAGGCCGCAAGCGCCTCGGCCGCGGCGCGTTTCATTTCTTCCGTGATCGCTTTCGCGCGCACGTCGAGCGCGCCGCGAAACACCCCCGGAAACGCGAGGACGTTGTTCACTTGATTCGGGAAATCGCTCCGGCCGGTCGCGACGACCGCGGCGCCTGCCTGTTTGGCAAGGTCCGGCATGATTTCTGGGGTGGGATTCGCAAGCGCAAAAATGATCGGATGCGGCCGCATCGTCTTCACCATGCCGGGCGTCAAAATGCCGGGCGCGGACACGCCGATAAAAATGTCGCGGCCGCGCACGGCCTCCGCAAGAGAACCGGATAGACGAGCCGGATTCGTCTTCGCGGCGAGCGCTTGTTTTGAGACATTCAAATCCGTGCGGGAAGAAACGACCATCCCTTTGCTGTCCACGACGACAATGTCCTTCACCCCGCGGTTCAGAAGCTGGTCTGTCACGGCGACTCCGGCGGCACCCGCGCCGCTCACGACAATTTTTGCCTCCGAAAGCTTCCGGCCCGTTACCTTGCAGGCATTCAAAATGCCGGCCGTCACCACAATCGCCGTGCCGTGCTGGTCGTCATGGAACACGGGAATGTCCAACATCTCCTTCAAGCGCGCCTCGACCTCAAAACAACGCGGAGCCGCGATGTCTTCCAAATTGATCCCGCCGAAGGTGGGCGCGATCGCCGCGACCGCGCGAATAATCTCTTCCGTATCTTGTGTGGAAAGGCAAATCGGAAACGCGTCAATGCCCGCGAACTCCTTGAATAGAACCGCCTTCCCTTCCATGACCGGCATGCCGGCCATGGCGCCGATATTCCCGAGCCCCAAGACCGCGCTGCCGTCTGTTACAACTGCAACTAAATTCCCCCGCGCTGTATACTCCCACACCGCTTCTGGGTCTTTTGCAATCACCTTGCAGGGAGCCGCGACCCCGGGCGTGTACGCGACCGAAAGATCCTCCCGCGACCGGATCGGTGTTTTGACCTCGAGGCCGATTTTCCCTTTCAAACGCTTGTGGAGTTCCAACGCTTGTTCGTCGTAATTCATAAAATTATGATGTGAATCGCCCCTTGAGGCCGGCACGAGAGAGAAGAAGCGCGCCGAAAAGAGAGCCGAGAGCGGCGATGCCGAACGCGGCGGCGGGCGTGAATGCATCCCAGATTTTCCCGAGCCCGTACCCGCCCACGATCACCGCAACTCCGGTGATGGAATGAAAGATAGCGTAGGCCGTGCCGCGCGCCTCCGACGGCACAAAATCGGCGATAATAGCGCGGCCAGATCCCTCGGTCAGCGCGTAAAAAAGTCCAAAAAGGGCGAACAGAGACAGGGCCGATGCAATCGAGGGCGACAAAGCGAACCCAGCCTCAACAACGGCGAGCACGATCCAGCCCGTTGCGATAAGCGGGAGGCGCCCGACTCGGTCGCTCCAGATGCCGATGGGGTAAGACAGGAGAGCGTAAAGCAGCGTGAAGCCGCCGAAGAGGATCGGGATCCACGCGGCCGGGATGCCAGCGTCTCCGGCGCGGACGAGAAACAGCGAATCGTTAACGCGCGTCAGCATCGCGAGGGCGGTCCCGGCTGTAAAGATCCAGAAGGCCGCCGGGAGCTTGTTGCGAGGACTCGTTCGTGAACGCCCTTCCGCTTTTGGTTCTCGAATGCCAAAAATGATCAGGAGAAGAGCGATCGCGCCTGGAATCGCGGCAAGCGCAAAAATAATACGATAGCTCCCGAGGGAAGGAGTGAGCGCGAGCAGAATGGCGCCGGCGAGCAGCGGGCCGAACACGGATCCGGCCGTGTCCACGAGCCGATGAAACCCAAAAGCGCGGCCGCGTATTCCCGCTTCGGCAGAATCTGCGACGAGCGCGTCACGAGGTGCATCCTTCATCCCTTTTCCAACTCCATCAAACGCGCGAAGGGCTGCAACAAATCCGAAAGAACCGGCAAGGGCGAGCAGCGGACGCGACACCGACGAAATAGCATATCCAAAAAACACGAGGCCTTTGCGAGAACGAAATCGATCCGAAAGAATTCCAGAGACAAAACGAAAAACAGCGGTCAGTCCTTGGAGGAGGCCGTCAATAAATCCAATACCCGCCCGGCTCACCCCGAGCGCCACAAGAAATCCCGGCAAAATAGGCGTAATCAGGTCTTGCCCGAACCCCGAGGCAAGCGCCACCAAGGCGACGATGACGATGTTCCGCGGCAGGCGTCGTGGCATAAAATTGCAAAAATACTCGCCGATCGACGAGTATTTTCATTCTACTTTTTGTTGATGTACTTCCAGAGTGCGATGATGGCAAGGACGAGGAGGATCCAAAGAAGGATCATCGTGATGCCTCCGACGCCGCTGCCGAAGCCCATCATGTTGTAATAATATCCCATCATATGCAACGTAGTTTACTCCTCCGTCTCGATATGCGAAAGTGGGGTATCTATGCCCAGTCACTACAACTTCGATGTTTCTGCCAGCGTCCGTTGTCTCCAGAATATCTATGCATCAACACAAAGAACCCGACAGCCATAAATTTTTACTCCAGAAACAGGTTCCACTGTTTCTATCGAAGTTGTAGTACTGGGTATGCCGAATGCCACGCTCCAAAAACGCATTGAACTTCTGCTGGAAGGAACGGGGATTACGATCAACGGGACGAATCCGTGGGACATTCACGTTCACGACGAACGCCTCTACGCGCGCATTCTCTCCCAAGGCTCGCTTGGATTCGGCGAGGCCTACATGGATGGATGGTGGGATTGCGAGGCGCTCGATGAACTCCTCACGCGCATTTTTCATCATCAAGTCCACAAAAAACTCCGGCCCAGTTTTTCTCTGATCCGCGACGCGATCCTTGCCCAAATCATGAACCGGCAGGCAGGCATGCGGGCCTATCGCATCGCGCAAGCCCACTACGACAAAGGGAATGACTTGTATCAGGCCATGCTCGACCGGCGCATGACGTACACCTGCGGGTATTGGAAAGGGAACAAGGAACAGAGGACAGGGAACGAGCAAGAGATGACACTTGAGGAGGCGCAAGAAGCAAAACTTGATTTGGTGTGCCGAAAAATTGGGTTAAAGAAGGGCCAGCACGTGCTCGACATTGGTTGTGGTTGGGGGAGTTTTGCGAAATTCGCGGCCGAGAAATACGAGGCACGTGTCACAGGTATCACGGTTTCAAAGGAACAAATAAAACTCGGTACCGAACTTTGTCGCGGCCTCCCGGTTGAACTCCGACTCCAGGATTACCGTGAGATCCGAGAATCATTCGACCATATCATCTCGCTTGGGATGTTCG
>CAZNKO010000037.1:0-576 GCA_964573855.1 uncultured Gammaproteobacteria bacterium | reverse complement strand
GATGTTCGAGCACGTGGGTTATAAAAATTATCGGACGTATTTTGAGGTGGCGCGACGCTGCCTCAAAGACGACGGCCTCTTCCTCCTCCATACGATCGGAGGCAACACATCCGTCCGTTCGACCGATCCCTGGGTCAACAAATATATCTTCCCAGACTCCATGCTGCCGTCCGCGGCACAGATCACCAAAGCTGCGGAAGGGCTTTTTGTGATGGAAGACTGGCACAATTTCTCGGCCGACTACGAAAAAACTCTTATGGCCTGGCACAAAAACTTCAAGAGTCACTGGGACGAATTGAAATCGCACTATGACGACCCTTCGACCCATTCGATACCTCAGGGTCGCCCTGAGGATCCTCGAAGGGCGACAGAGCTCAGGGTCGGCCTGAGCCAGTCGAAGGCCGAGCGGTTCCATCGCATGTGGCGCTTCTATCTTCTCGCTTCAGCCGCGACCTTCCGTGCGCGCCAAAACCAGCTCTGGCAAATCGTCTATTCTCCACATGGCGTCCCTGGCGGCTATGCATCGATCCGCTGATCTATGAGCGGAAAAAACCTGCCGCGATGAAACAAAAAGAG
>CAZNKO010000036.1:0-8341 GCA_964573855.1 uncultured Gammaproteobacteria bacterium | reverse complement strand
CGACTCTACAAGCTCCTAACGGAATTTGGTGGCAGAAGTTAGATATTCCCCTTGAATATCGCATCTCTTGCTGGCTTGATAGCCGAACAAGGCTGGACTTCTTATGACATTTCTAAAGCATCAGTTATTGCGGCAACAAAGGTAGCGGCACTGGAATATGGAAGGTACGGAATAAGAGTTAACGCAATCGCTCCCGGGGCTATTGCAACGCCGCTGATTCTGAGTGAGAAGCAGTTAAAAAAACCGCCGCAAAATTCTTGGATTGAATCTCTGCCTATATCTCGTTACGGTCACCCCCAAGATGTAGCCGCGCTTGCGGCATTTCTCTGTTCAGATGAGGCGGACTATATAACCGGCAGCGTTTATAACATAGATGGGGGAGCGCTTGCTGGCTGGCTAGATTAGGAAAATTTTTGTTTATTGTTTATTTTGAATAATCAAGCGTCGGACAATATATGTTAGAAGACGCTTAACCATAAGGTTTGTCGAGTTGAGCGTCTTCTAACATAAGCATCAGATTTTACGACACCGTTGGTGATCGTAAAATCTGATGAGAAGACACTTAGAGCCTCTTGCGGAAGAGGAGCACGGCTGCTGCCCCGCCCAGAAGCCCCAAAAAGAGATCTTCCATGGTATCTGCAATGGATGGTTGTGTAAGTGAAAGACCCCGCGGAATGCGAATCCATTGGTCGATAACGTATTCATGAAGCTCCCAAAAGACCGCGATCAGGGCCACAAAGCCGATGAGAGATACCCCGTGATACCACCACGGGCGTTTAAACACGCCCCAGCGTTTTTCCGCCCATTGGTGAATCGCGACCCCGAGCACGCCGACCGCAAACCCTCCGGCCATATGCATGACAAGGTCAGGCCAGCCGAAATTGTAAAGATGAAGTCCGTCAATAAAGATATTCACGAGATAGACGATCCCCACCCCCACGAGGCCTTTGCGAACCGTTAACATATTTTACGACACTTGAAAGAAAGGATTTTAATGGGGAGACATCACGGCGACGAGGTTATGAGAAGTCGTTTGATTTCCCTCTTCCCTTCCTCAACGCCGGGTTGGTCGTAGGCGTCAATTTTGAGAAGTTCGGCGAGATATGCCGTGGCTGTCATGAAAAATTGAAATAACGCTCCGAGCGATTCCGGCGACAGCTCTGGAATATGGAGGGTTCCGTTTGGTCGCCCCGCCTTCGTGAGGCCATGGGCTGTCCCCTGCTGCTCAGCGCGGAGGACATCGGCAAAATCGAGCCCGGAGAGATACGCGAGATTTTTTGGAACATCGGAGAGTTTTGGCACCTTGGCGGAGCGACGAAAATGATCTGCGACAAGGAAGGTCACGATTTTATCCTTCGGACCATCCGCGTACAACTGGATCTGTGAATGTTGATCTGCCGGTCCGTGTGCGGCGATGGGGGTCGGCCCCTGTCGATCCTTACCCAGAGATTCGGCCCAGAGTTGTCGAAACCAAAAACCGAATTCATAGAGATATTCCGCATAGGGCATGAGGACATGAATCGGCTGGTTGCGTTTGGTAAGGGCGAGATAATGGAACGCCGCAAATTTAGCCGCGAGATGCTTCGCCCCTTGCGTACGACGGGCTTGTTCGAGCCATTTGGCGCCGGAGAGGAGTTTTTTTATATCCACCCCGCCGCAGGCGGCCGGAAAAAGTCCAACCACAGATAAGACCGAAAATCGGCCACTAATATTTTCCGGGTGCGGAAGAACGGCGTAGCCGTTTTTTACGGCCATCTCATGAAGCGGATTATCTCCCGTCTCCGTAATAACGACGATATGATCCTTATGTTTTTTTCCCCCCACTGACCGGATGAGGCTGTCGCGGAGCGTGAGAAAGATGCTCAAGGTCTCGAGGGTCGTGCCGGATTTTGAAACAATGCACATGGCCGTATGCTTCCACCAATCTCCAGGCGCCGCGTGGAGAGCCATCAGTTCCGGATCCGGGTTGCTTAAGAAGGACACCCACATTCCTTTTTTCGGATCTCCGAGCGATTTCCAGATTGTTCGGGCTCCAAGATCCGATCCTCCAATGCCGACGACAAACAGATGTTTGATCCCGCGTTTTTTGAGCACGGCAGCCTGTTTTGTGATTTGGGCAACCGTTCTTGTATCAAACGGGGCGTCAAAAAATCCCTGCTTTTTGTTTTTTTGGAGTTTTTGAAGGTTCTGATGCGCGCGTTTGAGGTCCTTTGCCATCGAAGCAAGATCGGAAGCAGAAGCTCCGGAGGCCCCGACCTTTGCGGACCACATGTGAGCGTCGTCGTAGGTCAGGAGGGATTTCATAGCCTCCGTATTTTACCCCGTTAGAAGCAAAATGCCCAATGGTCTTGCTGTGGGAAATGTTTTGTGTGAGCTTCTAACGGGGTTTACTTGAAATACACATGATCGCCAAACCGGAGGTCGATGTATTGGAGTTTTGACGGATCTTTGACCGTGTCACGCAAAAGAACAGCAAGATTTGCGGCCTGGACATCGACATTCCCCGACGGGTCAAACAGGATGTCGTAGCCTAGGGCCGTGCGGACGCTGACCCATTGTCCGGCCACGCGATCCACTCGGGTCTCTTTGAAGGCAATCCCCTGCTCTTCGAGTCGAGTGTGGAAACGGAAGATCTGCTCGATGTCGGCGGCGGGCAACACGGATCGGCCAATCACGGCTGGGGCTCCATTCACATCAACAAAAACCGTGAGCGGGCGTGGAGGCGATAGTGTAGCGGTTGTGAATTCTTCTGGTGTGAGCTCTCGGATGACAATCCCCTGCAAGTCAGCGAGATAATGTTTCCCCTGGGTATTCCACACGAGTTGCGAATAGCGCTCCTTCACGTGGATGAGCAGGATATTTCCGTCGCGAGCGACCTCAAGGGTCTCAAAGGCGTATCGCCCCGCGAGCCGTTCTTTCAGGGCATCCGCATCAAAGAGAAATCGGTTCCGATGTTTGAAAAAGCCGAGCCGCCGCTCGTCGAGGTAGGTTTTCGCTATGTCCTCGATGGCGAACGGCGGGATCGATTCGGTTCCGGTTACACGAACGTCTTGGATGGCAAAGGCCGGGGCGCGCAAAAAAAAGACAATCATGCCGCCCAAAAAAAGAACCCCGCCGCCAAGGGCGACCAGGCGCCGCCAAGGACGTTTCTCCGGACGGTTGAAGTAGGGATTTTTGAATTGCCGCGCAAGGTAGCGCTGGCGTTGGGTGGATCGGAAAAAATTATGCCGGCTCATAACACAACTTCTAACGGGGTCATACGATGATCCGAGGGGTGAGTGGATTGATACGCGTGACGATCTCGTACGGGATTGTCCCGATTTTTTCCGCCATCCCCTCTGCCGGAACCGCATGACGTCCCGAACGCCCGAGAAGCACGACTTCGTGTTCCGGGGCGACATTCGGGACTTCGGACACGTCAACCATTATTATATTCATACAAACCCTTCCCATCACCTTACATCGATGACCGGAGACGAGCACTTCTCCCACCGAAGAAAGCTTCCGGTCGTAGCCGTCCCAGTAACCGACGGGGAGGACGGCGATCCGGCTCTGGCGTTTGAGCGTCTCGGTCAGCCCGTAGCCGATCGATGTCCCGGCCGGCAGCGTTTTTATTTGCGCCACGCGTGTCTTCCATGTGAGGACGGGGGTTAAAGGGCATTTGATCATGTGCTGGCGGGCCGTGAGTTCGGTTTGGGCAGAGGGCCAGAGGCCGTAGAGCGCAATGCCGGCGCGGACAAGAGTTCCATGGGTGTCTGGATAGAGAATAATCGCGGCCGAGCAGGCGGAGTGGATCCATTCGGGTTCGAAGCCCGCTTCCCTCACCGATCTTACCGCCTCTTGGAACCGGTCGAGTTGCTGGGTGGCAAAGCGTGTGTCCGTCGTGTCTTCAATGTTCGCGAAATGCGTGGAAACGCCGGCGAGTTTTATATGCGGCGAGCGCCGAAGGAGATCAAGGATATCCGGAAGGGATTCGGCGAGGACGCCTTGGCGGGCGGTTCCCGTTTCTATTTTAAGATGGAGAAAAGCGGTGGCCGCGCGTTTGGCCGCGATGGACTCAAGTCGACGGATCGTCTCCACGTCATAGACCGTGAGATGGAGTCGTTCGGCCACAGCCTCTTCGAGGCGGTCTTGGAGCGTGTAGCCGAGGACGATGAGAAGCGCGGACGGAAGCAATCGGCGGAGCGCCAAAGCGTCGTCAATAGGATCAATCGCAAATGCGTCCACGCCACTCCGAGAGGCGATCTGAACCACCTCTTTCTGCCCATGGCCATACGCGTTTGCTTTTACGACCGCGCAAAATTTTGTCCCTGGAGCGAGGAGGGATTTTAGGGTGGTGATGTTCCCGACAAGCGCCCGCTCGTCAATTTCGACCCAGGTTCGTGGGAGGGGCATGGAAGGGCAGGTAGAAATCCTTTAAAATCGTATAGTTTGCCTCGAGTAAATCGTAGCGCAGAGCGACTTGCGGATCCACCCACACTTTGTCATAGGCTTTTTCCGTCTCGATCACGACATCTTCACCTCCCGCCTCGCAGGCGAAACAAAAAAGATGGACGCGCAGAATTCCGCCTTCAGGAAGATGCCAGTCGTGCGTGTGTGAACAAAGAAAATCCGCTTTGACACAGGAGAGTCCGGTTTCTTCTTTAAGCTCGCGGCGAACCGCCTCCTCATGAGATTCATCCGCCTCTATTTTTCCGCCCGGAAATTCCCATTTATGATCCCAGAGCGACAGCGGATGTTTTCGTTGGATCAGAAGAAGCTTGCCGTCACGTTTCGTGATGGCAAGGGCAATATCAATTTCGCGCGTCGGTTTCATAGTGCGGAAGACGGACGATGGGAATCATTTTGCCGGTTTTTTCCATCCAGGCGTGAAGATTTATTTCGAGCGCGTCTTGATCGTAGCCCAAGACGATCGTCGCGGGCTGAACGTCCCGGACGATTTGGTATGATCCTAAGGTCTCATCGGATAGCAGGACGTCTGCCACTTCCGGGACGGTTTCAACTATTTTTATCCTCTCCCCTTCCGAAAGACGAGGGAGATGACCTTTCAGGGTTTGAACGTGCGCATCACGCGCCACCGCAACCACCAGACGTCGCCCAAGCTTCGCCGCCTCTTTCAAAAACGCCCGATGACCTTCGTCAAGGCCATCGAACGTGCCGAACACCAGGACCGTCCCCTTCTTTCTCATACACTCTTGTTTTTTTCCGGTCGAAGGGTAGGAAAAAGAATGACCTCTTTGAGCGTGTTCACGTCCGCGAGCGTCGCGGCAAATCGGTCGATGCCAATGCCAAAGCCGGCCGTTGGCGGCAGGCCGTACTTCAAGGCGGTGACATACTCTGGGTCGCCGAATTGAGCCTCTTCATCGCCTTTGGCGCGGGCCGCTTCCTGTTCTTTGAAACGCAGCTCCTGGTCGATCGGATCATTGAGTTCCGAAAATGCTTTTACGTTCTCCACTCCGTGTCCGTATACAAGCTGGAACATTTCTAACGAGTTCGGATCGTCGGCCTTGCGTTTGGCGAGCGGAGTGATCTCGGCAGGATAATCCGTAATGTAGATCGGCTGGACGATTTTTGGCCGGACGGAATGTTTATAGATTTTGTCGATGAGGGTGGTGTATCCATCGGTTTTTTCAACAGGAACCTTGAGCTTCAAGGCCGCTTTTTTTGCCGCATCCTGATCCGTTATTTTTTTGAGGTCGAGTTTTGCATATTGTTTGAAAAGATCGTGGAACGTAACGCGAGGCAAAGGCGTTTTGAAATCGAGAACGTCGCCTTGGAACGGAATAGCCTTCGGATCAAGGCCCGCCGCTTCTATACCTGTCACAAGCATGCCCTGTACGAAATTCATGAGCTCGTTGTAATCCATATAAGCCGCGTACGCTTCAATCTGGGTAAATTCTGGATTATGTGCGTGATCAATTCCTTCGTTGCGGAAGCAGCGAGCCACTTCATACACACGCTCATAACCGCCCACGACAAGACGCTTCAAATAGAGTTCCGGCGCAATACGAAGATAGAGGTCCGTGTCGAGAGCGTTGTGGTGGGTGATAAACGGACGTGCGGCGGCGCCTCCGGGAACGGCCTGGAGAACCGGAGTCTCAACCTCCAGAAATCCGTGTCGATCAAGATGGGAACGGAAACCCGTCAGCATGTGAGCTCGGATGCGGAAAATTTCCCGTGCACGATCATTGGCGATGAGATCAAGCTCACGCTGGCGATAGCGAATTTCGACATCCGCGAGCCCATGCCACTTTTCCGGAAGCGGCAGGAGAGATTTGGTGATGATGCGGTATTCCAAAACATCAAGCGAGCGTTCGCCTTTTTTCGTGGTGAACGCGACTCCGGACGCCTCAAGAAAATCACCCATGTCAGCGGTGGCATGCAACAGTTCATAAGCTTCATCGCCGACTTTGTCTTTGTGGAATGCCAACTGGATCTTTCCGCTCCCATCTTCCATGTTGGCGAACGTGAGTCCTCCATGGCGACGGATCGTCCGAAGGCGCCCGACCAAAGTCACGCGTTCCTGCGATTTTGTGAGAGCGTCAAAAGCTCCAAGATATTCCGCAACCGTCTTCGTTCGCTCTACCCGCGACGGATAAGGATCTTTTCCCGCTTCGCGAAGTTTAGCGAGCCGCTCGCGCCGAATGCGTTCTTCGTCGATCATAGATCGTTGCTCGTGGATCGTGGAACACGTAACGTAGAACGTTTAACGACCAACGATCCACGATACACGATCCATGATACACGTTCCACGCTTCACTTACTTAATGTGTTTAATTTTATACTTCATCACTCCCGACGGGACCGTGATTTCCACGGCCTCCCCTGCCCTGCGACCCATGAAGGCTTGGCCGAGCGGTGACTCGTTGCTGATTTTACCGGCCGTGGGATCCGCGTCGTTCGACCCCACAATCTCAAACGTTTTCGTTTTTTTGTCAGGCATTTCAACGATAAAACTTGTGCCAAGACCGATCATGTTCCCGCCAGAGGTTTGTTTCACCACTTCCGCGGACTGGATCATGGATTCGAGCTCCATGATACGCGATTCATTGAGTGCTTGCTGTTCCTTGGCCTCATGATACTCAAAATTCTCGGAAAGGTCTCCGAGCTCCTTCGCGCTCGCGATGCGTTCCGAAATTTCTCCGCGCGTTTTCTTTTTGCGCGTTTCGAGCTCTTGTTTTAAATGTTTCAGCCCTTCGGCGGAAATAAACGTGGTCATATCATAGTCCTGTGTCGCGGTCGGATGTCTGGCCGAGGATTCTATTGAGTTCATTTACTAATTCCATTCCTTTTTGAACTGGCTGGCCTGGCAAGATGATCCGCGAGGCTCGTCCAGTCTTTGCTGTTCCAATCGCTGCATTTTCGATTAAGACGGTACTTAAGCCAAACACGCGATCAAGGACAGTACGTTTGAGAAGCACATTTTGCACGGTTCGATACGGCACATGTTTTTCTTCACGACTTACGACACCGCTCTTCATTAAAATAAACTGCGGTGAAAATTCAAAATAAAATGATCTTTTCCAAAGGATACTCCAGACGACCAACGCAATATAAATGATTACGTAGATGATGAGTGTTTGTGAAAAACTAAGCTGATAGATAACCGTCCGCCTTCCAAACAGAATGAACCAGATAAAGAATGTAAAAAGTGCAGCAGCCCACAGCTTCATGATGAACACGGAGATCAACCATGCCGTGCTGATGGGATAGCTTTTTGAATTGAAGATGTTGGCGCTTGGCCCTTGAGGTATGGAGGTCGGTGGCTGGGATTGAGATTCAGCGACCCCTTGCTCAATAGGTCGATTCCCGAACTGGATTTTATTGAGTAAAAAGTTTTTCAACTCTTCCGCAACCTGCCGGTCAACTCCATCAATATGTCCCTCAATGCCGGACGTAACTGTGGCGCTCGCGATATGGACATCATAAAGCCCCATGATCCGATCCAGCACATCCTGATCGACATAGACGTCCTGGATTTTCCCATACGGAACATGGATTTCTGTTGGAGCAAAAACTCCCTTTTGGATCGTGAGGAACTGATCTAAAGCATCGTAATAATACAGGCGAATATAGGCGGATAGGTACAAGCCGTAGATGGCGAAGAACAACGCAGACAAGCCAAGGAATGTCAACACAAACAAGAAAATAGCTGTACCGAGCCCAAACGAAGGTTTTTGAACTAGAAGAAGAAGCATCACGATCATGCTCGCAAAAACACCAAGAAACAAAATAATGTGGGCCTTGGTGATGAGTTTTTTCCAAAACTTTCTTCCACTTAATGGATACTGTTTCTGAAAACTTGATGGGGAATTCATAAAAAGGTCGTAATCTCAAAAAA
>CAZNKO010000035.1:0-8371 GCA_964573855.1 uncultured Gammaproteobacteria bacterium | reverse complement strand
GAGGCGGACATTTCTATTTCCCGCAAACCGGACATTATCAAAGTCCGGTTACAGCGTTTCGGACCAATATTTGGCTAATATTATAAAAGAAAAACGGTTCGCGGATTTCCCTCTTTCGAAGGATTTCCGCGAACCGTTGAAGATCTTGTTACTCGTCGCAGCCCGCGAGCTTGCGGCGCTCGGGACTGAGCCGCGTACACCACTCCTCCCGCGCCGTCTCCATTTCCTCGTCGGAAACGTGGCCCGAGGAAGTGCCGCCGCCCCTTGCGATCGGGCCGGACGGAGCCTGGGGCGCCGACGCTGCCACACTCGGAGTCTGGGTGTTGGAGTACAACACCCAGGCGCCAATCATGAGGAAGGCCGCGGCGAGCGACCCGATGATAAAGCCGACGTTCGATCGCCGGCCTGCGTCGGTGAGCCAGACGACCACGGTGATGACCGCGATCGCTGTGAAGAACAACGGCCAGAGCACGCTCATCTTGCCTCCGAAGGCCGAACCCACCGGAATGGCGGGAGCGGCCTGGCTGAAGCCGATCCAGTTCGTGAATCGGCTGTAGGTTGAGTCGAACACCGGGGTCGTTGTGAACGCGATCACGACCACGGCGACGGCGATCAGAACGAGCACCGTGCTCGCGAAGATCGCCCGCGCCTTCTTCTCTGCCTCGTTCGCGACGAGGTAGAAGAGGAGCGAACTCCCCGCGATGAGACTGACCGTGAGCGGAACCGCATACGCGTACCCTTGCCCCTGCGTCCACTGAACGCCGGAGTAAATCGCGCCGGCGATCGAGAGAAGCAAAAGCACGATGCCCGCGGCCACCTGGATGTTCTCCCCGAAAGCTTCCAGGAGGTACTTCACCTGCGCGTAGATCCCGGCTCCCCGCCCTGGCGGAACCGCGTTACGCCGACCGCCGATGATGCCGGCCGCAAGGAAAACGATCAGCGTCGGTACGCCGATCAAGGTCAGAATCGCCCAAAACATCTCTTTCTCCTTCTCCCGCGTCTGCGGGGGCTAGAGGTGAACGATCGTCCAGACTACGTAGAACATCCCGAAGACGAACACGGAGAACGCGATGGCAGCGCTCCACTTGAGCCACGCCGGAAGGAACGGTTTTTCCGGTTCCCCGGCCTTCTGCCTCCGGAGCCGGTCGATGAACTGACCGATCTCGGTGCGCAGATCGAGCTTTCCCTCCCCGAGGCCGAAAATGAGGCGGATGGCCGTCTCGATTTCCTCGGGAGAAAGACGTTCCGGCAGCTTCGTCATCTGTTCGGCCGCAATGGGATTGAACTCGCCCTCCGCGGTGAACGTGACCGGCTTATCCGTGCCGCGCAGAAGACGCTCGGCGGCAAACATCGCCTCCTCGCGCCAACGCTCGACCGGAACCGAGTACATCTCGTCGATGTAATCCGGCTCCTTCACGGACTTCGCAACGACGCGGGCGTACCAGCCGCCGACGGCACCGATCTCGTCGTGCCACATCTGGCGGCGCGCTCTCTCGTCCGGTTGGCTCAAGAACTCTTGACGAGCCTTGATGGTCGCCTCGTGCACCTTCGACTCCCATGCGAGCGCATCGCCGACCCCTTCGCCTGCGCCGAGCACGACGTGAGGGATGGTCATCTTGAGGAGCCTTTTTACCGCCGCGTCGATCTTGAGCTTGTCGATGGCCGACGCCGAGAGCGCCCCCAAGACCTGCCCGAGAACGTTCACGGTCGGCACGCCGAACTTCTTGATCGCCTCTGCGTTCGGCAGATCCCGAAGAACCCGCTCTACGACACCTCTCCCGCGAAGGCCGTCACGAACGGCCCGCTCCACGAGCCCTTCGACGGACTCACCGACGACAGACGCCACGACGGTTTGACCCGTTGTGGCACCCCTACTTGTATCCACATCCGGCATGTCATCACCCCTTTCTTGGGTTTTGTGTTTGGTTGTGAAGATCTAAAAATCCGTCTCGGCATGCATTTTCCTGCACACCGAAGACTTATATTTCTATCACATTTTGGCCAAAAAGTCAATATCCGCCGCTTTGGCCGGATATTCGATTGTCATCCTGAACGAAGTGAAGGATCTCTTAAGATTCTTCCCCGCCAACATCTGCGAAGTTGTGGCGGGTCAGAATGACAGACTGTCTATGCTTTTCTGTTCTGAAATGCATTTCGTGATCGGCGCGCGGTCGGCGTTGCGGCCAACGATTGTGGCGCCAACGAGCTTTCCGGCGCGCAGAAAGAGCTGGGTGACGCCTCCGGCAGCGGCAGAACCTTTCACGATAATTTCATCAGAAGAATCCCGATGCGTGTCTCCGACAAAAATAATTTCCAAGCCTAAAATGTTCGTGGCATACGAGGACGTCAGCCGAAACTCGGTCCGCTTCCCAGCCATGGACTTCGCGACCGCTCGCCCTTGCGCCATGGCATTCATCCAGTTGCCAATGTGCACGCGCCGATTCACGACCACATCCTGAAACTCGGCAACATCGCCAGCCGTAAAAATATTTGAAACGTTCGTTTCAAGATATTCATTCGCGAGAATGCCCGAGGCGGTTTCGATTCCCGCTTCTTTTGCAAGCGAGAGATCGCGCGTAATCCCGACCCCAATCCCGAGCATCTGACACGAAATCTCTCCGCGGGAGGTGAGACATCCCTCAAGCCCCTTTTTTCCTTTGAGCTCCACAAACTCCGCCTCGGCCAGGATCTCGACCCCGCCCGCGCGGAGACGATCGTGAACGAGCCGTCCCGTTTCGGCATCAAAAATCCTGGGCCAAAAATGCGGGCCACGGTGGGCCACTGTCATCGGAATCCCGAAGCGCGCAAAAATGTTGATAAACTCACAGGCAATAAAACTGCCGCCGAAAACGCACCCGTGCGCTCCGGCCGGAAGCTCACGCAAGAGCTGAAGGATGTGATCCGCATCGTCTAAGGTGCGAAAATAAGAAACGCCGCGGAGGTCCGCGGGAATGATTTTGATTTCCCCGCCTGTCGCAAGAAGCAGTTTGTCGTACGGAAGCTCGCGGCCGTCGGAGAGCGCGACCTGTCCGTTCTTGGGATCAATGGCTTCAACCCGAACGCCGCGGAGCCACTCAATCTTTTGATCCTCGTACCAGCTTTCCTTTTTCAAAAACACCCGCTCCCGCGGGATTTTCCCCTTCACATAATGCGGCAGAAGCACGCGAGAATAGATAGGATGCTGCTCCTCTCCCACGATGACAATCTCGGAAGCCGAGTCGAGTTTGCGCAGCTCCTCGGCGGCCGTGGTCCCCGCAATCCCACCTCCGATGATCACGTAGCGCATAGTAGAAAGTAGAGGGTAGAAAGTAGAACTAGATCGACTGGGAATCACGAAGAGCGCAGAGTTTGATCCAAATCAACTCGGTCATGGTGCGTATAACGACAATCTGTTCTTCGGCGACATAATGACGTCGAAGAGCAATTTTCATACAGGCATCTGTCTCGATGAGGGATCCGAGTGACATAGTCAAAAATCTTGAAAAGTCGGGTTTACTTTTACGCGCCGTTCCTTCGGCAAGATTCAGATAAACCGACGTCGCGGCTCGTCTCGTCTGACTCGTAAGCCCAAAACGCTCTTGAGCGGGAAATGTTTCTGTTAGTAAGTAAACCTCATCAATGAACTGAAGAATGATTCCCCCTACCTCTAACTGTTCATAACGAAATTTCACATTCTACCTTCTACTTTCTACCTTCTACGTTTCCGGAAACAGTTGTCTCCCCTCCTCATCGTAAATAAAAATCGCAAGCGTGGGGCACGATTGCGCCGCAAGGATGATCGTTTCTTTTTGTTCTTCGGTCACCTCGATCTCGCGCTCATACACGCGCCCGCCCGGCTCTTGCCCATGGTCGAGCACGACCGCTTTATTCTCGTCATTGAGCTGAAACGTGGCAGGATCAATCGTGACACAGGAAGCGGCTCCGATGCACAAATCCGGATCCACCTTGATTTTCAACTTGGGCATAGGTTCGTGGATCGTGGGTCGTGAATCGTGAATCGTGGATCGTATAACGTTAGACGTTCCACGTTCCACGTCATCCTACCCGAAATATTTCTCTTTATAAAACCGAATGAGCTCCTCGACCGCGGGAAGCACGCCCGGGTTCCCGATCCCGACTTTTGTTTTTTGCTGGACGGCCTCGAGCGTCTGGGCGCCGTCGAGCACGGCCTCTTCGATGTCATGGTCGGTCACCTTTGCAACCGGATCAATAATCCGCGAGGCCTCGACCACAATCTTGTCGAATTTTTCGGCACGGCGATAGTAATCATTGATCGCGTCACGCAGCGCCTTGTCGCAAAGCACGGAGCAGTGGAATTTCCGAGCCGGAAGCCCGCCCAAGCGCGCCATGATGTCCTGGGGCTTGAGTTTCCGCGCTTCTTCAAGCGTCATGCCACCGTTTTCCGTGACGATCACAGACGCAATCGAAGTTGAGGCAATCGCACTCCCACAGCCAAAGGTTTTCCATTTGAATTCCGCGATCCTCTCGCTCGCGGGATCCACACGCATCCACACCCGCAGTTCGTCCCCACAAGCCGGAGATCCAACTTTGCCGATCGCATTAAACCGCGAGACATCACGCTCCACTACATCATCCATAAAATTATGCGGGTGGAAAAAATGTTCCTTGACGATCTGGCTGTAGAACCAAGACTTGGCGCCGTCTTTCGTCGTGACGTCACCTTGGGTACCAGGGGCTGGGGTTTGGGAATATGGCATAAAAATTTATAGTTCGGTGGCGACTGACGACAGAGATTCGCCGTTCGTCTGGCGACTTACAAGTTCGGCGATGATCGAACCGTATGTTCTTCGCGACCGAACGCGAAGTCGCTCTAAGAGCGACGAAGCCCGAACGGCCGTAAGGCCACCGAACCTTTTACACATAATACTTTTCATCGACCCGAACCGGACTAATCGAACGCAGTTTCTCGACCAGCGGCGGGAGCGTTTGAAGGACGTAATCGATATCAGCCTCGGTCGTCGCATGCCCCAGGGAAAATCGCATGGAACCGTGAGCCACTTCGTACGGATATCCGAGCGCCAAAATCACATGACTCGGATCAAGCGAGAGGCTCGTGCAGGCTGATCCGGTGGAAGCATACACCCCGACGGCGTCGAGGTACAAAAGAAGGGCTTCTCCTTCGATATCCATAAAGGAAATGTTCACGTTGTTTGGAAGGCGGTCGGTCGGGTGGCCGTTCAGCCTAGTCTTCGGGATGCGCGTCAGAATTCCCTGGATCAGCTTGTCGCGGAGCGGAAGAAGGCGTGCGGATTCGCGTTCGCGGTCCCCCTGGGCGAGCTCGAGCGCCTGTGCCAAGCCCACAATGGCCGCCACGTTCTCGGTCCCTGGCCGCCATCCCTTCTCCTGCGGCCCGCCAAACACAATCGGCTGGAGTTTCACTCCGCGCTTCACGTACAAAATCCCAACGCCTTTTGGGCCATACATCTTGCTCCCGTTCAATGTGAGGAGATCGACGTGCAATTTCTCCACATTCACATCCAAAAATCCGGTGCCCTGACAGGCATCGGTGTGAAAAACCGGCCATGTCCGCTTTTGCTCCTGTCGGAATTTTTGGACGACGTTCCCGATTTCAGCAATCGGCTCGATCGTGCCGATCTCATTGTTCGCGTACATAACCGAAACGAGAATCGTGTCCGGCTGAAGCGCCATCCGCACCTGCTCGGCGGTGATACGCCCGGTCTTGTCTGGGGTGAGGTACGTTACATAAAATCCTTCTTTCTTTTCGAGATGCGTCATGGCCTCAAGAACCGCATGATGTTCGAGAGCCGTGGTGATGAGATGCCGTCCCAGTCCTGCATTCGCCCGAGCAAATCCGAGGATCGCAAGATTGTCAGATTCGGTGCCACCCGAGGTGAACAAAATCTCGTCTGGTCGCGCCTTCACAATCGTCGCAATTCTTTCGCGTGAACGGTCCACCGCATCCTTCGCAAACTTCCCGACAGAATGGAAACTCGATGGATTTCCATATCCTTCCTTCAAATACGGCAACATTGCCTCGAGAACGCGAGGATCAAGCGGGGTGGTCGCGGCATGGTCAAGATAAATGAAAGGCATACCCCGTTAGAAGTCTCGGAGAAAAAATTGAAAATTTTTTCTCCCATTCGTTAATAAACCACTAGAGCTCTTGCTGTTGTGTGGATAGTGTGAGAGGTCAGGGAAATACATACGACTTCTAACGGGGCATAGGTAACTGGCACCGTAACAAAAAAAGGGGGCTGGTTCAAGGGTTGTCATTCGCGCTCATTATTCCGTCTCTTCCTCATCTTCCTCGTAGGAGAGATATGCCTCCGGGTCGGAGTAAAACTCCTTCATGCATTTTTGGGAACAGAAAACATAGGATTTCTCCTCGTGCGAGCCCGAAAGGACCGTGCGGGTGTCCGCAATCGGAAGCTCGCACACAGCACAACTCCCTTTGAATTCCTCGGTGAGTGATGCGGGAGGTTTCATATTATCTTGGAAAATCCATGGGGATGTAGGTACTAGCAACCCGGCCGATGAGATAACCAATGAGGGCCGCGCCGAGCGAGACGGTCACCATTTCCACGCCCCCACGGAGACGCGACCGGCCCTTGAGCCCTGCGCTCCAGACCCCTACTAAAAATAAGACCACGGCCGTGAGAAGAATGGAAGGGGCGAGGGCTTGATGGATCGGCAGGAGAAGATACGGGAGAAGCGGGATGCATCCGCCCAGGAGATAAAACAGTCCCATGACCCCTGCGGCGCGGAGCGGTCGCCGATCCGCCGCCGACTTGGAGGAGAGATAGCTGCCGGCCGACATGGAGGTCGCCTCGACCGCAATCAAGACAAGCCCCGAAAGGACAACGACGAACGTGCTCTGGGTCCCGGCTGCGATACCGGTCAGGGCTCCGAGGGTCGACACCAAACTGTCCTCAAGCCCAAAAACGATCTCGCGAATCGACCCTCTCACTGTTTGCCGCGAGATTCCATTCATACGGAAGCCAGTATACCCCGTTAGAAGCCAATCTTCTAACGGGGTATACCGTGATATACTTTGAAGAACCAAACCCTTTATGCAACTTCCCGCCTCCTTCCGCTCATTTTCCCGCCCGACCATGATTGTCGCAACCGATCACGTGCAGGCAAAATTATTTCTCGCGCATGAGCGGACGGTCGAACCCGTCAGCACCCTCTCCACCAAAATCGATCGCCAGATGGATCGTGACCGGAGGGCGGTGAAACGTGGGGGTGTGGTCGTCGCGGCTGAACATGAAACGGATCCGCAGGAATGGTCCCGTGAAGAACTCTACAACAAACTTTCAAAAGAACTCCTGCACCGACTTCAGAATAAAGAATTCGCGGATCTTGCCTTTACGGTCCCAGCAGAGCATGTGATGGAACTCAAAGAAACGCTCCACATTGATCTTCTGAAGCGGGCACGAGTCTTTGTGCCGAAACTGCTCACGAACGAAGAGCCCCTCGACCTCGTCGCCCATATTCAAGAAGCGGAGATGGGTTGAAATTCCGTTTCTCTTCTGCTACATTCCTCCCCACGGCCACGTGGTGAAGTGGTTAACACGGCGGTCTGCAAAACCGCTATGCGCCGGTTCAACTCCGGCCGTGGCCTCCAAAACCTTTCCTCTGAATCAAAAAACCCCGCTTTCGCAGGGTCTTTTGTTTTTTAGTAAATCTCGATGGTCGCCTCTTTCACGCCGAACTGCTTGGCGTCCGGGGTATGTTTCATCCAGATGTCCATTTTGTGCCAATAACGCTTGTTCATGCGATCCTCAACCACGAACACTTTGTCGCCGAAAAGCTCCGGAATGCGCACTTTAGTGCCGATCGGAAGGAAGTTCGCGGCAACGATGCCGTCGCGCACATGCGTTCCCGAGGCTGTAATAAATGGCGTCGAGTCCGTCTGCCAGGATTCCGAAGTATACGCGGTCAGAGGAATCCGAATCGTCCGACGCGCCTCGGCATTCTCTGCCCGCGGCAGACCGCCATGAGGCCGGCTCTCGTTCTGCATGGCAGACACAATGAGGGCCACCGTCTCCGCATCCGGAATATACGGCGCCGTATTCATATCGGCATGAGCCACGGTCGGCATGATGACTCCAAGGGCAAACCAGCCAAGAAAAATGCCCAAAATAATGTCCCTCGCAAAGGTGCGGGTGAACTTTTTGGCTTTCAATACCATCGACCTATTTCGCATACCCCGTTAGAAGCCCGAAGGTGGCATACCAGAGAGACCGTTGAAAATCATGAAATAAAAACGCTCCCGTCTGGGAGCAGGCGGTAGCATACCAGAAATGATCGTTTTTGTCAACCCAAGATATCCACGTGTCAACGGGGAATGATTTTTTCCTGTTCTCCGGGGAGTGAATATTTCCGG
>CAZNKO010000034.1:0-8415 GCA_964573855.1 uncultured Gammaproteobacteria bacterium | reverse complement strand
CCTCGAACGATTTGACGTACTCGTGTCCGCGCAGCGCCTCACGCACCGCCTGCCGGGTCTCCTCGCGGCGCTCGCGTTGGTTCTGTTCGCCTTTTTGAACCTGGTGGCGTATAAGATGTTCGGCGTCACCTTGACGCTCTCGAGCATCGCGGGTTTTGTGCTTTCCATTGGCATTGCCGTGGATGCAAACGTGCTCATCTTTGAGCGTTTTAAGGATGAATTCCGTGGGGGCCGCGACCTTACGTCCGCGATTGACGAAGGATTCAAACGGGCCTGGCCGCCGATCCGCGACGGGCACCTCACGACCTTGATCAGCGCCCTCGTTTTGTACTCATTCTCCTCGAGCGTCGTGCGTGGCTTTGCGCTGACCCTCGCGATCGGGGTCATCTTGAGCTTGTTCACCGCGATTACGGTAACACGGGCTTATCTTGAGAACGTGTCGGTTTGGCGATGGCTACAAAAACCGTGGCTGTATGCGGCGAGACAGCAGAAGGTAGAAAGGAGAATGTAGAAAGTAGAAAGATGGATTATGGCACTTGGGTTCGTCAAACACAGGAAAATCTGGTTCGCCTTTTCGGGAATTTTGATTGCGGCAAGTATTGCCGCCCTTGCCATCTTTGGGTTGAAATTGAACATCGACTTTGTCGGTGGCAGTCTCCTCGAGGTCCGGTTTTCGGAAACGGTTCCGGCGAATGCTGAGATCACAAAAGCGCTTGCGGACGCCGGACTTCCTGGCACGACCGTGCAACCGTCGGAGGAACAGAAAGTGCTCATTCGTTCTAACTCGCTTACGGAAGAAGAACATCAAAAAGTTCTCGAGACTCTCAAGACGTCCTTCGGGGATGTCACCGAGGAGCGTTTCGATTCGATCGGCCCGGTCATTGGGGAAGAGCTCCGCCGCTCGGCCATAATCGGAGTTGTTGTAACCCTTCTCTTGATCGGCCTGTATATCGCTTGGGCGTTCCGGAAAGTTTCCGAGCCCATTGCCTCGTGGAAGTACGGCCTCTTGACCGTCGTGACCGGATTTCATGACGTGATTGTTCCGCTCGGCGTCTTCGCCGTGCTCGGGCGGTTCTACGGTTGGGAGATCGGTTCCGCGTTCATTGCGGCCGTTCTCACCATTCTCGGTTACTCGATCAGCGATACGGTGGTCGTTTTTGACCGCACGCGGGAAAATCTTCAGCGTCACAGCGGAGAGCCGTTTGAGGACACGGTCGAGAAAAGCATCCGGCAGACGTACGTGCGCTCGATCAACACGAGCGTCACGACTCTCCTTGCGCTCATTGCGATTTTTCTCTTTGGTGGGGAGACGACTCAACCCTTCGCGCTTGCTCTTATTATCGGCATCGCGGTCGGAACCTATTCCTCGATTTTTATCGCCTCTCCAGCCTTGGTGGAATGGGAGAAGTGGCGAGGTCGTCATCAAGTGTAGGCATGGTTACAGCGGTCGGGTGGCACGGCTAGAGGCCCCCGGCAGCGCGCACCCCGCACCTTTAGCCCTTTCGACAAGTTCAGGAAATAAAGGTGCGGGGGAGCACTGACGGGGAAAAGTCGTGCCAGGACCCGACCGATGCCGCAAAACGCGGGTAAACTCCCGCGTTTTATGATATACTTCCGTCATTATGACCCCGTTTGGAGCCGAATTCTGGGGCCAACCCATTGATATTGTTTTGTATTTGCTCCTCCTATGGTTCGGATGGGTGCCGATTTTTGCCACCATGATCTGGGGGTTCATCATCGTTTTTCAACATTATCAGCAGGATAAATATGATGCTCGGCTCCGGTTCGTCCTGCTCTCGATTAACGTGCCGCTCATGACCGAGCAAACACCGAAGGCCATGGAAAATTTTTTTTCAAACCTCGCCGGCGCCTACTCGAATCTCACCTGGAAGGAGACTTGGGTTATCGGGAAATTCCAAGGCACGTTTTCCTTTGAAATTGTTTCGACCGACGGCCGCATCCAATTTTATATTCGGACCGAAACGCGCTACCGCGACACGATCGAGGCTGGCGTCTATTCCCACTATCCGGATGCCGAGATCACCGAGGTCGACGACTACACGGCAAAATTCCCCCGACATTTTCCGAATCCCGAGTATGAACTTTGGGGGGCGGAGCTGCGTCTCAGGGAAGACGACCATTTTCCGATTCGTACGTACAAAGATTTTGAGGACATCATGACCGGCGAGATCAAGGATCCGCTCGGGCAGACGCTGGAGCTCCTTTCTCGCATGCGGCCCGGGGAGCATTTTTGGATTCAGATTTTGGTGCACGTCACGAACAACAAATGGAAAGAGAAGGGGGCAGAATACATCGCAGATCTCTTCGGATCAAAGGCGGAGCATAAGGAAGGCATGTTTGAGAAAGGACTCAAAGGAGTTTTGACGCTGCCAGGGCTCGTGACGGAGGAATTGGCCGGGGTAAACATCTCTCAAGCTTTGCTCGGCACGAAGGGGGAAGAAGAAGAGGAGGATCCATGGAAATTTTTCCGCATTGATCCCTCCAAAAAAGATAAAGGGGAAGGGGTGCTCCGAAAGATTTCGAAGGTCGGCCACCAAGTCAAGATCCGGCAGGTCTACATCGCGAAGAAAGAGGTGTACAACAAATTGGCCCGCACCGCCCTCGTGAAGGGGATTTTCAACCAGTTCGCCCATCTAAACTTGAATTCTTTCGGGCTGGTCGCGGATTCAGTCCCGAAAGACGATTATTTTTGGCAGCGCATGGTCTTCACCAAAAAGCAGATGCGGCTCATGAAGGGGTATTGCAACCGTGGCTGGGGCCTTGGCGCCTCCCCGTTTATCCTGAATGCCGAGGAGCTCGCGACCATCTGGCACTTCCCGGCCGTTGGGGTGAAAACGCCGTTTATCCATAAAACCGAGTCCCGTCGTGGCGAACCACCGATTACGCTCCCGGTCGGTATGGAAGATGAGCAACTGCCTGGGCCTCCGTCGGGCCAGGCGACCGCTCCGATTACATCGGTTCCGGCCATGGCCCCTCACGGCCATGGGGTTCATGAAGAGGGCTTGGTCCACGTGGAGCCGCCGCACGAAGAAGGGCTGCCGACGCCGGACGTGCATTTGCCGCGCAAAGCCGCTCCGCCTCCGCCTCCGCGTTTTGCCAAAAAATCTCCCCCCGCCCGCCGCGGAGATCCTCCGCTGAACCTACCCGTATGACCCCGTTAGAGACCCGTATGTGGTATGTGTACGTTCTGGAGAGTCAAAAAACAGTCAGGTGGTATACTGGCTCGACAAAAGATTTGCGAAAAAGAATTTTGCGCCACAATCGTATGGAGAATCAGTCGACCAAACACGGTACCCCATGGGACATGATTTACCATGAGGCATCTCTAAATCGTAACAATGCCCGTGTGCGAGAAAGGCACCTCGTAAAATTCTTTTTCGCAGAGGGCCTCTAACGGGGTATGACAACGCCAGGGCCTTACCCCCACGACCACGAAAAAGACGTCATCTATTTTGGGCGGACCAACTTCCGCAATGCGCTGACGAAATTTGGCATTAAAACCGACGACCGCCGCCGGCACATGTATGTGATTGGAAAAACCGGCATGGGAAAAACGACCATGCTCGAGAACATGATTCTCTCCGACATCTACGCGGGGCATGGCTGCGCCTATATTGATCCGCACGGCGACACGGCAGAGAAAATCATTGATTACATTCCCGAGTGGCGACTCAAAGACGTCGTGTACTTCAATCCCGCGGATTTTGAATACCCGATCGGGTTCAATATTTTGGAATCCGGGGATCCGAACACGCGCCACGTGATTGCGGCCGGTCTTATGGGCGTTTTCAAAAAGATTTGGCCGGATGTGTGGAGCCCGCGCATGGAGCACATTTTGAACAACTGCATCCTGACGCTTCTCGAAAACCCTGGGAACACGCTTCTTGGCATCAATCGCATCTTGGTGGACCGCGACTTCCGTGTGAAAATGGTCTCCGGGATCCGTGATCCGGTCGTCAAGGCGTTTTGGATTACGGAGTTTGAACAATGGGACCCAAAATTCCGCACCGAGGCAATCGCGCCGATTCAAAACAAGGTCGGGCAGTTTCTTGCGACCGCGCTTGTCCGGAACATCGTGGCCCAGCAGAAGTCCACGATCAATGCCCGCGACATCATGGACACGAGCAAAATTTTTATCGTGAACCTCTCCAAGGGCCGGATCGGGGAGGAGGCTATGCGGCTTTTGGGTGGCATGCTTATTACAAAAATCCAGCTCTCGGCTATGGAACGCGTGGACATGGCCGAGACGGAGCGGCGCGACTTTTACATGTACGTGGATGAATTTCAAAATTTTGCCACGGAAAGTTTTGCGTCCGTGCTCTCCGAGGCCCGCAAATATCGGCTCGCCCTCATCATGGCGCACCAATATGTTGAACAACTCGAGGAGGAGGTACGGGCTGCTGTGTTCGGGAACGTCGGCACGATCGCGACTTTCCGGATCGGCGGCCCGGACGCCGTCTTTTTGGAAAATGAATTCTTGCCGCGGTTCACGCAGGAGGATTTGGTGAAGCTCGCGAAGTACGAAATTTACCTCCGGCTCATGATTGACGGGGTCGCCTCGGAACCGTTTTCGGCCTTTACGCTCCCCCCGATCGCCCAGCGCACGCATTCGACGAAGCCCGCGATTGACACCTCGCGGAAGCTCTACGCCCGGCCGAAGGCGCAGGTGGAAGCCGAGATTTTGAAATGGAGTGAGATGGGCGGGGAAGAGATGGCCGGCACCTCACCGAACGCGACCGCGGCGCAAGTCGAGGCCGCCTTTGATAAGACCGACGCTGAACGTAAAGCGCGCAAAAAATTCGGCGGGAAGCCCGTCTTCACCTATACGTGCACCCGGTGCGGGAAGAGCATCACGCTTCCGGTCGAGCTCGACCGATCGCGGCCGATTTACTGCGAAGACTGCATTGAGATCGTCCGTGAGGAGCGGAAATCCGGCAAAAAAGCGGCGCAAGCGCGGAAGAAAGATGCTCCTCCGCCGCGTCCGCCGATTCGGGAAGGGGAGGTTGTCCCAAAACTCCCCGGCGGAGAAATCAAGCTTGGGGCGCTGAAGAAAGAAAAGGAAGAGGAAGAAGGGACGAAAGGGGAGGAAGAGGAAACAATGGTGAATGCGAAGCCGGATTTTCTCGCGGGCGCATTTACTCCCGCCGCTCCAGCGCCCTTCTCGCCTCCGCCGATCGCGGCCGGAACTTCGCCGACCACGACAGGCCAACCGCAGCAGGGGATGCCGGGCGCAGGAAAAAAGAAACGGAAACGGAAAAAGAAACATGGAGGAGTTGGCGCCACGCCCGGAGCTGTGTCGATGCCATCGGAAGCTCCTCGGCCACAAGCTTCGAATCCTCCACCACCCACACCCCCGCCTCCAAAGCCCCGTCTCCCTTCTCCTGACGACGGAGTTTTTCCGTGGTAAATTGATTGTCATCCTGAGGGAGCGTAGCGACCGAAGGATCCCAGGAGATCCTTCGCTAACGCTCAGGATGACAAAGATATATGGTCGACTACCCCTCACAACAAGAACAATTCGTGGCGCGGCGGCATGAACCGCCGGCTGCCCTTCCGACCAAAGAAAATACGCCGGCCGAGGAGATTTCTCTTTTTGGGAGGACGAACTTCAGCTCCGGGATCGGTGTGAAGCGCTATCTCTGCGGGATCAAGCGCAAGGATCGCCTGCGCCACCTCTACATCATCGGTAAATCCGGGGTTGGGAAAACGAAGCTCCAGGAGCAGCTCATCCGCGCGGACGTCTTTTTTGGCCACGGGGCCTGTATCATCGACCCGCATGGAGACTTGATCCAAAGCATTTTGGATTTTATTCCCGAAGATCGGGTAGAGGACGTGATCGTGATCAACCCGGGGGACCGCGAGTTTCCGATTGCCTTCAATCCGATTGCGGGTGTCTTGGAGGAGGACCGCTTTCCGGTCACAAACGAGCTCATTGAAATTTTTAAAAAGCAATTCGGATCCGACTGGAGCCCGCGCATCGAGCACCTCCTTCGCATGACGACGCTTGCCATGATTGATTATCCCGGGGGGACCATCAACGGCATGGTGCATCTGCTCTCGAGCGGACGATATCGCTCCAAGGTGATCGAGCATATCAAAGACGCTGTGGTGCGCCGGTTTTGGGCCATTGAATTTCCGGAATGGTCCCAGCGCTACGACGCGGAAGCGGTCTCGCCGCTCTTGAACAAACTTGGCCAGCTCCTTGCGGACCCTCTCATGCGCAACATTTTTGGACAGAAAGAAAATAAAATCGATTTCTATCATTTCATGCAGGAGCGGAAGATCGTGCTCGTGAACCTTTCCAAGGGACTTTTGGGTGATGATGTCAGTTCCTTTTTCGGCGCAGTCCTCATCACAAAAATCAAACAATCGGCCATGAAGCGCATCAAGCTCCCCGCTCATTTGCGCTTCCCCTTTTATCTCTACGTTGATGAGTTTCAAAACATCGCGACCAAAACGTTCGAGAACATGCTCGCCGAGTCCCGCAAGTTCGGCATCGCGGTGACCGTCGCGAACCAAAACCTCTCCCAGCTCGAGCACAGCCTCCGTTCCGCGCTCTTCGGGAATGTCGCCTCCATCATCACTTTCCAGATCGGGGCGGAGGATGCGAAGATTCTGGAGCAGGAGCTCGCGCCGATTTTCGCGCACCATGATGTTATCAACCTCGGCGAGCGGGAGATTTACGTCAAAATGACGATTGACGGCAAGCGGTATGAGCCGTTTTCGGCCGACGTCCTGACCGTGACGGACCCGAAGCACGCCTCGTTCGTGAAACAAATCATCGACCAGTCGCGGAAGATGTACAGTAAACCGCGCGCCGAAGTCGCCCGCGAGGTGGAGCTCGCCGAACAGGAAACCTCGGCCCCGTCCGCCCAAGTTTCCCAGCAGGATATTATTGTGTAAGTTTGATAAAGCACAGCATTGCTGAAGAAAAGGGAGTTTGTTACAGTGTGTTTGTATGAAAGAAATAGCTCCGGGGATTGTTTCAGATCGTAAGATTCTTGACGGGAAACCCGTGATTAAAGGAACGCGTGTTCCTGTTGAAGTCGTGGTCGGCCATCTCGCGGCCGGAGACACAATAGATCGTGTGGCACGTGAGTATGAAGTGACGGTGGAGGATGTCCGCGCGGCTTTACAATATGCCGCGAAGTTGGTTGGTGATGAACGCATCCTTCTTGCCCCATGAAATTTCTCATTGATGAAAACGTGGCAGGGGATGTTGCAGATGTTTTTGTCGAAGGGGGACACGTTGTGGAAAAAGTAAAACACATCGCGCAACTTCGCGGACAGGCCGACGAAGTTGTTTTCGATTATGCCGCGCGGGGCGGCTTCGTACTTGTAAGCAATGATCTTGATTTTGTGAAGATTGCATTTGCGTCTGCGGCAAAGCCTTCCGGCCTGTTTCTCCTCCGTTTCCCTTACCGTGTTTCCATTGATTACGTTCGTGAAAACGTCCGCCGTATCATCCAAGGACTATCCGAGGATGATTTTCGTCACCTTATTATTTGTGAACCCGGAGGCATTCGTCTCCATACGCTATAAATATATGTCCAAGACGCCAAACTTTGACGCGAAAGTGAAAGCCATTCTCGACGCCACAAAACCCGGCGAGCGCACGTGCAAAATTTTAGGCGAAAAGTGGATGATGACCGACGAGGAGATCGGCTGGTACAAAAAATTCAATGTCCCGCCGTCGAAATATTCTCCACTCACTCGGCTGAAACAATTAGCGACTAATTTTACATGGTTTCAATGGTGGTATCACAAACACCCGAAGACGGGGAAACCGGTCTTAAGCGGGCTTAACCCCAACAGCGGTATTCGCGTTCTTCCGGATAAGGAATGGTTCGCGGAAAATTTCAGCAGGGCCGCGTATTCGTACGATCCGAGCCAACCGTTTTTCGATCAATTTCGGACTTTACAGCTCGAAACGCCCGTGAACGCGGCGCGTAATCTTTTTGAACCGGAAAATTCCATTGCGCTCACATCTCTTGGCGACGTGAACAGCTATCTCGTCATGGCCTCCAGCATGAAGAACGGATTTTTGAGTATCAATGGCTTGAACAGCGAGGATTCCGGGTTGATCGTCTATTGCAATACCGTGACGAAGTCCTATGACGCGGTCAGGTGTTATCGGTTGCACAACGGTTTTTACACTCGCCACTGTATGGATTGTGTGGATTGCAGTTTCACATTCGATTGCCGGAATTGCGATTCCTGTTTCATGGCAACGAATAAACGGAACAAGAAATTTATTTGGTTCAACGAACAGCTGACGGAAGGAGAATGGAAGAAGCGACGCGCAGCCATGGACTTGAGCCGACGAAGCGTATTTGAGGAGGGGAATGTATAAAATCTGCCACCTGAAAACTGCTCTTTGAGTGTGAGTTGAGC
>CAZNKO010000033.1:0-8937 GCA_964573855.1 uncultured Gammaproteobacteria bacterium | reverse complement strand
AACGCACCAAAAGTCGTCCCGCCAAGCGGGACGACTTTTGGTGGGCGAGGTGGGATTCGAACCCACAACCGCTTTCGCGGACGACATTTTAAGTGTCGAGCGTATACCATTCCGCCACCCGCCCATGACCGTCGACTCTACATCATCGTTTCATTTTTTTCAAGACCGTGAGGAGTTCCTCGGCTGATTTTGTATTCAACACATCCGCCTTTGTGGCCCAGCCGCGGCGAGCCTGCGCGATGCCGAAGGGGAGATAATCGAAATGTTCTGGTGTGTGCGCATCGGAATCCACGACAAGTTTAACGCCGGCCTCCACAGCCATGCGGATATGCGTGTCCTTGAGATCAAGCCGTTCCGAGCTGTTCGCTTCGAGCGCCACCCCATATTCTTTCGCGGCACGGATCACGCGCGGCATGTCGACCCGATAGGCCTCGCGCGCGTTCACGATGCGGCCTGTTGGATGGAAGAGGATATTCACGAGCGGATGTTTTAAAGCGCGGATGATGCGCTCGGTCATTTCTTTTTCCTCCATTTGAAAGAAGGAGTGCACGGATACACAAACGAGATCCAAAGTTTTGAGCACAGCGTCCGACATGTCGAGCGACCCGTCTTTCAGGATGTCGCATTCCGTTGATTTCAGAATCCGAAACCCTTTTATCCAACGGTTGAGCCGATCAATTTCTTTTCCTTGTTGTTTCAGACGGCGCTCATCGAGCCCTTTGGTGATTGTGAGTCCTTTTGAGTGGTCTGTGACAGCCATATAGGAAAGCCCACGCTTTTTGGCTGCCATGGCCATTTCTTCGATGGAAGCGGAACCGTCTGTCCAAAGGGTTTGGACTTGCAAGTCGCCTTTGAGATCATCGTAGCCCACGAGCTTCGGGACCTTTCTTGCGATCGCGGCTTCAACCTCGCCGGATGCCTCGCGGATTTCCGGCGGCATCCATTGCATTTTGAGATGACGATAGACGTCCTCTTCCGTGCGACATGCGATGCGTTTTCCCCCTTTTCCGCCGGAGGCGGATCCGCATTTGGCGGAGAAGAGACCGTATTCCGAAAGTTTCAGTCCAAAGGTCTTCGCGCGGCCGCGAATCACAACATTATGTTCCTTCGATCCCGTAAAATGGACGAGCGCCGATCCGTATTCCTCCGGCTTTAAGACGCGCAGGTCGCCCCCCATGCCGAGGGTATAGCGAACACGCACCATGGTCGGCCCCTCTTCCAGAACTTCAGCGACTTCGGGAAGATTTTTAAAGGCCTCAATCGCTTGCTTTGGCTTCGTGGTCGTCATCAAAAGATCAATGTCACCGATCGTTTCCTTGCGGCGGCGGATGGACCCAGCCACGTCGCAGTGGGTAACGCCGGATATGTTTTGTAATTTTTCGACGACCGCCTCCGCGATCGGCAGGGCGTCGTGCAGACGGAAACGTCCCTCCTGTTGCCGGAGAAAGCCCAGGCCTTTCAGAATGAGATCTTCGCTTTTGCGTCCAAAGCCGGGAACCTTTCGGATTTTGCTCGCCTTGGCAGCGCGTTCAAGATCGCCGAGCGTTCTCACTTTCAGAGTTTTGTAAAGCGTGAGCGCGGTTTTTGGACCCACATTCTGGATTGCCGTAAACGCTAGCATGTCAAACGGGTATTTTTTCTTGAGATCCGTGTAGTATTTCAATGTTCCGGTCGTGACGAGCTCGCGGATTTTTTCCGCAATGCTTTTGCCGATGCCGGGGAGATCATCGATGCATTTCGTTCCGCTTTCCTTGTACATTCGAGCGAGCTCTTGATCGAGGTGCTCAACCGTCTCCGCAGCCGCGGCATAGGCTTGCGGTTTGAACGCAACACTTTCCGCTTCAAGAATCAAGCCGATTTCACGCAAAATGTTTGCGATTTCTTTGTTTGTCACGGCGCGCTTCGGCATAGAGTGTTGTCAAAAGTATATCGGAGTGCTACCATTTCGGCTACAAATGGAGGTTGGAAGTTAGAAATTAGAGGTCGGATCGAAAAAATTTTCTCTACTCCAACTTCCCACTTCCAACTTCCCACTTCCAAATTCGCGGGAATAGCTCAGTGGTAGAGCGTCTCGTTGCCAACGAGAAGGCCGCGGGTTCGATCCCCGTTTCCCGCTCCACCGAGCTCAGCTCGGTTTCTGCAAGTTGGCAAACGCTTAGCGTTTGCCACGGAAACTCTCTCATACAGCTGAGCGAGGTGATAGACCCGCTGAGCGGGTCCAGAAACACTATGATCGAATTTCTTGAACAGTATCATCGCGTTGTTCTCGGCCTTCATATTTTTGGCATAGTCCTTGGGTTCGGCGGGGCCATCATGAGCGACATTTTTTTCTTTAAGTTTTTGAAAGATTTTCGGATTTCAAAGCAGGAAGCGGATACGTTCCGCACCCTCTCGAAGATCATCTGGGTCGGCGTCGCGTTGCTTGTCATGAGCGGCATTGGACTGTATCTTCCGCACGCGGAGACGCTGAACGCATCTTCAAAGTTTCTTTTGAAGATGGTTGTCGTCGCTATCATTATTATCAATGGAGTTTGCCTGAATCTGTTCGTTGCTCCAAAACTCATCAAGATTTCCTTTGGGGAGAAACATGAACACATGTCCGGCGAGCTCCGTCGCTCACGGCGCCTCGCTTATGCGCTCGGCGCTGTGTCGCTTACGTCCTGGACGAGCGCGTTTCTTCTCGGCATGGCCCGATCCATTCCGCTTTCTTTTCCAATCCTTCTAGGCATTTATCTTCTGCTTCTTCTCGGCGCGATTACGACAAGTCAAATCATAGAACAAGTCATCGTGAAACGAGCGAGTCACTCTTAAATAAAACCCCTCCGCGAAGCGGAGGGGTTTTCGGATCACCGTTTCTTTTCGAGGCGCGTGACGCGCTTTTCGAGTCTGTCTTGTTTGAGTCGGACGACAGCAAACTCAGTTTCCGTAGTTCGGTAAAGATGAATAAGATGATTTACCTTGTCTTGAACGTCATCGAATCCGATTTTAGTTGCTTGGGCGAGATCACTGATTTGCAATTGAACATCATTAAATCTGGCCTTTACCGTTTGGGCGAGATTACCAATACGTAATGAGATGTCCCCAAGCAATTGTCTGGTCTCAGCATCCATACACGTTTATTATATCAAGGTCATCTATCTCGTCTAGACCGTTGTTTGCGCCGTTTTTGGCGGGTTCGTCCGCGCCCATTTGATGCCCGAGCGGTTGCCGGCCTTGTACTGCTCGCGGGCGACGGTCATGACGGTGTCGCGGAGCTTCTGCGCCGCGAGATCGTCGAGTCCGAACTCCTCGGCGAGCGTATTGGATGTATTAATGATCGTGGTTTGCCACTTGGACGTTGTCTGTTCACTCATAGGTTTATGATGAGTGTGAATTAGCATTTGGGAACCGCGCTCATAGCTGGTTCTTGCGGTTCACGGCCTGCGCGCTTGATGAGCGCCGTGACATATTCTCCAAGAAGAGTGCTCACCGCCGGAGAGACTCCATAGGCGTAGGCCTGCGTCTCGACCTGCCGCTTGAGACGTGAAAGCGAAATAGGAATGGTGGTCATATGGATTTCAGAAAGAAATGTTTAATCGCCAGTCCGATCAAGGTTGTGAGTCCGGCCGCGGTCAGGGTCCATGCCGCGGTTTCTTTTTGTCCCTGTGCCCGCTCTTTTCCCGTCGGCTCCGAGATTACGGCCTGCGGTGGAGGGGTCAGCATCCGCACTTCATCCGCCGATCTCGGCACAAGCCGCAGTTCGCCGTTTTGCGTGGTGATGATTCCCGTGATTTCGAGGGCCGTGCCCGGCACGACGATCTCGGATGGAATTCGGACGCGCTCGGTCGGCGCAATCCAAACCTCACCGTCTTCGTTCTCGAGCATGATTTTTTTTCCAGAAATATAGGCGACGCTCCCCGCGACCTTCACGAGGGATCCGACATGCTGTTCGTTCAAGTCCTTTAATTTCACTTCGCCGGCTACTGCCTCACCGGATCCGAGGACATGGATCCCTGACGCATTTTGAATTTTGATCCTTTGTTCCCCTTCCGAAGTTCCGAGAATTCCCTCGGCTTGTACACGGTCATCGATTTTTAGGCCGCTCAATCGTCCGTTCACGCGGAAGAGCTGAATACCCACATTGTCGGATTGGATGTAAACGATTTGAGAGCCGAACGTGTCCGTCCCGGCTGTCACGACCCCTTCTGTCACGACCTTAGCGCCCGAGCGCAGGTCACGGATCTCGCGGACAGCGACCCGACGGGGACCAGCTGCCTTTTTCGTCGTTGATTTGGCCGTGGAAGACGTTTTCGGTGCCGCGGTCGTTCCCGCCGCCGCGACCATAGTTGAGGGGGCCGGCGTCGGTGTTTCCGTGAGAGCCAGCGGTTCTTCACGTAGCGGAGCCGCGAGTGCCACGACGGACGGACGCGGTTCAGGAGGCGGCGGAGGAGACTCCTTCGGTTCGGGCTCCGGAACCGCGGTCAGCACATTCGGTGCACTCGGCGTTGGCGTTGTGGTGATCGTAAGCGCGAGTGCATCGTTTCGCATGACGGCGGCACCCTTTTGCGGTTTTGTCTCTTTTGTATATTCCACCCGATCGATCACGTTTCCCGTCGGATCCATGAGCTCGACGGCCTCGGCGTCGTTGTTCAGCCACCCGCTTGCTTTCCGGACAACGACGAACTGCTGCCATCCGAGCAGTTGGTTCGGAAGAGGCACAGCGCGTCCGGAAGCATCGCGAACCTTCCATCCCCCAAGCGGGATGACGTTATTGTAGGGATTGAAAATCTCGACCCACTCTTCTCCCTCCATCGGATTCGGGAGAACCTCATTGATCACGAGAGTTCCAACGGGATACGTAGGGAGTATCGTGACCGGCTCTGGCACGTGTGTTTCTTCCGCAAACGTCACGGAGTTCACGGGAGTCTCTGTTGAAACTAAGAGAGCCGGTTCTTCCATCGGCGGCTCTGGAGTCGGTTCTGTTGTTGTCTCGATGTCATTCTGAGGACCCGCCACAACTTCGTCAGATGTTGGCGGGGACGAAGAATCTCCTGTCACTGAAGAAGATCCTTCGCTCGGCGCTGTTGTGCCATCGCTCAGGATGACATCATTTGTTCCCGGCGTTCCTTTTTCGGTCGCACGTTCGTCAAATCCGACGCTCATTTCACTGGTCGCCCAGGCATCCGGCGTTTCTCCTCCCAAAAGGGGAGCTCGACGCACCATGGAGGCATGGACTGTGCCGGACCCTGTATTCGCCGTGGTGCCGGCCGGAGGTTTTTCCCCGTTTCCCGCCATATCCACGACGGCCCCGTCGGCATTCTTTAAAATAATCTTCAGCGTCGAGTTCGAGAGCGACACGCTTGTCGTCACCACGTTCGGATGAACCGCGAGCGCGGATTTCTCGTTCATCTCGTCGTAGTTTGCGATGAGGAACGTCCCGGACGGCCCGATCACGGCATCATCAGGCAGGGTGATGGGATTCTCCGACGCTCCCTCGAGCGTCCATCCGCCGACCACGATCGCATCTCTCGAGAGATTTGTGAGCTCTAGCCACTCGTCGGCTAAACTTTTGGACGATCCCGCCCAATTTACTTCTGAAATAATGATGGAGGGCGGCGTCCACTCCTCCGCGCGAGAGACGAGCGGCCACAAAAGTCCGAACGTGAGCCCCGCGAGTGCGAAAAACCAGCGGCCATGGTTTAGCATAGTCGTGTGATGAATGAATTAGATCGCGCACGGGGGAGAAAAACAAAACTCCCCTTGTGAGCGGGGGAGTTTTGTTTTCTTGTATTTCCATTCCATCACAAAAATCCCGTTTCGTCAATGGGCAGGCTGTGCATATCTCAATTTTGAAACTTGTTCTGCAGCCGTTACACTATCTTCATTGCCGCGCTTGCGGCGTTTACTCACTTTATGCGTTTAAAAACCCTTCTCATTACCTTGCTCGGCACTCTCGTCCTCGTTGGTGCAGGATGCGCGGACAGCGGCTCCGTCACGGACGGACCGTTTCGAAAGGTGACCCGGGACGACCCATTCATCCGTTTTGAGGTTTCGCGGACGGCGAAGCCCGAGGAGTTTTTCGATGAATCCAAGCTTCCCCTCACGCTGGAGGATTATTACAAAAAAGATTTTGAGAAAGAGCTTGGAGCTCCGGTGAACACCTACCGCGACGACGATAATGACCAGGTCCGTGAGTACAAAATGAGCGGCGGGCGCATCAAGGCGACCGAAACCGATGGGGACAAGTACGGCATCGTCGCGTATCTCCCGGACAATCTCTCCGTCCAAGAGTTTCTGATTCCGGAGCTCGTGCAAGAGATCGACACGTCGAAGTCGTACTACGTGATCGTCGTCAAGACGGTGAGCGACGATGTGCTTATGGTGATCGAGGCGCAGGGAACCAAAGTGACCTCCGTGATTCTCTAGCTGAAATTCAAAACCGCCCTTCGACAAAGCTCGGGGCGGTTTTTCGTTGTGTTTTATTTCGCGAGCTTCAAGACGGATTCGAGAGCGATGGGTAATTCCGTGACGTGATCGCTGGTAGAGAAGTGTCCCTTTCCATGTTCCACGAAAATCTCTGAACCAAGTTTGTCGCGATAATCATCTTGGTTGTCGAGCGGGACGTAGGGATCATTATCTGAAAAGATCGCCGCGCTCTTTTTCATGTGCGCTCGCACGACCGCGAGATCGAGCGGGGTTCCCATCCATTCTTTTTCAACATCGCGGACAATGTCGTCATCTTCCATGTTCGTCAGTCGTTTAAAAAATCCCGCGACAAAGACGGCTCCGCCCACGTTCGTCTCTGGCGGAAGAGACGCGAGATACCGCGCGATCGTTTGGCATCCAATACTGTGGCCGACGAAGTACGTCTGTTCATCCGGAACACCAACGGCTTTCGCAAGAGCCGGAACCCAGACCTTGATCCTCGGCTCATCACGTTTCGGCATGACTGGAACGTGGACCTCAAATCCGTTCTTTTCAAGTTCGGCCTTGAGCCAGGGATACCAAATATCTCCCGGCCTCCCATCCCATCGGTGCACAATAAAGACGCGTTTGTTCATACTTCTAATTAAAAAATTGTGTTTCTTTGTTCCGATCGATAAGTTTGTGGGCCTTTCGCATTTCATCCGGTGTGTAGATGTATATGATTTTAAATTTGCCCGAAGTAGTTTTGTGTTCGTAGTCGTGAGTCACTTCAAGAATATGAACCAAGCCCCAATAAATCCATTTGCCATTTTTGTTCTCGACTAAGAAATTTCTTATGGGTGGCAGTTTGTAAATTCTAATTTCTTTTTTACCTCTAAATTCAAAAATTTTTCCGTCAAAATCTTCAGCCCTGAATGGAGTTTTTAGATGACGTTCAAGGTTTAATTCTAAAGGAAACCCCTGTTCCTTCGTGAGCTGTAGAGTGTCATTGATCTCAATCATGCTTCCCATAAATTTTTTGGTGCCGAGGGAGGGATTTGAACCCTCAATCCCTTGCGGGAGCCAGCTCCTAAGGCTGTTTTCATAAATGGTGGGCAGGGAGAGACTCGAACTCTCATGGGTTGCCCCACCAGCTCCTAAGGCTGGCGCGTATACCAATTCCGCCACCTGCCCACCATTTATGCAAACGCGTACCCGCCAAAAGCTTTGCATTTTGGCGGGCCCGCCACACTGCGAAGCTGTGGGCGGGTACCAACCTGCCCCGTACCAACGCGAGGACTTTGTCCGAGCTTTGGTGCGGGGTTCCACCACCTGCCCAAAATTGTAGCACCTCTGCGCGTCCGTAGGGTAACAATCGTTGCTCGAAAAGAAAAGACGCTCCACAAGATTCGTGGAGCGCTTGAAGTGGGTGGCGGCTAGCCTGCCGCGCGGAGGGGCTCTTTGCGGATGTTCTCCAGGAAGGACGCTAGGCAGCGCGCGAGCTTCGCGTGCTCGAACGTCAGGAGGTTGATGTTCTCGATCCCGACATGGAGATACGCGGCGATCCACCTCCGATGCGGCCGCGCCTCCCAGGTCTGCTCAAGCCAGCGCACCGCCTGGAGGAAGATAGCTTGCTCCTCGGGGAGTGCACCTATTTTTTCTCCGTTGAGCTCCGTGTCGAGGATCTCGTAGCGGCACCGCTTTGTCTCCGCATGCGCCTTCACCTGCATGCACAGAGACAGCCGGCCATTCATTCGCGCGAAGAGATCCACCTTCCCGAACACGTCTTCCAGTGGAGTCGGAAAGAAGAGCCGGACGTCTTCGACGATGGTGCGCAGGGCGACGGCGACGTTCGCGACCGCGATGGTGCCATTCAGCATCAGATGGAATTCCTTCTGGCCGCGATCGAGGGCGATGTTGGCGTTGCGGAGCCGGAGCCGGTCTTCCCCGGGAAGGAGCAGGAGCGCTTGCGTCAAGAGCTCCTGCGCCCGAGAGCCGCACATGGCTGCGCGTCGGCCCACATCGGCGTTTCCCACATCCGTGAGATCAGCCGAGACTCCGTAGAGGAATCCGGCCGAGATGATCTTCCGGTCAGGTACCGATCCGCCGAACAAGGCTCCGCACCTTCGCCTTGCCTTTCGGATGAAGTCGTTCAGTCCGGCCCAATCGGACAGTTCGTACAGCGCGTCCGAAGAACGCCGGCCGAACTCGACTGCGGCGCGCAATTGGTCCGGAAGGTTTTCGCCCATCGGAATCGGCGTTTGCGGTAGTCGCACGGGGTGATGGTTTCGACGGCTGAATTTCAAGGTGCACCTCCTTTCCTTGCCTTGAAGGCAAGCGAAAAGTCTGCCACATCTTAGCCTATCCGTCAAGGTGCGGCCAACATCTCGACAATCTCGGCCGTTTCCGCTATGCTCGGGGCGTATGCCCCGTTAGAAGTCGTATGTGTTATTCTGACATCTCACAACACTCACACAGTAGTAAGAACTCTATTAGTTTAGGGGAATATCTAACTTCTGCCACCAAATTCCGTTAGGAGCTTGTAGAGTCGAC
>CAZNKO010000032.1:0-9610 GCA_964573855.1 uncultured Gammaproteobacteria bacterium | reverse complement strand
TGAAGTCGTCTCACAATACCTCTCAGGGGTGGTGCACTAAATTGTTGAATTCATCCCCTTCTCCCTCCCTTCGCGAAGGGAGGGATTCGCGAAGGGGGGGATGGAAGCTTTCGGCCCGCGAAGAGCATTGAGGCCATTCCCCCGAGAATGACGAGATCCGACAGGTTGATCGCGGAGCGCCCGAAAAAGATAAGATAATCAACGGTAAATCCCCAGGCGAGACGATCGAAGAGGTTCCCGGCCCCGCCGATCAGGATGAGACAGGCGGCAAGGGCCATCGGAGGGTGGCGCTTTCGCTCCCGAATGACGACTGCAAGAAGCAGGAAGCCGATCAGGAGCGAAAGCCCAATCACAAATGGAATCCGGAGCGGAAGATCAAACGCGATGCCATAGTTCCGATGAATTTCCCAATTCCGCTCGAGCGCTGTCCATTTTAAAACCTCGTCGATTGCGACGACGAGGCTTGCGATCAGGAGGAATACGATAGAGCGCACAGGCGTTAGACTTCCTGGGTCAGAGTTTTTTTGCACTCAATACAGGAGCTCGAGGTCGGACGTGCACGGAGCCGTCGTTCATCAATCGGCTGTTTGCAATATTTGCAGACACCGTACGTTCCCTTCTCGATGAGCTGCAGGGCGCCTTCCACATCGCGCAATGCTTTCTCCAGTTCATCTTCGAGGGACAGGTTGTCGCTGAACTGGGCGACCTCGGAAGCATTCTCATCTTCTTTGTCACCGACATTCGGGAACTCGGCGTTGAAATCTGTTCCCGCCGCCTTGGGATTCCGGTGGGCAAAATGCGACAATTCCTCCTCGAGACGTTTTTTTTCCTCGAGGAGTTGCTGTTTCATTTCAGTGATGAGTGCTGGGTTTGGCATACACAACCATAGGTTCCAAAGAGGATACCAAAACCCTTGCCATAGTTCAAGGATAACATGCCCGCCTTTTTTGGCAAATAAAAGAAGGGCCGAAACTTCAAAGGATATAAAGTGGGTCCCTTTGATGAAACGGCCCAACGAGATGGCCAGGTAAGTCCGTACGGGCACCGGGTTCTCGGCCGAACTCTTTCGGCGGAAAACTCGATGCCCTTCGCGGAACTTCAGATCCCGACCGAAGTCCAATCGACTCCTCTACCGTTTCTCCGCGATTACCGCGAAGATCCCCGCTGTGCGGGGACATTGGTTTTACTCACGGATGACCCCGAAGGGCCACATAAGTGTGAGTGAACCCAGATGGGTTTTCTCTGTTTTTGTTTCAATCAGAACAGTAGAGAAGCGGGATATTTTCCGAAAGAAGTGGGGCTACTTTCGGAAAACCTCCCATTGGTTTGGGATATGGAAGGAGCAACGGGTACGGCACAACTATAGCATTTTTTTCGACTTTCGTCAAAGGTTAAATTTTCGCTTTGTTTTGCACAATTTTTCTACTACGATCAAAAATTGTGTTCAAACCGCGGTATTTTATAAAAACTTATCCACAGTTTTTATGTCTTGTATTCAATTTATCCACAGTCCTAGAAACAGAGCTTTATTTTTGTAGACAGGAACGACGAATTTACTGATATCTTAGAGAAAATTTGAGAGAGGTTATCTATGAATGTCGGCCGGGTTCCATAAATGCTTGAGGTGGGCGGAATGGCATAAAGATCCATCCAAAGATGATTTCCACCGCAGATCATGTGTTCAGCTTTTTTATCTTGATTGAGCCAAAATTCAATTAGTTCTTGGTTATCGGAAAGGCCAAAGTTCCCCTCATGCCGTGCAGAGAAAATCGTACGATTTTGGGCCGTTCTTGTCCGTTCGACCTCCACTCCACCGATCACATCCGACTCAATGGTGACAAGAGAGGGATCCACGAAGATTTCTGAAGCGTGTGTTTCGTCCGGAAGCCGCCAGGATTCCGTTTTTGGGCTTGCGAGCGCGGTCACGGCTTTAAGGAGGGCGGTTTGTTCCTCTTCCGAGACAGATCCGGATGGAGAAAGGAAAAGATAGCCAGGCTTCCCATTTTGGGAGCTCAAAATGGCGGCTCCAGACTGACCAGACCCCTCTCCGACGAGATGCGCCGCGGAGGGGATTTGGAATGACGCGGCGAGCGTTTCGATCGACGGGGAAAATTCCGAGAATGGGAGAGGTTGAAGTGTTGGCCAGGCGACGGCGGCCCAGACTCCGCTGGGGACGATTTTCCATGGGAGGCGCCCAAGATCCGCTCGCGGAAATCGGAGAGTGACATTTTCTTTCGAGAGGCTCACCGCGCCCGTCTTCCAGCGATCTGCAAGAAGATAGGCGGTTCCGAGGCGAGTGGGTTCTGGGAGCATGCGCGAAAGGTCAAAACGCGGGAGAGGAGATTCGACCACCGGAAGGAGCCGATCGGTGAGGAGAAAGGTGTGAGACGAGAGAGTTTGAATGAGAATGTCGTGGGCGTCGAGGAGGGGGCGAGGGAGCTTTTTCTCCGAGGTTCGAACCACGACAGAACGCGATCCGTCGCTTTGGATAAAAAGAGTGAGGTCCCCTTTTGCAAAGTCTTGAAGATCCACGAGGCGCAAACCGCGGTTTGAGATCACGGGGAGGGAGGGGAAATGTTCTTCGAGCTTGCGCCACTCTCCCCGATTTGGCGTGAGACGGATGGCCAAGATGGTTCCATCCGGCATCTGGCGCGCGGTGGTGTTCCGAGTGAGCCATAGCACAGACAAACGCCAACCAAACCCCAGGACAAGTCCGATCAGAATCAAAAGCGACACAACCCGCCAGGAACGGCGGGTTGTGTACGGGGTCGTGCCAAGAGGAATCTGTAGGCGTTCCATGGATTAGGGGCGTCGAGAATGGGGACCACCTCGATGTGGTCTTCCGCCTCCGACGCGTGGCGGGCGAGGCGGCATAGCACTTTCGGGTGGTCGCTCTGGATAGACATTTCCTGGCGCCAGTTTCATCGAGAGGTTGATGCGGCCAAGATCATCGATTTCTTTCACTTTTACCGAAACTTGGTCGCCGACTTTGACGATATCACCAACCGTATTCACCCGCCAAGGCGCGAGTTCGCTGATGTGCACGAGCCCTTCCTGTTTCGGGAGAAATTCCACGAACGCGCCGAAATCCATGAGGCGTGTGACTTTTCCTTTGAAGATTTCGCCGGGAACGACTTCGCGGGTGAGGTTGCGTACCCACTCCTCGGCTTTTTTAGCGCCCTCGGCATTCATGGAGGTGATCATAACGAGTCCGTCATCTTCAATATCAATGGTTTGAACACCCGTCACGGCGATAATCTCGTTGATCATCTTGCCGCCAGGTCCAATCACGTCGCCGATCCGCTCCGGATTGATGCGGAGGCTGATAATACGCGGGGCATAAGGTGAGAGTTCCGGCCGCGGGGTGGCAATGACCTGCGTCATGGCTTTCAGAATTTTCTGCCGCGCTTCGGCGGCTTGTCGGATGGTTGCCTCTATTATCTCACGAGTGAGGCCAGCAGTTTTCGTGTCCATTTGGATCGCCGTGATTCCCGTGGCAGTTCCCGCGATTTTGAAATCCATCCCCCCCTCGCTGTCCTCGAGGTCCTGTAGGTCCGTGAATACCTTCCACCGTCCTTTTTCATCGCTTGCAAGTCCCATCGCAACGCCGGCAACCGGCGCTTTGATCGGGACCCCGGCATCCATGAGAGCAAGAGTAGATCCGCACGTCGAAGCCATGGAGCTCGAACCATTCGAACCCAAAACTGCCGAGACGACACGGATCGTGTACGGGAACAATTCTGTGTCGGGCGGCAAAACCGGGAGAAGCGCTTTTTCCGCAAGGGCCCCGTGGCCGATTTCGCGACGGCCCGGCCCGCGCATGGGCTTCACTTCTCCCACGGAGTACGGAGGAAAGTTGTAGTGATGGAAATAGCGCTTGGTGCCAACGAGTTCCATCCCGTCTAAGGTTTGGGCGTCTCCGGGTGCGCCCAAGGTGACGACCGAGACGACCTGTGTTTCCCCGCGCTTAAAGTGACCACTGCCGTGCACGCGCGGCAAGGCGGCGACTTCACACACGAGAGGGCGAACGTCTTCGAGGGAACGGCCATCCACCCGTTTCCCGTCCTCAAGAATGGCGCGCGAGACCTCCTCTTCAATCACGTCTCCCACCATCGAGAGACCGTACCCGATCTCTTCCGGTGCCACTCCTCGTTCAAGAAGATAAGCTACCGTACGACGTTTTATCTCCCGTTTCTCAGCGGCGCGCTCTCCTTTGGTGGCTTTTGGCGTCGAGAAGAACAGCTCCCGTGTTTGTTTGACGATAAATGGCCGGGCCAGATCTTGTACGCGTTGCATGTTTTCCGCCTTTGCGCGACCCTCGTCTGTGGTCGGCTCCATCACATTCCGTTTTTTCTTTCCAACGGCTTTCTCTACTTCCTCGATGAGCTTCAAAGGCTCTGCAAGGTGTTTCATCCCAAACCAAAACGCTTCGAGCACGGTCTCTTCCGGCACCTCGTTTGCTCCGGATTCCACCATCACGATTTTGTCGCGGGTCCCGGCAAAGGCGAGGTCAAGGAGTGACTTCCCGCGCGCCTCGTAAGTTGGGTTCAGGACCCATTCACCTCCGATTTGTCCCACACGAATATCTGCAATCGGGCCCTTCCATGGGATGTCGCTCATGAAGAGGGCGCAGGAAGCCGCGATAAGGCCCGGGATGTCCGGGTCGTTCTCGCCGTCGAAGGCAAGACAGGTCACGACCACCTGCACTTCGTTCCGCATCCGGTCGTCAAAGAGCGGTCGGATCGCGCGGTCGATGTAACGGGCGGTCAAAATCGCCTCGTCGGTTGGGCGTCCTTCCTTTTTTATGAAGCGGCTCCCTTTGATACGGCCGGCCGCATAGAGTCTTTCCTCGAATTCCACCATGAGTGGAAAAAAATCGAGGCCTTCGCGAGTTGATTCGCTCATGGTTGCAGCCGCGAGCACAATCGTGTCGCCGTACTGCACCGTGCAGGAACCATTGGCTTGGTTCGCGTACTTCCCGGTTTGAATTTTTAAGGTTTTTCCTCCCCACGGCGTCTCAAACGTTTGGATCTCTGGCATAGATGACTGGTCCTGTGAGAGGCGGAAGATATCGAGAAGCGTCTCGATCTCTTTGAGTCTCTCCAGGACAAAAAAGAATGAATAAATTAACTTTTTTGTCGTCGCGTCGGTCCGATCATATACCGACGTCCATCCTCGGACAAATTCGTGTACTCATCCACAGCTTCCACGAGCTTCGATGAGGTCGTTTCCCGGAAGGCCATGACCTCCACGATGCGTCCGCGGCTTTTCAAGTACTCCACGAGCGGGATGAAGTCGCCATCTCCGGAGACCAGGACCACGACATCCAGCATGTCGATCATCCGAATCGCGTCGACCGCGAGCCCAACGTCCCAATCCGCCTTCTTCACGCCGGAGGCATATTCCATAAGCTCCTTTTCTCGGAGCTCAATCCCGACTTTCTGGAGCGCTTCAAAGAACGGCTGTTCCTCTAGGGTTTTCGTGCGCACCACATAAGCGACCGCCCGGATGAGCTTGCGTCCGCCAACCGCGTCCTCGACGATGTTGCCGAAATTGACCTTACGACCGTGCACGTAGCGGCCGCTGTAGTACATATTTTGCGTGTCGATGAAGACACCAACGCGCTGGTCCGGACGTTTGATCATACCCCGTTAGAAGCCTGAACGAAAAAATTGGAAATTTTTTCGTTTCTTTTTAAAAATTCTGTGCACCATTGAACGACTTTATGGCTTTGGGAAATACAGGTGGTTAACATACGGCTTCTAACGGGGTCATACAAAGAGAACGGCCCTCGCCACATGGCGAGGGCGCGTCATTACAAATCGAGGGAGGTGATAAGTTTCGCGAACGCTTTCTCGTCTTCGCGTTCGAGATATTTCATGAGCCGGCGGCGTTCGTTCACTTTCTTGATGAGGCCACGACGACTCGAGAAATCTTTCTTGTGTTCCTTGAGATGGGAGGTCAAATCCTTGATCTCCGCCGTGAGAATCGCAATCTGCACCTGCGGCGAACCCGTGTCCGACGCATGGGTGCGGAACTTCTCAATAATTTTCTGCTTCTTTTTGACGTCGAGCATAGGAGTTGAAAGACGCATCGGTCCGAGAGTGGGTGCTCATCCCCACTCCAAGACCGCGCGAGATGATGAGGAATAACGAAAGAAATATACGAGAGAGGGTCGGAATTGTCAAGGGATTACTGAACGCCGATCAAGGCCGCGATTTCCGTTTGTCCCGGGTCGGTTTCGGATGTAGCCACGGTGAGAAATCCGCTCGCGCTTCCGTTCTGGCGCTCGAACGAGATGGTCCCGACCTCCTCGCTGATCATATCCGCGCTTAACACGCGCCAGCCTTTTTCCTTGAGCGCGGAGCGATAGAAGTCGAACGCTTCCCGCACCGATTTTTTCGTGAGCCATCCGGCCGTGTAGAGCGCAGAGATATCTTCGCCGAATCCCGAGTTTTTAATCTGGTCGAGATCTTTCACGACCGCGGACTCAAGATTCGTTGTGCCCGGCATGATCGGAAAATCTTTCGGGAACCCCTTGATCAACGATTCCCCTTCTCCGCGCGCCTCGACGCGGTATTCATTTCCTTCTTCATCTGTAAAGACGCCAGATCCGCTTCCCCCTTCATCAAAATTATATTCGACAACGCCTTCATTCGTCGCTTCGATCGCGCGATTGTATCCCCACTCAATAAGTTTTCCGGTGAAGAAAAGGCCGACGAGGCCGAGGACGACAACCGCTCCGACGACGATCAGAATAATGGCCCAGAGTTTGCTTCCCGATTTTTGCTCTGGCATGGGTTGGTCCATAGGTGAATGAATAGTTAGAGCACGGCGTCGATCATGGCTTTGACGGATTCGTACGGGAGGGCGCCGCGCACCGGCTGGACGCCGCCGTTTGCGTCGATAATGAAGGAGCCTGGCGTGCCGTTCACGCCCGCGCTCGCTCCGCCTTGGGATTGGGATTGGATTTTGGCAAGGGTTCGATCAGACGCGAGACAATCCTCAAACGTTTCCGCGTTGAGTGTAAGCTCACCGGCCAATTGTTTGTAATACGCATCCCCGAGTTGGGATTGATTTTCAAACAATTTGTCCGCGAATTCCCAGAATTTCCCCTGTTCTCCCGCGCATTCCGCGGCCTCGGCTGCTGGTTCGGCCTGCGGGTGGAAGGAGAGCGGGAAATGGCGATAGACCCAGCGCACCTTTCCTTTATATTCTTCCATGATTTGGAGCATGGTTGGGTGGAAGCGGTTGCAGAAGGGACACTCGAAGTCCGAATATTCCACGAACGTGATGGGAGCGTTCTTGTCGCCACGGATCCAGTCTGCATCTGTCACGGCCGTGATTGGACCAACGGCTTCTTCGGGCGGGAGAAGCTCATCAGAGGGGAGGGCCTGATTATTTGCAGCGAGTTGATTGTTCGCGGGAGCGGTCGTCACCGCATTTGCGCACTTTCCGGACAAGAAACACCCGGAGAGGATCACGAATCCAACCGTGCCAAGCGCAAGAATGGCGATCACGACGCCGGCGACGAAGGCAATTTTTGGCGGGAGGAGTTCAAAGAAAGATTTGTTTGGTTCCATAAGAGAAAAAGGTAACAAGTGACAAGTGACAAGGGACAAGGAAGAACAAGATATTGGGGTCACGCATCACGGGAGGCGATCAGGCAAGGATTTTCTGCTAGGCGTTTGAGCGGAAGAGAATTTTTTGGTTCCGCGAGCCGGTGATACAAGAATAAGGAGAACGATTTTTCATCCGTCGTCTGCCGCAAGAAGACAAAGACCATTACGGCCACCACGATCGTCAGAATAGTTTTCGGGAGGGCGGCATTTGGGAGCTCCGAAAGTCCGAGCGGAGCGCTCTGGAGTTGTTCTGCCGCACAGAAGGGGCCGAGTGTTACCAGCGAAAAGGCGCTGCAGCTTGAGGGGGGGCTCATCGGAATGGCGGTCAAGACAATTCCAAGGACGAGAGAAGCGATCAGAATGACATGGTGGTTTCCCCGATTCATAACGGGGGCATCCTATCACACCATTTTGTGCTCCACCAGAGGATTTTGCCGTGGGCGAGAGTGAGTTTGTGTCGTATAATGTAAATAGTCTGTTGAGCCGTTGTTGTACGGAGGAGTATGTCGGAGCCACGCCAGCTTGCCCCGTTAGAGGCGCCGCCTCTAACGGGGCTTGGTCCCCGAGCTTTCCCCGCCGTTGGCGGGGTCCCGCCAGAGGCGGTGAGCGAGGGGTGGCGGGGCGAGACATAAGGAGCATCCCGCCGCTGGAGCGGGATGACTCCGTCTCCGACGTACAACACGGCGAAACATTTTATGGCAACATCTCTCGACAAACTCATTCGGGAGTTCCTCGAGTATCTTGAAATTGAGCGCGGGCGATCGTCGCGGACGATTCGGAATTATGATTTTTACCTCCGCCGGTTTGCAACATGGGCGGGTTCGCCGCGCCCGGACAAAATTACCCGCGAAGTGATCCGGCGCTACCGACTTTGGCTCAATCGGAATCCGGCCGGGCGGCACGAGCCCACCATGAAGAAGAGCACGCAGAACTATCATCTGATCGCGCTCCGGACATTTTTGAAATATCTTGCGCGGCGCGACGTCGCGAGTCTCTCCCCCGAGCAAATCGAACTTGCCAAACAACCGATCCGGACCGTGGAGTTTTTGGAAGAGGATGAATTGGAGCGTTTGCTCGCTACACCCAAGAAACACGCGAAAGGACTCGTGGCGCTCCGCGACATCGCCGTCCTCGAAACGCTTTTTTCGACCGGACTCCGCGTCTCCGAATTATCTGGACTCAAGATCGAGGGCGTGAATCTTGCACGCGATGAGTTTACGGTGCGCGGCAAGGGCGACAAACCGCGCGTCGTATTTCTCTCCGACCGCGCAAAGGCGGTGCTCAAAGATTATCTCGACAAACGTCGCGATCCCTCTCCTTATCTTTTCGTCTCTCACGACCGTGCGAAGGCCGGACGCAAGGAATCAGGGCCCCTCACTCCCCGCTCGATCGAGCGCACCATCGCCTTTTACGCCAAGGCCGCGGGGATTACCAAGCGCATCACCCCGCACACCATGCGCCACACCTTCGCGACCGACCTTCTCCGCTCGGGCGCCGACATCCGCTCGGTGCAGGCCATGCTCGGCCACGCCTCGATCACGACCACGCAAATTTACACACATGTGACAAACAAACAGCTCAAGGATATTCACAAAAAATTTCATGGAAGAAAATCGAGATAGTCTCCGTCATTCGTTTGGATTGCTTCGTCGCTGCGCTCCTCGCAATGACGGAACAGGATTGACAAGACGAGAAAAAATCGCTAGTCTATACTGCTTTCACGCCCCTGTAGCACAACGGATAGTGCGCCGGACTTCTAAGCCGTGATATGTTGGTTCGATTCCAACCAGGGGCACCATATTGATTCCAAAGAGTTTTTTCCATAAGATTCGCCGCACATGGTGCCTATAGCATAATGGTTAGTGCACTGGGTTGTGGTCCCAGCTATGAGGGTTCGATTCCCGCTAGGCACCCCAGAAAAAACAGCCCGTCATTCGACGGGCTGTTTTTTCTGGGGAGGAGGAATCGAACCGGAAGGGGCTTGGGGA
>CAZNKO010000031.1:0-9709 GCA_964573855.1 uncultured Gammaproteobacteria bacterium | reverse complement strand
GGCTTCCAATTCCGATTTTCAATTTTGGCGGAGAGGGAGGGATTCGAACCCTCGAACCCTTGCGGGTTGCATGCTTTCCAAGCATGTGCACTAGGCCACTATGCGACCTCTCCGTGAATCAATTTTTTGAATGCCTCACCCCCTTTGTAGCTTTTAATTTGTCGTTCACGTAACCACGCCGATGACTTATCAGAAAACGACTCTTGATACACGAGTTTCCACGGACCCTGTTTTTTCGTAGACCGATTTGCGCCGCTGTTATGATGTCGGAGGCGCTGTACTAAATCAGACGTGACGCGTACGTAGAACCGTTCCGTTTTTTCACTTTGAATAATGTAGACGAAATATACCATACACGTGCATGCTTTTCCCGCCTTTGGCGGGACCCCGCCGAAGGCGGTGGCCAAGCATGTGCCTTAAGCCGCTCGGCCATCCCACCAAGAGGTTTCAAATGTGGCAAAATCATAGTACACTGAAGCACGTTATGCAACATATGATCCGAGGTCCTTTGCCTGATAACGCGAGAAATCTCCTGCGGCAGGCTGGCTATGGCGAGCACATGGGCCGTGAGGGACAATTGAGCTACACAAAGCGCCTCGGTGGAGGAACCTATCCACGGTTTCATGCGTACATCGAGGACAAAAATGGCAGCGTGCAGATCAATTTGCATTTGGACCAGAAACAGGCGAGTTATGACGGCAGCCGTGCCCACGGCGGTGAATACGACGGGCCGCTCGTGGAACGCGAAATGGCGCGCCTCATCGCCTTTGCCGATCAGCTAAAATCATCTCCCCCTTCCCCACCGCCGGAAGAACCAAAACCTAAACGCGGCTGGTTGAGTTCTCTTTGGCAATAACCCGCCTACGCTTCAGCCAGAGGCTGATCCGCCTTTGGCGGAAAAGCTTCGAAAGAAAAAAGCGCCCCGACTCGAGAGAGACGGGGCGAAGTACGTTGCGCGGTTGCGTTAGAGTGCGTCGGCGTCGAGAAGGACGCGGAGTTCTTCCGCACTCCTGGCCGTCTGCCAGAGACGGCCGTCGTCGGGGTGATCCTCGGCACCGAGCGTGTCCGGCCAGATGGGGCGGATATGCTCGAGGCCTGACACGACTCCGGCAACCTCCTTGTGCCACCGCGCGCTGTCGTCGATGAAACGTCCGCGCGCTCTGCTATGGTACTGCGCCACGCGGGCTCCTTTCGACCCATTCAGCGGGACAAAGTGGCGGTCTTCCGGCGCGAAGATCCCGTGCAGGACCTTGAGCGTCGAGAACTTCCACTCTTGGTAGGTGACGTTCCCGCCGGTCACGAGCACCTGCTGCGCCACTCGCTTGCGCTCCTCGAGCAGATCCACGATGCCGGGATACAGGCACGACTCCGCCTTCAGGGCGACATGGGACCGGATCTCCTCCTCGAGCTTCTCCCGCTCTCCGGCCGACACGCCGATGAGCTCAAAAAAGAACGCGAACGTGAACGTGGTCTGGTTGGCCTGATCGAACATCTGATCGACGAACCGGCGCTCGCGGCCGACCTTTTTTGCGAGGCCATCCAGCACCGGGCCAAACAGCTTCCGCTCCGTGTTGAGGAGCGTATGATCCAGATCCCAAAAATCCACTTGTTCCATGGTCATCTCCTTTGGGCAAGAATGTTGATAAACGGCGACTGACGACCTTTTGAAGGTTTGGCGGCGTCAAATTCCTCCGCTCCGACGTGAATACGAACGACGCGAAAATCGCTTTTCTTTACGATATTTTTGAACCGTTCAGAAAGAAAGAAAAATCTGACCTGCCGGTGCGTGTCATTCTCGTAAATACGGCCGCCTCCCGGAAGAGGAAGACGGTCGCCTTGATGGGCTAATCGATCTGACGTCGTTTTTACCGCCACGGCAAAATGAGAAGAAATGCGACGAACATTCTTCAGCGTCCGTTGTAAAACAACGGGAGGAAAATAATGAAGAGAGGAGTAAGAAAAAACAAGATCGCAACGGCCAAAAAACGGAAGCGCCTCGGCAAAGTCGCCGACGAGGATTAAAGGACGTTTCTCTGCCCGCCATGAATGAAAAAATCGGGCTCTGGAGGACCAAGAAACAACTTTCGGCCTTTGTCCGGTCTCCCGGCGGATATTCTCGGCAAGCCGTCGGGCCGCAAAAGAACTTATTTCGATTCCGACATATCGTGCCCCTGCATTGATAAATTCCACGGCATCCCGGCCCGTAGCCCCAGCCCCAAGTTCTATAATGCGCCGTCCTTGCCAATTTCTCCATGTAAGCGCCATCCGACAAAGCGTGGATGGATTTTCTGTAAAACGATCCTCGTCCTTTTTCCAAAGAACATTCCATCCGTCCTGATCCAGACTTAAACGATAAAAAATCTCTTGTCCAAAAAGGGTCTGGAGAAATTTTCGATGGATAAAGAGCTGCTGCGTGTCGGTCAAATACAAAATGTGGGCAAACCGAAGCGATGGTAGTGTATACCGGATAATATCCTTGAGGGTTTTCGTTCGAAAATGCCGAAGAAACGATGTGGTTTGTTTCTGGAAGAAACATCGACGACGACGTTCGATCAGCGTCTTTAAATCACTCGTGGCCACGGCAATGCGAAAATTATATAGATTCCTGACGGACGGAAAAAGAAAGGCGCTGTTGGAATAGCAAAAAAGGTACGCGTATCGTCTCCACTGACTGATGCCGTCCCGCATCTGTGCTCTGTTTCTGGCGGTCGGATGATGCCCGGAAACGCCGAGTTGTTTATAATCGCGTTTAAAATAACGGTCTTGATTGAGCAAAAGACAAGAACCGCCCAACTCCCTCTTGAGACGCCGTGTAAGAAAAGTTTTCCCAGCTCCTGATGGCCCGGCAATTCCGACAATAATGGGACGGTCGAAATGAGAATACAACCAACGTACCGACTGGCCGATAGACGCACTGGGGTCGTGTTTATTATAACTCGCCGGAGTAAAATATCGGCTCACGAGCAGACGAATATTTTTTTGATAAACATCCATACAAAGAAAAGCCCCTCCTCTCTCGAGTCGGGGCGAAGTACGTTGCGCGGTTGCGCTAGAACGCGGCGGCCGCGAGCGACGGAGCCGGCGCTACCTCCGGCAGCAGCGGATGAGACATCTCCTGCATCCTGTCGAAGATCCGGTCGAGCCTCACCGACACCGGAATGAAGTCGGGCGGGGGTCCGTCCGGCCTCTTGCAGGCAGGCTTTCCGACCGCGTCCTTCCACGGCTGACGCTGGTAGCGCTCAGCGATGTAGTCGCGGGTCCCCTTACGCTCGTTGCGGACCATCTTCTTCGTAAACTGGATCCCATCGAGCACCAGCTGGCGCTTGACGCTGATCTCACGCCAAGGCAGAAGACGCGTGAGCTCCCCCTTCGTGATGATCTTCGCGCGCCGACCGTGCTTCTCGTCCGTCACGAGCTCCACGAAGTCAACCGTCTGCAGCTCTGGACGATCACGGAGAAGCTTCGCAAGCCCGATCGCGTCCTCCTTCGTGGTTCCCGGCTCCCGCCCGTCCATGAAGGCAAAGCCGTAAACCTGTTCGATGCCGGCCGTGTAGGCCAGCCGCACGAATTCGCAGACGTCGTCCCCCCAATTACCGTCTCCGCAGACGATGAGGGGAACCTTGATCCTGTACGCCTTGTAGAACAGCGCCCGCTCGAGACCGCGCCTGATTCGCTTGAGGCAACGCGACCGATCGCGCTCCTCACACTCCTCCGGCGTCTTGCAGATGATGATGTCCCCGGTTTCCTCCTCGACTCCGTGATGCGGCCCTGTGTAGACCGCGACGACACTCCTCGACGGCCTTTCGTTGCTCGTCACCGTACCCTCGCTCGTTGCCACGATTCCTCCTCAAGAATCGCTTCTTGTCGTCCCTGCTAGGTTTGTCTCCCCCACGGAGACTCTCCACAGAAACTGCGGAAAAGTCTCAAAACCTTTCCGCAATTTCCGTGAATACGATTACGGGAGCGCTTTCCAAAGAACATCAAAGATCATTTGCTGGGTGGTCGCGACCGCTGGGTCTTCAATGAGGACTCCAAACAGTCGTTTACCGGCATCCATGGCCACATAGGCCGTTTTGCCGCTGTAGATGAAAATGTACGTCGGCGCCTTCGCGTCGCGTGCGAGCCATTTGCGTTCGTCGAGGCCGGCGGTGGCGCCGCCCAATCCGATCGCGATCGCGCGCACACGGACGTTGCGTCGAATGCGTTCCTTGGTGAATCCGGGCCAGGCACTGGCAATCAAATCCCGGATGTCTGCCGAAGAGTACACGCGATACATCTTCGACTCCGCACGCTCCGTGGCCGCAAGAACATCCTCGAGGATGCCCCGGACACCAGACTCGCCTTCGTAATACCGGACTGCAGGCCGGTGCTCGGCTGCTCCAAGCACAGCCTGCAGGCCCGGTATCACATCCTCCAAACCCTGACGGGCTTCCTGGAGGGCGACTTCGCGCCGGGTCGCGAGACCACGGAGCTTATGCGGATCTTCGCCGGTGAAGTACCGGTGGGTTTTGGCATCGACGTAGCTCACAAGACCCACGCCGATTAAACGCTTCAACGCATCATACGTGGTGCCGCGGTTCAGCCCCACCGTCTCGGCGATACGCCGGAGCGGTGCGGTTCCGAGCCGGAGCACGGTCACGTAAACCTGCCAGTCCTTGGGAACCAGGCCAAGGAGTTCAAGCGTCGTACCTGCCATGGTAGTTTTCAATGGCATAAAATGACAAGTTTATTGCAACAAATATTGAATAGAAAACAAAATTGCGCTGTATGAAGCGTAATTGGTTTTTGCTATTTTGTCAATTTTATGCCGACGATCTATTAGATTGCTTCGACCTTCGGCCTCGCAATGACAAATATGCCCCGAGACCAACCATCACAACAGCGCCATATTGCGCTGGGGTGAGGCCAAAATAGCGCGCGTCCACGATTGGGCCGTTGGTCGCGCGAAGAAAATCAAGAAAAAATCGGGTGATGCCATACCACAAAAGGAAGGTGGTGGTGTAGACGCCCGTTGCGGCCTTTCGACGATAGAGAATCCAAAAAATGATCGCGAGAATGAAACCATTGATAGATGCGTACAGTCCAAGATCATGACGCACAAGGCCATCCGGGTATTGAACTCCAAGGACAAAGTCTGTAAGCGTTCCCGGATGGTCGTGAATCAGGAAACAACCGATACGGCCGATTCCGTAGCCGAGCGGGAGTCCGAAGATTGCGGTGTCCGCATACGCCCACACGTTGAGTTTCTTCCTGTGTAAATACCAGATGCCCACGATCGCGGCACCGATCAATCCTCCAATGACAGACTCGCCTCCCTCCCAGATCGCCAGGATCTTCGTTGGATTCTCAAGAAAATAATCTGGGCGGTAAAACAGAACATGAAAAATACGCGCGCCAAGAAACGCCCCGAGGAGCACCCAAAACGCCATGTCCCAAATTACGTTCGGATTTTGTCCGCGTTTCTTCGCAAACCACGCAGAAAGCGCGGTTCCTGCGAGAACTCCGATCGCAACAAACATGCCCCAGACCTGAATCGGAATGGGGCCGAGGTGATAAATTGTCGCTCCGAAATATGGAATCATGATTTTCTACTTTCTACCTTCTACTTTCTACTCTGGTGTTCGCGTATGCCAATCCGTCACAGATTGATAATACATGCCGATCCGATAGAGGGTCGTCTCGTCAAATGGACGACCGATCAATTGCAATCCCACCGGAAGATCTTTCACGAACCCGCACGGAAGCGACAGGGCTGGCACTCCGGCCAAATTCACGGAGATCGTATAAATGTCAGAGAGATACATGGTGAGCGGATCGTTGAACTTTTCGCCGAGCGTCCAGGCGACCGAGGGCGACGTTGGCGTCACAATAACATCCACATCTTTAAACGCCTCATCAAAATCTTTCCGAATGAGCGAGCGCACCTTCAGGGCTTGCCGATAATACGCATCATAATATCCCGCCGAAAGCACGTAGGAGCCGAGCATGATGCGGCGCTGCACTTCCCTCCCGAACCCTTCGCCGCGAGTTTGCTCGTAGGTGTCGATGAGCGAGGAGCCGCTCGAAGACAGTCCGTAGCGCATCCCATCAAAACGCCCAAGGTTTGAAGAGGCCTCGGCAGGCATGTTGATGTAATAGGCTGCGAGGGCGTATTCCGTGTGCGGTAAAGAAATTTCCTTGACCTTTGCTCCGGCTTTTTTGAGAAGATCTACGGCTTCCATGACCGAGCGGCGGACATCCTCATCCATCCCATCCAAAAAATATTCCTTCGGGATTCCAAGCCGCAAGCCCTTCACGGACTTTTCAAGAAGCTCCGGCGCGGTTGTTTCTTCAAGATCCATGGTGGTTGCGTCGTGCGGATCTGCTCCTTCGATCGCCTGCATCGCGAGCGCTGCATCCTCAACGGTGTGCGTGATCGGCCCGATTTGATCGAGGCTCGACGCCATGGCAATCAGGCCGTACCGCGACACGCGGCCGTAGGTTGGTTTGAGACCCACCACACCACAGAGTGACGCGGGTTGGCGAATCGAGCCGCCGGTGTCAGAGCCAAGTGCATACGGAACCATGCCAGCTGCCACAGCCGCGACCGAGCCGCCCGAGGAGCCACCAGGCACGCGCCGCTTGTCCCATGGGTTTTTCGTAGGTCCAAAATGGGATGATTCCGTCGAGGATCCCATGGCAAATTCATCCATGTTGCCGCGGCCGAGAAAGATAGCGCCCGCGTCGCGAAGCCGCTCTACCACGGTCGCGTTATACACGGCGTGATAATTTTCCAAAATTTGCGAACCAGCCGTTGCCTTCCAGCCCTGAACGAGCATGTTGTCCTTCACGGCAAGCGGAATCCCAGCGAGGGGGCCAAGCTCTTCTCCTTTTTTGCGTCGAGCGTCGATGTGGCGCGCAGCCTCAACCGCGGAATCCGAAATTTCAAGAAGGGCGTTCAAAGCCTCGTTCTTCTGGTGCGCAACCTCAAGACAGCCCTTTACGAGTTCTTCGCTTGAAATCTTCTTGGCCGTGAGTTGTTTCGCCGCCTCGCGAATAGTAAGTGTTGATGTATCCATAGTTTCATTTGTCATCCTGAGGGAGCACAGCGACCGAAGGATCTCTCGGGATCCTTCGCTACGCTCAGGATGACGAGATTATTCCGTCCTTCCCTCGAATACCGCTTGAACTTCAAGCAAATCCCCTTGTCGCCGCGGGAATTCTTTTTTGATCCGCTCCCGCACACCCGCCTCGCATCCTTCCACTACATCCTCGCGAAACGTGTTGGTTGTCCCGACTCCGCGCGCAAGTTCCGGCACCCCTTTCGTATCCACCTCTTGCAGTTTCTCCACGTATTCCAAAATCGACGCGAGCTGCTTTTTGTACACCTTCACGTCCTCGGCCGACAATTTAAGACGGGACAGCTTGGCCAAATGTTTGATTTCCTTTTCTGTAAATGCCATACGCTTAGTGACAAAGTGACCTGTGACGAGTGACTGGTCACTTGTCCCTGGTCACTGGTGTTGTTTATTTCTCCCCGATCATAGCCAAGAAGTATTTCTCCGACAAGATCTTCACGCCAAGTTCCTTTGCTTTCTCGGCCTTTGATCCCGGATCCGCGCCCACGACCACGTAATCCGTCTCTCGGCTGACGGATCCAGGCGAAGAGCCGCCGGGCTCGCGAATGCGCTTTTTGGCTTCCTCGCGCGAGAGCGACTCGAAGGTGCCGGTGAGCACAATCGTCTTGCCCGCGAGCGGCGTGTGCCGGCGTTTTGTCGCAGCCTCTACCTTTACACCCTGATCGAGATACGCCTGCACTAATTCGCGGTTCTGTTTATCAGAAAAGAAAGAAATGATGCTATCTGCGACAATCTCGCCGATGTTCGGGACTTCCATCAGTTTTTCTTTGTTTGTATCCATCAGCTTGTCAATTGAGCCGAAATGTTCTGCAAGATCGAGGGCGGTTTCTTCACCAACATTCCGAATCCCAAGAGCAACAATAAAGCGGGAAAGAGAAATCGTCTTTTTTGCCTGGATCTGTTCTACAATTTTTTTGGAGGAAAGATCCGCGAAGCCTTCGAGCTCGAGAAGATTCTCCGGCTTCAGCGCGAAAAGGTCCGGCGCGCGGCGCAATCGCCCAGCCTCGAGAAGCGCCGCGATCGTTTGCGGTCCGATGCCGTCGATCTCGAACGCACGAGCCGCGTGTAAAACGATCTCATTTTCCTGCGCAAAACATTTCTTGTTCGAACACACGATCGCCACTTCCCCTTCCTTTCTCTCGACCGATGAACCGCACACGGGACATTTTTTAGGAGGATGAACTTCGGTCGCTCCTTTTGGACGGAGCTTTTTCACGACTTCTTTGACCTTCGGAATGATGTCGCCGGCTTTGTACAAGACGACCGTGTCGCCGACGCGCACGTCGAGCCGCTGGATTTCATCGTAATTGTGGAGGGAAGCGTGCTGGACCGTCGTGCCTCCAAGCGAGGTCGGCTCAACCACGGCAACCGGGGTAAGCGCACCCGTGCGGCCCACAAACCATTGGATGTCCTTCACGATCGTGGTAACTTCCTCGGCCGGAAATTTCCACGCAACAAGTCCGCGCGGAGTTTTGCCAACCACGCCGAGACGATCATAGGTCGTATTGTCATTCACCCGCACGACCATGCCATCTACCCAAAACCCGAGTTTGTCACGTTTCTTCTGAAGCGTTTGCCAATGTTCGTGAACATCTTTCACGGAGCGGCAAAGAACAGACTCGGGTGTGGATTTAAACCCGAGCTTCCCAAGGAGCTCCACTTCCTCACCTTGTGTTTTCTGTCCGAAATCGCCGATCAAATCCCACGCAATGAAACGGAGCGGACGGGACGCTGTAACCCTCGGATCAAGCTGGCGGATCGAACCTGCCGAAGCGTTACGCGGATTCGCAAACGCCGGCTCGCCCTTCTTTTTCTGCGCGGCGTTCAATTTTTCAAATTCTTTTGTCGGCAGATAAATTTCCCCGCGCACCTCCACGATCTTCGGCAACCCCACACCTCTCCCCCTCTCTTTCGAACCCCTCCCCTGCCCGAGGGGAGGTTGGGTGGGGTGGGAGGAGGGGGTGGGAGCGTGAAGTCGTAGTGGAATTGCCTCAATCGTCTTCACGTTCTGTGTGACGTCCTCGCCGATCTTTCCATCCCCTCTCGTCGCGGCCCATTTCAAAACCCCATCTTCATACACCAAAGAAACGGCCAATCCATCCAACTTCGGCATGCAATACAGGCTGACTCCCCCCCTGCCTGAGGGGGGGTTCGGGGGGGTGGGAGCCACGCCTGTAAGTTTAAGAATGCGGTCATGCCAAGCGGAAAATTCTTCTTCCGTAAAAACATCCTCCATCGACAACATGAGGCGCAAGTGCGTGACCTTTTTGAACTTCTCAAGCGGTTTGCCGCCGACGCGCTGGGTCGGCGAATCCGGCGTGATCAAATCCGGAAACTCCTGCTCGAGTTTATAGAGCTCGTGTTTCAAGGAATCCAAAGCCGCATCCGAAATCGGTTGCTCATCCAAAACATGGTAGCGATAGCGATAATCATTGATGGTTCCGCGGAGTTTTTCGATACGCGCCTTCGCTTCTGAGTGCGTCATACGGAGCTAATTGTAGCAAAACTCTCCGGTCATGGCGAGGTCTAATATCCTGATGTCAACGGGGAATGATTTTTTCCTGTTCTCCGGGGAGTGAATATTTCCGGTT
>CAZNKO010000030.1:0-10651 GCA_964573855.1 uncultured Gammaproteobacteria bacterium | reverse complement strand
AATAAGTTCCAAAATAGATTTGTGGAAACGAACAGCGGCGGATGGAGCGCCCTCCCCGTGGAAAGCGCCGTCACGGCATTCGAAGACGGGCTCTTCAGCGTCCAGCACTAACTCGGCCACGAAAATCCGCCCGAGCTCGGGCGGATTTTCAATTTCGGAGTGGACGGAATCAAAAATCGGAAGAGATAATTTTTACGACAAAAAAGACCCGTGTTCATCCCTCTGTTTCACTTTTTGAACGGCCGTTCACTTTTTGAAACAAGCGGCTTTCCTTTGTGTCCCTGTCTGGACACATTGGGAACTTCAAGCGCCCCTGCCTTCATTTCTCCTGATCCATTAAGGGTCCGATCGAACCTTTAATGGATCAGGGTGGAAAAACGAGTCTTGAGCAAGAGCGAGCAGACCAAGACAAAATCAACCTGATGGGGCTGATCCACATAAGTGCCGATCGGCACTTATGTGGATCAGCATAAAACAGGCAATGACCAACGAAAAGGATGACATTCCTTGTCGCATATGGACTATTGAATGTCGCTCTCATTTACACAGATGAAATCCGTCTGCCGGCTCCCCCCTCTTTTCGATGCGATGGAAGCAGAATGTGTCTGAGACCGCCGCTCTTTGGCCAAAAAGTCAAGGGTTCTCTATAATGGCAATCAATATGAAACCAACGATTTATGTCGGCGCGGATCATGCCGGCTGGCTTCTTAAAGAGGAAATCGAGGCGGTTTTAAAAAAAGACGGCTACAAAGTCGTGGACATGGGGAATGAAAACCTTGTGAACGACGACGACTATCCGGATTTTGGGCATGCGGTCGCGAAACGCGTGGTCACAGACAAAAACGCTCGCGGGATTGTGCTCTGCGGGAACGCGCAAGGCATCTGTATTGTGGCAAACAAGGTCAAAGGGGCGCGGGCCGCGACCGGATTCAATGCGGAGGCGGCAAAAACGAGCCGGACGGACGATGATAGTAATGTCCTTTGTCTTCCAGGGCGATTTTTGAAGAAAAAAGAGATGCTCGCGATCGTGAAAGAATGGCTCGAAACGCCGTTCAGCGGCGCGGAGCGTCATGTGCGGAGGTTGAAAAAAGTACAAGATATTGAAATGCAAGAGTTTGGCGTATGATCGAGATCATCCCGTCACTCCTTGTTGAATCAAAGGAGGAATTTGAGCGCCGATTGCGTCTGGTCGAGAACGACTGCAAGACCGTCCACGTGGATATTCTCGACGGAACCCTTTTTCCGCAAACGAATTGGTTCGATGCGCGCGCGGTCGGCGGCATGCGCACGAAGGTGAAGTACGAACTGCACCTCATGGTTGAAAATCCCCTCCCCATCATCGAGGAATGGAAGAAGGAAGTGAAACAAACGAGACGCGCGATCGTGCATTCCGAAATGCACCGCCCGATCGGTGCCGTCATCTCCCACATCCGCGACTTCCTGAAGCTCGAAAGCGGAGTCGCGATAAATCCAGAGACGCCCATGAGCGAACTTCACGAGGTCCTCCATGAAATCCATCAGCTCACCATCATGGGAGTTCATCCTGGATCCTCTGGCCAGGCGTTCGAAGGCGACTATATTTTGGAAAAAATCCGCGAAGCGCATGCTCATCGCAAAAATCTCCCGATTGAAATCGACGGCGGGGTAACCGAAAAGCTCCTCCCACGCCTCGTTGAGGCAGGGGCCACTCGCATCTGCGCCGCGTCCCTCCTCTTTCAAGCAAGGGATCCCCAAGCGATGTTGAAAAAACTCACAAAACGTGCTATCGTATAATTAACCTCAATTATTTATCATGACCATGTTTCATTTTATGAAGAAATCGTTCGTCTTCTTGAGTATCGCCGCTCTCGTCCTTTCTCTCGTCGGGTCCGGAAAGCCGGCAAACGCCACCACGATCGTACCGCTTGCTTCGGTTCAGGCAGGCGACCTTATCCGCGGACAAGCATTCGCGGCCGTGTATTACTACGGTCGTGACGGATTCCGTTATGTCTTCCCGAACGATAAGACCTATTTCACGTGGTACAGCAATTTCGACACGGTGAAGTGGCTGACCGATGCAGATCTCGCGAAAGTCCAAATCGGCGGCAACGTCACGTACAAGCCGGGGATGAAAATGATCAAGATTAATAGTGATCCAAAGACGTATGCGATCTCGAGAGGCGGCGCCCTTCGCTGGGTTCCATCCGAATCCATCGCGGTCTCCCTCTATGGAGCGACCTGGAACAAAAAGATCGACGACGTTCCAGATGGTTTCTTCCCGAACTATAAAGCCGGAGCCAACATTGAGCTCGCAACTGATTACAATGTCGCAGGAGAGTCAGCCGACGCGACGAGCATTGATAGTGACAAGAGTCTCAAGGCTCCGATCTACGTCGACGTTATGAATAATGCGTTCGCACCATCCACCATCACGATCTTAGCCGGCACTGCGGTAAAATGGGTGAATAAGGACGGCACGAAACACACGGCTACGGCCGATGATATTTCGTGGGGGACGGGTACGCTCGAGCCTGGCCAAAACTTCTCTCGCTACTTCAAGACGCCGGGGACGTACACGTACTTCTGCAGTTATCATCCGGAAATGAAAGGAACCATTGTCGTGCAATAGAAAAAACGGGGCTTCGGCCCCGTTTTTTAAATCCGAAATTCAAAGTACGAAATTCGAAAAAATCTAAAATCAAAAATCCAAAATTTAAAATTTAGTATTTCGAATTTCTTCGGATTTTCCCCATTTCGTGCTTAGGATTTTTCTGCTACAATGACGTCACTATGCCCGGTACTACAACACTTACAAGACGAATAGTCCGAAACAGTAAAACAATTACTTCATTATTAACAGACATTGGTTTTTCGCCAGTGTTGTAGTACCGGGTATGCCGTCCTTGACGCTCGGGCCCCAGGTCCGAAAACCCCTGCATCTTCATGATAAAAAATTGAAGGAGTTGGAAGAGCGAGCTTCGGAGATCCGCGAAGACATCATTGATATGCTGGTCGAAGCTGGAAGCGGCCACTCGGCCGGGCCGCTTGGAATGACAGACATCTTTACGGCGCTCTATTTTCATGTTCTCGTCCACGATCCGAAACATCCGGAGTGGAAAGATCGCGACCGGCTCATCCTCTCAAATGGCCACATCTGTCCCGTCCGTTACGTGACGATGGCACATGCCGGCTACTTTCCCAAAAAACTACTCATAACACTCCGGAAACTTGGCTCCCCGCTCCAGGGGCACCCCGAACGCGAAAAACTCCCCGGAGTCGAGACGACCCCCGGGCCGCTTGGATCCGGTTCTTCTCAAGCAGTCGGGTTGGCCTACGCGGCACTGATGGACCGCGCCCCGTGGCGCGTCTACTGCGCGATGTCAGACGGCGAGCTTGAGGCCGGACAAACATGGGAAGCCATGCTCTTCGCCGGACGCAATAAACTCTACAACTGCACATTCATCATTGACCGGAACAACATCCAAATCGACGGCACGACCGAGGACATCATGCCGCTTGAGCCTCTCGTGGAGAAATTCCGGGCCTTCAACCTGAACGTGGAGCGGTGTGCGGGCAACAGCATCCGTGATTTCGTGGCAGCCGTGGAACGCGCGCATGGCGTGTCGGAAAAACCGACCGTGATTATTGCGGACACGATCCCGGGCTACGGCGTCGGCTACATGGAATATAATTACGAATGGCACGGGAAACCACCAAAAGCAGGGGTGGAATCATCCGAAGCTCTTGAAGCGCTCCGCACCCTCGGCGGGAGGATTAAAAGTGAACATCAATAATATCGTCATTGCGAACCCTGGTCGTCAGACCGGGTGAAGCAATCTAAATGAAGAGATTGCTTCGTCGCTTCGCTCCTCGCAATGACGAAAACGTATGGCTAAACGACCACAAAAAAAAGGCATCAATCGGGAGGCGTATCTCATGCGCGGGCTTTTTTCTTCAAAGATCGAACAAGCACCAACACGCGATGGTTTCGGCCGTGGGCTCGTGGACGCTGGGAAAAAAGATCCGAACGTCGTCGTCCTCTGCGCAGATCTTACGGAATCCACCCGCAGTTTGTATTTCAAAGAGACGTTTCCGGATCGGTTCGTGCAGCTCGGCGTCTCGGAACAATCCATGGCTTCGATTGCGGCTGGCATGGCTATGGCGGGCAAGGTGCCGTTTATCTCAAGCTACGCCTGTTTCTCTCCGGGGCGGAACTGGGAGCAGATCCGGACCACGGTCGCATTGAATAATGTCAATGTAAAAATCGCTGGAGCGCACGCCGGCGTGTCGGTCGGGCCCGACGGAGCGACCCACCAGATGGTTGAGGATATCGCGATCATGCGGGTCATGCCGAACATGCGGGTGATGGTGCCCTGTGACGCCCTTGAAACGCGGAAGGCCACGCTCGCGGCCGCCGCCCTCGCGGGCCCGACCTATCTCCGCTTCGCTCGTGAAAAATCGCCGATCTTCACCACGGAAAAAACACCATTTAAATTCGGGCGGGCGGAAACTTTCCGATTCGGAAGCGACCTTACGATCCTCGCCTGCGGTCCGCTTGTCTACGAGGCGATCAAAGCCGCGGAATATCTTTCTAAAAAAGGGATCGAAGCGCGCGTTTTGAATATCCACACGATCAAACCGCTCGATGAGAAGGCGATCATCCAGGCAGCTAAAGAAACGGGGGCGATCGTTACGGTCGAGGAAGCCCAGGGGGCGGGAGGGTTGGGAGGAGGCGTTGCGGAGACGCTCGGGCGAACGGTCCCAACCCCGCTCGAAATTGTCGGTATGCCGGATCGATTTGGAGAGTCCGGGGAACCCCCGGAGCTGCTTGAAGGTTTTGGACTCACGGCTCCTTTCATTGCCATGGCCGCTCTTCGGGCCTTCAAGCGCAAACACGGTGAGCGCGTCCCGGTCGAAGAGGAACATGTGGCAGTCGCGGCAAAACGTCTCGAGGAAATGAAAAAAGTGATCATGAAAGAGGCCCTCTCCCGCGCCCCGCGCAAATGGGGCGGCACCAAACCCGACACGAGTCTAAAATCAAGAAAAAAATAGTGTGTACGACGTGATTACCGTCGGAGATATCAAGCTTGATACGTTCGTGATCTTGAACGACGCGTCTGTTCAGTGCGCCCTCAAGATGCCCGAGTGCCTGCTTTGCATGGAATATGGCGCGAAGATCGTCGTGGACGTTGTCGCATCCGAAATTGCCGGATCCGCTCCGAACGTTGCGACCGGTCTCGCCCGCATGAAGCTCAAAACAGCCGTGTTCAGCAATATGGGGGTGGACGGCACGCGCGAACTCGCCGTCAAGAAACTCATGGAGGAAGGCGTTTCGACCAAATTCATCCATGTCATCAAAGGCGAGCAGTCGAGCTACTCGGTTGTCCTGAACTTCAAGGGAGAAAAAACCCTACTTACGTCCCATATTCGCCACGCCTATCATTTTCCGAAACGCCTCGATCACGCGAAATGGATTTACGTCGGAGAAATGGGGCTGGGGTACGAAAAATTTTTTAAAGATGTTGCCTCCTACGTAAAACGGCACAAGGTTTCTCTCGCGTTCAATCCGGGCACGATCCAAATCAAAGAAAAAAAACCAGTCTTGTTTGACCTCATCAAGGCCGCGCACATCCTTTTTGTGAACCGGGAGGAAGCGCGTGCGCTGACCGGAATCGAACGCACGGAAATGCACCATCTGGCCCCGGCGCTCTGGAAACTGGGGCCAAAAATCAGCGTGATCACGGACGGAAAAAACGGCGCCTATAGTTTTGACGGAAAAAATCTGATGTTCTGTCCTGTCTTTCCGGGAAAACGGGTGGAAGCCACCGGTGCGGGGGACGCGTTTGCGACCGGCTTCATTGGAGCCCTCCTCCACAAACAGCCGGTCCACGAAGGTCTTCGCTGGGGATCCGTGAACGCCGCGTCGGTCGTCGGTAAAATCGGGCCAACGGCTGGTCTCCTCACCGCATCACAAATTCGCTCGCGTCTGAAGAGCAGACCGTCGTTTTGCCCAAAAGCGGTATGAACATTTGTCATTCTGAGGAGCCAAAGGCGACGAAGAATCTCTCGAGAGATCCTTCGCTTCGCTCAGGATGACAGAACAAATATGTTAACGACACTCACCAAGGTTCTTGCGAAAGCCAAAACAGGCCACTACGCCGTCGGCGCTTTTAATATCAACAACCTGGAAATCCTCCAGGGCATCATGACAGCGGCTCTCCGTGAACGCGCTCCGGTTATTGTGCAGACAAGTGCCGGAGCCATCAACTATGCCGGCATGGACGAACTGGCGTGCCTCACACATCTTGCGGCACACAAAACAAATCTCCCGGTCGTTTTTCACCTCGATCATGGCACGGATTATGATCTTGTCGTGACCGCGATCAAAAGCGAATACTACACGAGTGTCATGTACGACGGTTCTTCGCATCCCTACGCTGAAAACGTGAAGCGGACGCGCGAGATTGTAAAGATGGCGCACGCGAAACGGATCTCCGTCGAGGCTGAACTCGGAGCGATCGCGGGTATTGAGGATTTCGTCTCGGTCAAAGAACGCGACGCGCGTTTTACGGATCCAAAACAGGCCACGGACTTTGTGAAAAAGACCGGCTGCGATGCGCTCGCGGTCGCGATCGGCACAAGTCATGGGGCGTATAAATTTTCCGCCAAAGGCGGATCCGCCTCCGGCGGAAAAAACTCCCAATTAGATCTTGAACGACTCAAGGCCATCAAGCGTGCCGTAAAGGTTCCACTCGTTCTCCACGGCGCCTCCGGCGTTCCCGCTTCCATAAAATCCCTCTGCAAAAAATACGGCTGTAAGATTGATGACGCAAAAGGGGTGTCGAATACGATGATCAAACAAGCTGTTCGTCTTGGCATCAATAAAGTAAATATCGACACGGATCTCCGCATCGCTTTCGACGCCGGTGTGCGCCAATTCCTCTCAAAAAATCCGACCGTGATCGATCCGCGGAAGATCCTCGCCCCGGCCCGAGATCTCATCACCAAAGTCGTGCGCGAAAAAATGCGCCTCCTCGGCTGCGCCGGGAAAGGGTAGGAAATAAAAACGAGCGGATGCAAGAAGACCGCACCCGCTCGAGGACTTCTGAAGAACGAACCCTTCTTACTTACGCGGCCAGGAACAACTTCCTGGTCGCGCCGCCGTGCTTGACCCCGTGGCTCGAACCGTAGCCGCGCGCCCCGAGTAGAAATTCCACCACCCCGTTGTACTGCTTATGCAGGGACGCCATGCTGGTTTCCTGCCCCAACATGATCGTGCCGAGCAGATCCATGACGTGGCCGCCTCTCTCGGGGACTCCTTCCGTGGCCTCGAGGACGCCGGGATGATGAATGTAGGCGCAAACACCCTGGATGGCGGTGAGGAACAACTCGCCAGCTGACTCGGCATTCCTCCAGGAGCGATCGTGATTTTTCCTCCCATCCTGGATGCGAATCCACGTCGGACCTGAGAATTCGGTGTAACGCTCCTCGAACGGGGCCACCACATCCTGATGCCACCTGGCGTAGATGGCGGCCATACCGCAGAACTCCGAGAACCCAACGCGCGGCTCCACGAGGACGAGATACGGAAACGCATCGTCGTAGGCCTCGACCTCTGGAGGGACCACCGGGATTCCCGCGAGGTACTCCTCGAAGGATCCGATACCGAGCACCCGCCCGACACCGAGATCCCAAAGCCGCTTCACCTGGGAGATCCTGGGGTCAGCCTGCGTCCCGGCCACTCCGCCCGACGTGAGGCGCCGGATGAGTTCCTGGACGAAATCGCCGACTCCGGGCTGCCCGCGCTTCAGGCGAGCCCGCTGGATCTCGTGCAGCTGGGCCACATGGCCCACATCAAAAAGGCTTCCGATTTCCATGGTAGAACCCTCCATCCTCTAGGAATCCTCACGACAGCTTTTGGCCAGCGCTTTGGTAACCCAGAAAACAGACTTGCACGGAACCCGCCGTGCGCGGTTTACCCTCCGAAGCTTTAGCGTAGGAGGGCGTTTTCGAGCGTTTTGGGCCTATCCCGCCACGCTCAAAGAACGATTCAAATATCACCTTTTGGCCAAAAAGTCAAGACGTGCTAATCTTGCTTATATGCGTATAAAAGCAAGGACCCTGGGCCGGGAAAAAACCTTAGCCGAAATCCGTCAAGAGCTTACGACCCTTAAATCCGCCATTATCAGCATTGTTGGAAAAGATACGGAGGGCAGGTACCGGGATGAGTTCGTCCGCGAAGTCCTTGAAGCGGCAAGAGAAAAGCCCACTCACACCTACAAGGGTTCAGGATCGCTGCTAAGGAATTTGTAATCCATGGCTATGCTCCGAATCGTTTTCGGAAAACGATTTCTGAATTCTGTTCGGGCACTCCCAAACGCACAACAGAAAAAATTTGACGCATTGCTTTTGCGTCTTCAGCGGAACCCATTTGATCCACTCCTGCACACCAAACATTTAACGGGTCCCCTCGCGGGTCTTCTTTCGTTTAGAATCGCGAGAGACTGGCGAGTCATCTTCCAATTCATCGATCCCAACACCATTCAACTCATTGTCGCAAAACATCGAAAAGATATCTACCAATAATCCTATGTTCGACGTTATCACCATTGGATCTGCAACACGCGACGTGTTTCTCGTTTCCGACCAGTTCAAAATAATCCGGTCGCCGAAGTTTGAGACCGGCATTGGCGAATGTGTGGCCCTTGGGGCGAAAATTGACGTGGACCAAATCGTGCACACGACCGGCGGCGGGGCAACGAACACCGCGGTCACCTTCGCACGGCTTGGATTCACGACCGCGGCCGTGTGTCGTGTGGGAGAAGACAAAGCAGGCGAAGAAATTGTGTGGGATCTCGAAGGAGACGGGGTTGATACAAGTCTCGTCAAATGGATCACGAACGGCCAAACGGGTTATTCTACCCTTCTCACCGTGGCCACGGGCGAGCGGAGTGTCCTTGTATATCGCGGGGTCTCAGCCGCCTTTGAAACAAAAGACGTGCCGCTCAAGGATTGTGTGGCAAAATGTTTTTATCTCACCTCGCTCGCCGGGAACCTGGAGCTCGCAGAGCGTATCGCCTCCCAAGCCGTAAAATGCCAAGCGCTCATGGCATGGAATCCTGGGCGCGCGGAACTCGCAAAAGGACTTTCGAAAATGAAATCCGTTCTCTCGGCCGTCAATATCCTCCTCGTGAACCGTGAGGAGGCGGCGCTTGTCACAAAAGAAAAGGATCTCTCCGGAATGTTCGCAAAGCTCGCCTCCACGGGCCTCATTGTCATCATCACGGACGGCGAAAACGGAGCGCACGCCCACCAGGATGGCACGACCTGGTTTGCGAACACGACCGGAATAAAATCCGTCTCACGCACAGGAGCCGGCGACTCCTTCGGCTCCGGTTTCGTGGCCGGATGGTTCAAGACAAAAGACATGGCTTCTTCGCTCGCCATCGCCATGTTGAACGCGGAATCCGTCATCCAACACGTTGGCGCCAAAATGGGCATTCTCCGCAAATGGCCGAGCAAAAAAGCCCTCGCGACGATACCGATCAAGCAGCTATGACCTACAAAATTTTCGTGACCCGCGATATTCCGGATGAGGGATTGAAGATGCTGAAGGCCGATCGCCGTATTTCGCTTGAGGTGTACAAAAAAGATCAAAAAATTCCGACCGTAGAACTTTTGCGCCGTGTGCGCGGCAAGGACATTATCCTCTCGATCCTAACCGAACGGATGGACACAAAGGTTTTCAACGCGGCGGGACGACAACTCAAAATGGTTGCGAACTACGCGGTTGGCTTCGATAATGTGGATTTGAAAGAAGCGGCGCGCCGCAAGATCGTCGTGACGAATGCGGCGTGTCCGGAGATTTCCGAAACCGTCGCAGAACACACGATTGCGCTCATTTTTTCCCTGCTCCACCGCATCCCGGAGTCTGATCGTTTTACCCGCGCCGGAAAATACAAAGCGTGGGGACCGAAGATGCTCCTCGGCACGGATCTGATCGGCAAAACGATCGGGCTCATCGGCAGCGGCGCGATCGGAAGTGCTGTCGCTCGTCGCCTCCATGACGGATTCGGAGTGAAAATCGTCTACACCGACCTCAAAAGAAACCCAGCACTTGAAAAACTCACAGGCGCGAAATATCTTTCCAAAAAATCCCTCCTCAAAACTGCCGATATCGTCTCGCTCCACGTTCCCCTTCTTCCCTCCACCCATCATCTCATCAGCACAAAGGAGCTGAAACTCATGAAACCGAACGCGTTCCTCATAAACACGGCACGTGGGCCCATTGTGGACGAGAAAGCGCTCCTCAAAGCGCTCGCGAAAAAACAAATCGCTGGCGCCGGGCTCGATGTGTATGAATGCGAGCCTCTCATTGATTGCGATCCGACAGACATGCTCGATCTCCGCAAGATGAACAACGTGGTCCTCACCCCGCATACCGCTTCCGCCACGGTCGAAACCCGCCAAGCGATGTCCTGGACGGCCGCTGAAAACATCCTCGCCTTCGTGAATGGAAAAACTCCGCCGAACATCGTCAAGATGAAATAGATCGTGGTAGAATCGCGAGCGTTATGGCTCACATGAAACCCTCCTGCCCCGATTGCGGTGCGGTGCCGACGAACCATTTTCTTGATTGGAACTCCGCGCTCATGGAGCTTATCGATCAGCC
>CAZNKO010000029.1:0-10693 GCA_964573855.1 uncultured Gammaproteobacteria bacterium | reverse complement strand
AAACCGGAAATATTCACTCCCCGGAGAACAGGAAAAAATCATTCCCCGTTGACACAATTCGATCGTGCCGATCTCCATGTCATAGCTTGCGGCGATCTTTCGGAACAGGCGCTTGACCGCTTCGCGCTTGGCGTCATCTGTCCAGACGCGCTTGCGGTATTTGGTGCCCCACGCGAAGTGGTACCAGAGATCGAAGCGGGCGTGGCTGGTGTGTCTGACGGCCATACCGTCAAACCTTACTCGACGACGCGCCTGTTCCTCAAGGATCGCCGGGGCACTCTGAGTCCCCAGTGCCAAGCACTGGGGCTTGCCGTGCCGGTGTCAAGGATAATATGGTCTTGACGGTCGGAGATGGCTCCTTTATACTTTGGTTCCAACCTCCAAATTCCAACATCCAACATCTATTATTTATGGTTTCAATTCGTCTCTCGCGTGTCGGACGCAAAAATCAGCCGCTCTATCGAGTGGTCGTGGTTCCAAAACACAAAGACCCCTGGGGCGACGTGCTCGAGGTTGTTGGAAATTACAACCCGCGCAAAAAGCCGCGCGAACTGATACTCAACGCTGATCGGATAAAATACTGGCTCTCGAAGGGCGCAGAGGCGAGTGATACGGTGTGGAATATTCTCGTGGATGAAAAAATTGTCGAGGGCAAAAAGCACTCGGTCACTCACATCTCCAAGACTCGCCGCGACAAAGCGGCCGGGGTCAAGGCTGAAGCCGACAAAAAAGCGGCCGCCGCCGCTCCCGCTCCCGAAGCGCCAAAAGCATAAAAATCGTCCCGCATCACGGGACGGTTTTTCGTTTCTTTGCCGTGTCGCCCAGAAGCCAGGCGATGCCGAGGGCCGTGCCGTCATAAATCGGTTGCGTGATCACAGAAACTTTTGAAACCGCCGCTTGGATTTTTCCCAAGCGTCCGTCCCGTGTGATTCCGCCATCGATCACAAGAGAAAACGGCGAGGCTGGCAGAACGGAGAGTTTTCGTTGAATTTTTTTTGCGAGCTGAAAAAAATACCGTTCCAAAGCCTTCGGGTGGCGAAGAAGACGATCCACATCCTTGCCCGTCCCTTCGATCTTCGTCTCAAGGACGTACCGCGTTCCCTTCCGGCCCGGAGCGATCGTTGTGAAAAAGGAAGGACGAAGGGCAAATCGACTCCCCGCATCTTGAAGGATAAACGCTCCAGTGCCATACGTGACTTTCGTGACGCGCCCGCGTCCTCCCGAACGGCGGACGGCCGCATAAAAACTCGCCTGCTGATCCCCACAGACGGCGCGAACGGGAATCGCGGCGCCAACAATCGTCTGCCGGAGTTTTCCGAACGCCGCGCGAGACGGAAACACACGGGGAAGAATCCCGATGGGAATGTCGAATCGGCGCAGGAGATCTGGATCCCATCGGCGGGTGCGAATGTTGAAAAGAAGGGTGCGCGACGCGTTTGTCTCGTCCGTAACATGCGGATGCCCGTCGCACAAATTCCAAAGAAGCCAGGTATCCACGGTGCCAACCATCAGGCGTCCGGTGGCGACAAGACGGCTAACTTCTCCAACATGATCCAAGAGCCAACGGATTTTCGGAGCGGAAAAATACGCATCCAGCGGCAGGCCGGTTTTGCGCCGCAAAAACTTTGTCCATCCTTTTCTTGCTCGGCACCACGCGGACGTGCGTCGATCTTCCCAAATGATGGCGGGGTGAAGAACGCGTCCTGTTTTTCTGTCCCATGCAATCACGGTCTCGCGCTGATTCGTGATCCCGAAGGCAACAATATTTTTTGGCTTCACGCCGCTCTTGCGGACGGCATCCTTCAATACTCGCCGGCTCACGGAAAGAATCTCACGCGGATCTTGCTCAACCCACCCTGATTTCAACCGATCTTTGTGGAGACGTTGGCCTTCCTTCGCGACGAGTTGCCCGTCAGAACGAAAAACAAACGCCTTGACGGCTGTGGTTCCGGCATCAAGCGCCAAAAAAAAGTTTCGTGAAGGTTTTGCGGGCATCGGTGTGATGGATCAAAACGGATGTAAGAGCCTGCAGGATGGGAAACCGGCGCACTGTTTTCGCGCCAAGGAGTCCCACGACAGACGGAAGCGACACGCATCCTTCGCTTTTGAACTCGCACTCCCCGCGAGAGACGATGCGCTCTCCAAATTCACGGTTGCGGGAATAGGGGCTGAAACCGGTCGCAAGGAAGTCCGCGACTCCTGCCACCCCAGCGGCGGGGAGCGCATCAAATTTCAGATGCGGAAGGATTCCGCGCATTTCCTCGATCGCTTTTGCCGCAAACCATCCTTTCGCGTTCCAGCTCCACTCAAGTCCATCGGCAATCCCAAGCCCGACCGCGTAGACATTTTTCAAAACACCGGCCCACGCGACGGCGGAAGGATTTTTCGACCATTCCACTTTCAGAGGCGTTCCACGAAACAACGTGGCGAGAATTTTGAATGTCTCACGGTTCGCGGTCGCGACCACTCCGGCGCCGAGGCGTCTTTGCTCCAACTCCTCGGCAAGCATGGGGCCGCTCAAAAGCGTCCACCTCTGGCGGGACGGAAGGAGACCAGAAAGAAGCTCCGCCACCGTCTTTCGGGATTTCGCCTCCACCCCTTTGGAAAGAGCGACGACGACCGCAGCCTTCGGAAGCAGAAGCTGTACATTCCGGAGCGCGGCGCGAAGCGCCCAAGAAGGCACGCACAAAAAAACTGCGGTCGTTCCCGCAAGTGTTTCTTTAAGCGGCTTCATGCCGCGCACCTTGTTGGAATCCACATCCCACAGACGGATACGAATCCTTTTGCGGCGGAGAATCGTCGCAAGCGCCTGCCCTATCTCTCCCGCTCCGATGATGGCGACGATCTTGCTCATAACGCCCCCAGTATACTCCAGGATCATCACGAACGGACAGCGGATCCGACCGCCTGGGAAACGGAAGAAAACCCGTCGCGTTTCAAGAGGCGCACGAGACCGCGGTTGATGTGTCCGATGAGTTGGGGCCCTTCAAAAATCATGCCGGTCGCAAGCTGGACAAAAGAGGCTCCACATTGAATTTTTTTATAAGCGTCTTCGGCGGAAAACACGCCGCCGGAGCCGATAAGAATGAAATGACGATTGATTCTCCGATAGGCATGGGCGATCAGGTCGTTCGAAGGATCAAACATCGGCCGGCCGCTGATGCCGCCCTTATCTAATCCTTGAATTTCTGTCTGATCAATCGTCGGGCGGTCCCGCCGTTTGGTGAGATTGGAAATGATGAGCCCATGGACGCGATGACGGCCCGCAACCGCCATGAGCTCATCGAGCTCTTCATGGGCCAAATCCGCGGGCAGTTTCAAAAAGACCGGCTTGCAGGTGTGGATCGGGTCCAAGGCGGCGAGAAGCTGTTCCAGGCGGTCCGGCATCGTGAACGGCTCCCCGCCGCAGGTATTCGGACAGCTGACATTCAGGGTAAAATACGCGCCGATGTCGACAAAGGCGCGAAAGGCTTTGACGTAATCGGCGACGCCGGCCTCAATAGGGACCGTCTCCGGGTTGTTCGTGCGCGCGATACTCGTGCCGATTGGAATCTCAAACTGCCTGCCGCGCAGCCGTGAGGCGATCGCCTCACATCCATCATTCTTCAATCCATAATAGACAACGAGCCCTTTCGATTTTGGGAGCCGCCACAGGCGCGGCTTCGGATTCCCTTCGCATGGCTCTCCGGTCACGGACCCGATCTCCTCAAACCCAAACCCGACCGCAGGCATGATTTGGGTAAGTTCCGCGTTTTTGTCAAACCCGGCCGTGAGCCCGATGGGGTTCGGGAAGCGGATCCCACGGATCGTCTGCACGAGCATGGGATTCTGGTAACAAAAAAACGTGCGGACGAGCGAACGGGTCACAGCGAACCTCCCCAGCTGTTTCCCAACGGCACAGATGCGATCATGGACGGCCTCGGGGTCGCGGCGGAAAAAGAATGGCTTGGCAATGTGCTGATACCCCCAATGCTCGATCGCGGTCGCGAACATACCCCGTACTACAACTTCGACTTAAAAAACGTTTGAAGCCGCTTGGCAATGAAACAGCGGGACTGAATGGTTTTGCGATATCTTGCTAGTACAGTCATACAGGAAATGTCGAAGTTGTCGTACGGGGCATATGTCTTATGTTGTACGCCGATGCTGTTTTTTCCGCCACTCCTGAATCTTTTGGTGGTTCCCGGATAAGAGGACCGATGGGACTTTCCATTTTTTGTATGTTTCAGGCTTCGTGAATTGCGGATATTCGAGAACGCCTTTTTCGTCGTGCGATTCTTCTGCGAGCGACTCTTTCTTCCCGAGTACACCGGGAATGTGGCGCGCGATCGCGTCGATCATCACAAGCGCTGGCAATTCCCCGCCGGTCAAAACGTACTCTCCAATCGAAAACGCCTCGTCTACGACATGCTCTTCGACCCGCGCATCAATCCCCTCGTAGCGCCCGCAGAGAAAAATGAGTTGATCATACTTCGCGAGCCGCTTTGCGTCTTTTTGCGTAAACACTTTCCCGCTCGCAGAAGTTAAAATAACGCGGCTCCTGCGAACCTGCGGCCCTGCGGCCCTGCGAACCTCTCGTACCCCCTTCTCAAACGGTTCCACCTTCATGACCATCCCCGGGCCCCCGCCATACGGCGAATCATCGACACTCCGATGCTTGTCCGTCGTCCAATCTCGAAGATCATGGGCCATGATTTTTATTACGGGGCTCTTTCCGCCAGAGCCGGACCCCGCTCCGCGGGGTTTTTGCGCCCGCCCCAAAATTGACTGACTCACGTAGCCCGTGATCATGTCTGGAAAAATCGTGAGGATGTCAAATTGTCGTTTTTTCTTTACCATACGAGACTTCTCCCCCTTTTCAAGGGGGAGTTTCCGCCGGAGGCGGATCAGCCTCTGGCTGAAGAGGGGGTTACCGTCGAAACCAGTAACCACCCCTTACCCCTCCTTAAAAAGGAGGGGGATGCCGAACACACCGAACGAAAAACCGGCTCATTCATCCTAGCCGGTTTTTTCTTCTTTCACTAGATCCCCAGGTCGTCGACCGACGCCTCGGGGCCTGTGTCGTCCCAATCTCAAGGTTGCAGCTTCGGTCAATGGTACGTATACTGAACACGAACACTCTCTATGAAAAAAATCCAAATTCCTGTCATGGCAATTGGTTTTATTGTCTTAGCTGGGTTCAGTGGATGCAGCGCTCTTGGCACAAAGACAAGCGGCCCAACGTGCCCAAAGTGCCCACTCCCTTCAAATTGGAGCACCTGTAATGAAGAGCTCGAAAAAAATAGAACGAATTACGCATGCGGCGCAGACACGAATTACACCTGCCAAAATTATGAAGAAAAACAAAAGTGCAAAACAGAATTAACCCAAAAAAGTCGAAAGGGGTTACAAAGCAGAATCAGCCCGACGCTCGAAAACACCGTTAAGGGTATTATCACGGTTGAGGCGTTCGACGTCCCCGAGGGGACTGATTCGGTCGCATTTATCATGCATCCCGCAGAAGTGACGTTGGGCCCCAACATGTCCGCTGCGGATCTGGCCAAAATCATTCGTCATGACGACGGAGATGAGGGTGATGGCTGGAAAAGTTTTTTCGACACCACAAAATTAAAAAACGGTTTATATGAAATGAATATCTTTCCGACCTACAGCGGCGCACCGGATGAAGATCCCTGGTTGGATAAAACATCGTTTCAAATCTTTGTAGAAAATTAGGTGATACATGAAAAATCAAAAAACCATCCGCAAAGTGGCGAATGGCTTTTTGTTTTCAGACTAGATGCCGAGATCATCGACTGACGTCTCGGGGCCTGCGCTAGCGCTTGCGCCCTCTTCCGCGCGAGCGCGCGGCGGGCGGCGGGAGCCTTCCGGCTCGTAGATCTTGAGATTCACCCGCGCATTGTTTTTCGCGCCGACAATCTTCAAGAGAGTACGCAGCGACCGAGCCGTTTGGCCCTGGCGACCGATGACGTAACCCATGTCCTCCGGATTGATGTGGAGGGTGATGAGCACGCCGCGCTCGTCGACGATACGATCGGTCTTCACGTCATCCGGATGGTTGACGATGTTCCGAGCGATGTATTCGACGAACTCTTGGTCATGTTCCTGTCCTGCCATAACTGTCGATCTCTGAAATTCCTCCATCTGCTTCGTTGCGGGGCCCCGCCACTGTCTCAACGTACGGTTTAGTACGTTTCGACAGCTGGCTACCCCGCGCCTTGCATCTGGAGTTTTTCAGAGATCTCCCAAAACTTCTATTTCTGAAGGTCAGTGTCGTTTGGTGCTGTCCCGCCGTTGGACGGGACCCCCCGCCATGGCTGGGTGGTCGACCTCCAGACCGCAACACTAACGTAAGGATACGATAACAGAAGGGCCGCAAGGGTGACAAGAGACAGGGAACGGGTGACAGGGAACAAAGAACAAGATATGATAAAGGGCGATGCCTGCACCCGCGCTCCAGCGGATGGGCTCACCCTGGGGTCTCCCATGAACTGGAAAGCTCTTTCGACATGGTTCTACCTCGGCGCCATCGCGTTCATCCTCTACGTGTTGAGCTACCCACTCGCCGCCGTCCTCGACCCGGCGTTCTGGTCGCTCGAAACGCGTATGGCGATCGTCGCCGCCGTCATCTTCATCCCGTTCTTCCTCAGCATGATCTGGATCGTGTGGCGCAGCACGCCCATCCGATCCAACCCGGAAGATGGCGACAAGACACCCGCGCCGCAGACGGCGCCCTCGCGGACGGTCTCTTGACCGCCCGCTTTTTTTATGAAGGATGTTCGGTGTTGGCTGGCGACGGAAAGCCAACGTTCGTCTGACGTCTGACAGGTTCGGTGACGATCGAACCGTCTGGTTTCCGCGACCGAACGCGAAGTCGCGCTAAGCGCGACGAAGCCCGAACGCTTCAGCATTGAACAATCCTGTTTCCCCTATCCCCCATTGACATTTTCCCTCTTTTCTGGCATCCTCGATCCCTCGGTGCATGATGCATTCGATGTCTGAAAAGACGATTATCGTTGTGTGCACCGACCTCTTTTCGGGTGAGACGACGATGAAAATGTCCGCAAGGACGATTATTACTGTGTCTCGCCCCTTTTTTCAGGAGAGTAACCATGTCATTCTGAGCAAAGCGAAGAATCCAAGAGATCCTTCCCCCGCCGTCGGCGGGGTCAGGATGACAAGTATTCCTCTGGATGAAGGCACGATTGGTGTCTCGTCCGTATAAGGACGACGAATGTGATGTGCCTTCAACCTTTTAGTGTGAAGTGAAGCGTTAGCGCATACTTCACACTTTCGGCGGACGAAACTGGTTTTGTCAGAAATGACGCAAGCGAGGCTGTCCGCCGATCTTTTGCTCCTTTAGCTCTTGGGCGAGACGATCGTGGCTTTGTCCGCAAGGACGAACGGAAAAGTGTCTCGCCCCTTTTTTCAGGAGTTCGAAACCTCGAACCTCTGAATGAAGGCACGATAAACGAGCTGTCCGCAAGGACGATGAATCAGCTGTGCCTTCAAACTTCTGCGGCGGACGAAACAATCTTTGTCTGCAAAGACGAGACTTGGGGTGTCCGCCGACTTTTCCGCTCTTGGGTGAGACGATATAGCAGTTGTCCATAAGGACGATTGCCCGAATGTCTCGCCCCTTTTTCTCGGCGATGATAAGGTCATCATCGAGAAGAGGGGACGACTCTACGGGTGTTCTCCATGAACGATTCTCGTGATGTCCACTCCCTCCTTTCGGCGCACGATGTACCATGTGTCTCTCCGAGACGATGTTCCAGATGTGCGCCGATCTTTTGCTCCTTTGCTCTTGGGTGAGACGAGAGGTGGTATGTCCGTAAGGACGATGGTCCACCTGTCTCGCCCCTTTTTTCAGAAGTCTGACTCGTCATTGCGAAGCCGTTTATCAGAACGGTCGAAGTCACCGCCGTTGGCGGGATCCCGTCCAAAGGCGGGACAATCTCTGCGCTGGGATTGCTTCGGTCCCCCTCGACAAACTCGGGGTCCCTCGCAATGACAAGTATTCCTCTGAATGAAGGCACGAGTACTCGACTGTCCTGACAAGGACGATGGCAATGTTGTGCCTTCAAAATTTTTGGCGGACGAGAGATTTTGTGTCTGAAAAGACGAAAAGAATATTGTCCGCCTACTTTTCCGCTCTTGGGTGAGACGATGCAGCCTACTGTCCTCACGGACGACTGGAAGCATGTCTCGCCCTTACCCTGCGTGAACTCTGCGCGGGGTGTTTTTTATGGAGGAAGGTTCGGTGGCGATCGAACAACCCTGTTTCCCCTATCCCCACTTCTTCCCCTTCCGTCTCTTGACACCCTTTCGACCCTCCTCTACAATGCCGCCACCGGATTACAAGTGATTTCGAAACAAAACTCATTCGTGTCCCCGCACCTTTTCTACCAACGAACACATTGTCCTGAATGAACGGAGACGAAGTCGGCTTCGCCTCTCAACCTTCTGGAGTCAACGTTGGTTGTCGGAAAAGGTGCGGGGCCGAGTGAGTTTTCATTCCGCCTGTCGTCCACGACCTTTCACAATTGACCCAAGCCAAAGTAATGGTCACACAAGAATTTGTCTTCTGTGTGATTGCAACGTTAACCCGCCTAAACCCGCCCAAAACGCTTTCGTGTATTGTTGCGGGATTATGGCGGGCCCGCCAGAATGCTTTAGCTTTCGGCGGGTTTCAGGATCTGTCCCTCAAAGCTCCGCAAGGAGCGACGTGGGATAGAAATTCAGACAGAGTTTGGGCTTCGGCTCAAACATTCTTCTGAGAGTTTGATCCTGGCTCAGGATGAACGCTGGCGGCGTGTCTAAGGCATGCAAGTCGAACGAGTGGAGGTTGGTTTTCCAACTTCCACTAGTGGCAGACGGGAGCGTAACACATTGGTAACCTACCTCGAGGCCGTGAATAACTCCGCGAAAGCGGAGCTAATACACGATACAGATGGGGGGACTTCGGTCATTCCCATTGAAAGCTCCGGCACCTCGAGAGGGGCCTATGTCCTATCAGCTTGTTGGTGAGGTAATGGCTCACCAAGGCTATGACGGGTAGGGGACGTGAGAGCGTGATCCCCCTCACTGGGACTGAGACACTGCCCAGACACCTACGGGTGGCTGCAGTCAAGAATCTTCCACAATGGGCGAAAGCCTGATGGAGCGACGCCGCGTGCCGGATGAAGGCCTTCGGGTTGTAAACGGCTTTTTTGAGGGACGAACAAATGACGGTACCTCAAGAATAAGAGGTTGCTAACTCTGTGGACCCAAAAGGGTTCGGCGCAGAGGTGCGGTGGTAACATCGCACGAGAAAATTTCGCTATATGCTGGAATCTCCTGTGTAATGGTAGGATACCCAAAAGGGTGACAATTCCTATCCAACCCAAAAAAGATGAACCGCTCATCATACGGGTTACGGGACAATCAGCAGGAAACCCCGACATACGTCGGGGGCTCCTCAGAGACTACACGCGAAACTCCCGACATTGCGTCGGGATGATGATATAGTCCACTTAACGACGTAATACTGAAGCTGTGAAAAGGAGGACGATGGAACGCTCGATTTCCGTCACGGTTATCATGCTAATGCATTGATCGCGACTCATTGCTTCAACCGTCATGAATGAGAACTGCTTGCGAAAGCGCTCGATACAAACTTCGGACTTGATGTCCGAGTCTGTCGTTGTCTGATGCGCGGAAAGCTTTATTTCCGACTCTATATCACTTCAAAGAGTATGGAGCGTTTCATGAAGCTAATCACACCGCACATGAACAAATGCTTTCAATATAAAATTCTTGCAGTCCGTTCAGGTAGCCAGCAGCAGCGGTAATACAGAGACCTCAAGCGTTATCCGGAATTACTGGGCGTAAAGGGTCCGTAGGCGGCCATCGCAAGTCATGCGTCAAATCGCTGGGCTTAACCCAGCGCTCGCGTGTGATACTGCGAGGCTTGAGGCTGGGAGAGGTACACGGAATTGCCGGTGTAGCGGTAAAATGCGTTCATATCGGCAAGAACACCAAAGGCGAAGGCAGTGTACTGGAACAGCCCTGACGCTGAGGGACGAAAGCGTGGGGAGCGAATGGGATTAGATACCCCAGTAGTCCACGCCCTAAACGATGAGTGCTAGATTTTGGGAGTATCGACCCTCCCAGAGTCGGTTAGCCTAGCCAACGCATTAAGCACTCCGCCTGGGAAGTACGACCGCAAGGTTAAAACTCAAAGGAATAGACGGGGACCCGCACAAGCAGTGGAGCATGTGGTTTAATTCGACGGTAAGCGAGGAACCTTACCTGGGCTCGAAGATTCGCTGCAATCCCGCCGAAAGGCGGGACGCTTTCGAAGGTGCGAATCACGGTGCTGCATGGTTGTCGTCAGCTCGTGGCGTGAGCTGTTCCCTTAAGTGGGGTAACGAGCGCAACCCCTGTCCTGCGTTACTCATGTCGCAGGAGACTGCCCTCGCAAGAGGGAGGAGGGTGGGGATGACGTCAAATCAGCATGGCCCTTACGTCCAGGGCTACACACGTGCTACAATGGTCGGTACAATGGGTGTGCCAAATCGCAAGATGGAGCTAATCCCTCAAAGCCGATCTCAGTTCGGATTGAAGGCTGCAATTCGCCTTCATGAAGCTGGAATTGCTAGTAACGGCCGATCAGCCACGCGGCCGTGAATACGTTCTCGGGTCTTGTACT
>CAZNKO010000028.1:0-11746 GCA_964573855.1 uncultured Gammaproteobacteria bacterium | reverse complement strand
GCTCGTGCGCGCCGTCTACGGGAAAATGTCCCGGTCGGTACATTCTCCGGATGAGCCATTTCGCCGCTTTCGTTTTCGTCATCTGTGCTTATCGCATGCGGGGATTGATTTGGATACCGCGGATCGTCAGGATTTTCTGCGTGTTTTGTCGCATACGGGTTTTGTCCCGATCGGGACAAAACCCGACACGATGTCCGATCTGTTTTATCGCGTTTTTCTTGCGAAAGTTGAGCCAAAGATCGGGTCGTTGCCAACGTTTGTCTACGATTATCCAAAATACCAAGCGGCTCTGTCACAGCTGACAAAGGACGGCCGCTATGGGCAGAGATTCGAGCTTTACATTGATGGGATGGAGCTGTGCAATGGATTTACGGAGCTGACAGACGCGAAGGAACAGCGCGCACGGTTTGAGGAAGAACTTGCGGAGCGCCGAGGGCTCGGGAAACCGACCTTCCCCATTGACGAAGAGCTTCTGCGACTGCTACCATCCGTCCGTCAACCAACATTTGGGAACGCCCTTGGGGTGGATCGACTGCACATGATTGTCATGGGACGCTCGAAAATAGAAGACGTTTTGTTGTTTCCCGCATCGGAATTATTTAAGGGTAGAAAGTAGAAGGTAGATGGTAGAAAGCCACATCCCATGTCCCCCAACGAAATCAAAAAAGGCACCGTGATCCGCTATGAGAGCGATCTTTGGATCGTCATAGATTTTCAGCGCGTCTCTCCGGGTAAGGGGAGCTCGTTCGTGCGCACAAAGATGAAAAGCATCAAGAGCGGCAAGGTGGTGGAAAACAACTTCAAGTCCTCCGACTCGCTGGATTTTGAGGACGTGCAGTATCGAAAAATGCAGTATCTTTTCAACGACGGAAACCTGTACACGTTCATGGACAATACAAATTACGAACAAGTGGCGCTTTCCAAAGCGGATCTTGGGGATGACGTAAAGTATTTGAGAGATGGACTTGAAGTAAAAGTGATTCTGCATGATGGGGCGCCGCTCGCAATCGAACTCCCAAACAAGATTGCGTACACCGTGAAAGTCACGGAGCCCGCGGTGAAAGGGGACACGGCCTCGGGGAACGTCACGAAGGATGCTGAACTCGACAATGGACTCATGACGCGCGTGCCGATCTTTATCCAGGAAGGCGACCAAATCATGGTGAACACGGACTCCGGTGAATACGTGGAACGTTTCAACGCGTAAACGCAAAATCCGGCATCCTCGGCATCTCTTTTCTTCGGTCTGCATTCGCAGACAACTCCGAAAAGAGACGCCTCCGGTGCCGGATTTATGATTGTCTACAATTCTGTAACGGCAGCGGGCTCTTGTTCGCCCTCGCGCACCTTTTTTTCGATCTCTTTGCGAATCGTTTTTATGAGTTTTGGGTGTTCCATAAGATAGAACCGTGCTTTTTCCCGGCCAACCCCGAGCGCTTCTTCCCCCACGGTGTACGAATTGCCATTTTTTTGAATGACGCCGAGGGGAACGCCAAGATCTAGAATATCTCCCGCAATCGAGATCCCCTCGTTGTACATAATGTCGAACTCGCACGTGCGGAACGGCGGCGCCACCTTGTTCTTGACCACTTTCAACTTCGTCCGATTGCCGACGATTTTTTCCGCTTGCTTGATCTGCGCGGAGCGGCGAATTTCCATGCGCACCGAAGCGTAAAATTTGAGCGCGTTTCCCCCCGGCGTTGTTTCGGGGTTTCCAAACATGACGCCGATCTTCATGCGAATTTGGTTGATAAAGATAACGGTCGTCTTGGATTTGCTCACAATCCCCGCGAGTTTCCGGAGCGCCTGGCTCATGAGCCGCGCTTGAAGCCCCACGTGCGTCGCTCCCATCTCTCCCTCAATTTCTGCTTTTGGCGTCAGAGCCGCAACTGAATCTATCACAATCACATCCACCGCATTCGATCGCACAAGTGTTTCGACAATTTCGAGCGCCTGCTCTCCGGTGTCCGGTTGGGAAATAAAAAGTTCATTCACCTTTACGCCAATTTTTTCCGCATATTCCGGATCGAGCGCGTGTTCCGCATCCACATAGGCAGCGAGTCCGCCATTTTTTTGCATCTCCGCCACGATATGTTGGGCGAGCGTCGTCTTCCCCGAGGATTCCGGCCCGTAAATTTCAATAATGCGCCCGCGCGGCACGCCGCCCACGCCAAGCGCCAAATCAATCGAAAGACATCCAGTCGAGATCGCCTCCACCTCCATTGTTTTCGCCTCCCCGAGGCGCATGATAGCTCCTTCCCCGTAGCGCTGCTTGATCTGCGAGATGGCCTCGAGCGCGGCCTTTGTCCGCTCGTCGGCTTGGATGTCGGCTGTCACATGTTTTGGCATAGGATCGTTATTCGTTACTCGTTGTTCGTAGTTCGTTGAATGGATTGTTGGCGCCACTTCCTCATAAGGCCGTTAATCATTTGATGGCTTCTAATTGTTTCGGGGAAAATAGTCTGGAAGTCCGTCATGTTGATGTATCTCAGATCACGTGAGGCTAGGAGATGATTTTGGAGTTCTGTCACTGACCCGCGTGCAATGGAAAAGAATCTGGTTTTTTCTTTACTCGACATTCTTCCAAAACCTTCCGCGATGTTCGCTGTGACGGAGATCGCAGCTCGCCTCATTTGACTTTCAAGTCCAAAAAGTTCTTCTGTTGGGAATTTTTTGGTCAATGCATAGATTTGCAGAACAACCCGATGGCTGCATTTCCAAGCATCCAGATCAACAAATTCCATCACCTCTTTTTTCATAAAAGACCGAATGATTTCGGTGATAGATCGTCCATCGTCGTTCGTAGGTCGTGTTCGTAGTTCGTGTCCAATTCACGATCAACGAACCACGAATAACGAGCTACGTCTCCCGAAACCGTTCTTAGCTTATCAGACGTTCTAAAACAATCAACCGAGTTTTTGCATCATATCATTTTTTCGCTAACATTTCAACCGTTCTGTCATCCCCTTCCGACATCAAAAATAAAAAACAGCTCGGTTGAGCTGCGGGAGCGTGTCAGAACCCTTGGACACGCGAACAGAAAGCCTGGTTTATCCACCGAAATCATTTTGGACCCCCGCGTGCTCTTGTTTCAAAATGACGCGGCGATAAATCGTTGCCGGACGGGAATAACGCTTGGCTCCCTCAATCGTGATGACATTGAGTCCGCGCTCCAAGGCCACTTCGCTTTCGAATGCCCCGTCTTTTGAGAGGAGAATTTCCTCGCCGTTCACGCGCACCGTGGCGTTCCGGGTAGTTTTGCCGGTGATTTTGACTACGGCTTGATCTGTGGTGAATCCATCCGCGGGTTCAAAGAGGGCGATGTCCGGCGGGGCCGTGATGGAGCGCACCTGGAAACCAAGATAAGCGACGACTCCGAGGGCCGCGACCGCGAGGAGGGCGAGTTTCACGAAACGCGCCGGTGTGAAAAAGGCGGCTCGGCGCGTGCGCTGGCGCGGGAGGCGGGATGCGAAGGGGAAATCGCAGGTGCCGTGCGCTTCCTCAAAACGGTCGAGAACATAATCGATATCACCGCCCAAAACTTTCACATAGGTCTTGAGGAGGTTTCTCGTGTAGAGCGGCTCCGGCAGACGATCGAACGCGTCTTTTTCTATGGCCACAAGAAAGGCTTTTCGGATTTTGGTCCTCCGCTCCATCTCGGGGAGCGTCAAATTCAGCTCGAGGCGCATGTCCTTGAGCTGTTGCCCGAGCGTCTGCTCGTCATTGAGTTTACGAATAACAAATGGCATGGAAAAATGTTTCGTTCGTAGCTCGTAGCTCGTAGCTCGTAGCTCGTAGCTCGTAGCTCGTTGTTCGTTGTTCGTGGCTGGCCGTTCGGTCGCGAAAAACATTCGGTTCGGTTATGTTTATCGAACGCCGTCAGGCTCGAACATCTTGGCCGTCAGTCGAACGTTGCTCTGCGTCGTCAGGCAACACCGAACCTTGTTCTTCCGTCTCTTCATAATCATTCTCCGCCGTTGGCATCCCTTCAGTCAAGCCTCTCCCCACCGGCCACTCATCAATCAGCACCTCGCGCGGCTTGGCTCCTTCGCCCGGGCCCACCACCCCTTTTTCTTCCAACAGATCGATAATCCGAGCGGCACGAGCATACCCTACTTTGATGCGGCGCTGCAACAGCGAGGTCGAAGCCTTTCGCGACTCGAGAATCACTCGAATGGCATCCTCCAGAAGCGGATCATCATCTTCCTCGCCGCTCCCGAACACCATGCCCCTCCTCTGCTGTTCGGTGACCGCATAATTATAGTCCGGCGCGCTTTCTTTTTTGAGGAACTCCACGATTCGGCTTACCTCGTCTTCCGAAATGAACGGGCCTTGGAGGCGTTTGGGTTTGGAAAGCTCGGGAGCGGTGAAGAGCATGTCGCCGCGGCCCAAGAGTTTATCGGCGCCGGAGAGGTCGAGGATCGTGCGCGAGTCGGTTTGAGACGCGACCGAGAACGCGATCCTTGCCGGAATGTTCGCCTTGATAAGCCCCGTGATGACGTCCACACTTGGCCGCTGGGTTGCGAGAACGAGGTGAATGCCGGTGGCGCGCGCCATCTGGGCGATGCGCACGATCGCGGCCTCGACCTCGCGTCCGGAGGCATGCATGAGATCCGCGAGCTCATCAATCATAATGACGATCTGCGGCATCTTTTCCTCGGCTCGGACATTGTAGGAGGTGATGTCGCGCGCGCCGAACCTCGAGAGGACGTCGAGGCGCCGCTCCATTTCGCGCACCGTCCATTTGAGCGCGTTCACCGTGTCATCCACTTTCGTGATCGGCGGGATGAGAAGATGGGGGATCCCGTCGTAGATAGGGAGCTCAACCCGTTTCGGGTCCACGAGGATGAGCCGGAGATCATCCGGACCGTTTTCGTACAAAAGGGAGACGATCATCGTGTTCAGACACACGCTTTTCCCCGAACCCGTCGCCCCCGCGACCAGCAGGTGCGGCATCCGGTCGAGCGGCACCACCCAGGTGTTGCCCATGACGTCCTTGCCGAGCGGCACGGAGAGGTTGCTCTTGCGGGACGTGAATACTTTGGATTCCAGGAGATCCCGGAGCGACACGGTCGCGACCGTCTGGTTCGGCACCTCGATCCCGACGAGCGAGCGGCCTGGGATCGGGGCTTCAATCCGGATCGGGTGGGCCGCGAGAGCAAGCGCCAAATCATTTTGAAGGCCGAGGATGCGCGCGAGCTTCACCCCTTGAGCGGGCCGGAGCGTGTACTGGGTCACTGTGGGGCCCGTGGAGGTTTCGCCCATTTCCACATCAATCCCAAATTGCTGGAGCGTGCGGGAGATGATCTCCTTGTTGCGTTCAATGTCGCCGGAGTTGGCACGGCTCGTGCGGCGGTCGAGGAGATCGATCGGGATCGTCACTTTCCGTTGAGTGCGGGTGGTGAGCACGTGTTCCTCTTCTTCCCCTTCATCCTTTTCCATCCCTTCATCCATCTTCACTTCTTTCTTTCGGAATGCTCGTTCGGTTTCCTCCTCTCCCATCTCTTCCGCCTCTCCCACCCCTTCCACCTCTATATCTTCCTGATATACCACCCCTTCTCCACGCTCGGGCGGGAGACGATCTCGATGGAGCCAGGCGCCAAAGCGGCCCGTGAGGTGCGTATGCACGCCGATGATGCGGCGGAGCGACGTATTAAAGAGGAGCATGACGGAAACAAGAAGGATGGCGGAGATGACAACGATCGCCCCCCAGAATCCGATGAAAGAGGGGAGAAGGGTCGCGAGGAATTGGCCGAGGTAGCCGCCGTAGGTGACAAGTTCGTCGAGCGAGGCGTCGGGTTTGCCCACGAGGAGGATATTGATGAGCCCGTTGAAGGATAAAAAGAAAAAGAGCATGCCGATGAAGTTCCATCCCGAGAATCTCCCGCGCTCTGGGTACATCATGGTCGCTGCAATGAGACACAAAAGGAGGGGGAGCAGAAACCGGTCCCAACCCAGGAACTGGGCGAGCGTATTATCGATCCAGGTGCCGAGCGAGCCCGCGATGTCGAAAAAGGACAAGAAAAGGAGCGCACAGAGCGCGTAGAGGATGATGATCGCGATGCCGCGTTTGGTCTCGGGATTGAGCTCAAAGCGCGGTTCTTCTTTCCCGTCGTGGCGGCGGGCGCGTTTTTTGCGTCGGGCCATAGAAACAAATTGTCATCCTGAGGGAGCATAGCGACCGAAGGATCTCGAGAAAGATTCTTCGCCTTCGGCTCAGAATGACAACGATATTCTACCCCGTTCAAGGAGGGTTGACAAAAGGGCGATTTTGTGGTATCTTATCCCGTTCACAATTGAATAGGCCAGAGGAGAGAGACCCGCCCAAAGCTTTGCATTGTGGCGGGCCCGCCTGCCGTGAAGCCTCTTTGGCTGATTGGCGGCGGGCTCTGAACCCCCCAAAACCCTGTTTTGTTCAGGATCTCTTTTCCATGATCTCGAACGAAACAGGGTTTTTGACGATTCGGTCTCGTATCTTGTCCGGGTTTTGCCTGACACAAGCTCCGGGACCGGGTCAGCCAGAGCGCAGATTCCGGAAGTCCGCTTAGAGGGGCGGGCTTCAACGTTTTCAGAAAGGGGACGATTAAAGATGATCGCCGTCAATCGGGAGGAGGACCGGATGATCGGTCTCATCGACGCGAAGGCGCGCCGTGCGCAGCAGCAGGTGCGCGAGGCCGCGCAGGAGCGTCAGGCGTTCGAGCGGCACCCGGAGCTGCCGGTCGGGGCGACCTTGACCGTGATGCCCGTCTTCCGGCCGACGCGCGAGTACGTGCCGGAGCGCAAGCCGCGGAAGTCCGCGCTGGCGCTCGAGATCGTCTCGGGGCAGGCGACGGTCGCCATCCTCGACCGCGAGGACGACGGGTCGATCGCCGGGGAGTTCGGGAACGCGGGCCAGAAGATCGGCATGCGGCGCGCGGTTGGCGCGGACCGCTTCGACAAGCGCCGGTTCCCGGCGAAGGGGAAGGACGCCTTCCCGGTGCGGAAGCACTACCTGCGCCACCTGAACCGCCGTCTGGCGGCGCGGGCGTAGGTCGTTCGACAACACGTCGCGCGCGGCGGACAGAACTCTGTCCGCCGCGCGCTTCACCCGAATGCCGATGTGAGGAGACATCGGCCTTCAGGCGAGGAGGTCAAAATAAAACCCCGCAGTGGAGGAGAGAAAATCGGCACGAGTTCATCCGCGTTCTTGTATGCGGAGGAGGATCGCGCCGCGGCAGGATCCCGATACAGAAAAGGCTCACGCTTTCTCTGTACCGCAGGAAATGGCCACGCCACCCACATCCCGCTTCGCGGGATCACTGGATGGCTTCTCTACTCCACCCCGGGGTTTTGTGTTGGATGAAACGGTGTAAAATTTTCAGATAAAACACTCTTGATTTTTTTCCTCATTCGCGTTAAACTTGCGGCGGAAAGATGGCGGATACCCTCTCCTAGGCTGTGAGGTGGGACCCGATTCCGTCGGGCCGGTGTGGACAAGCGTCGTCCTGCGCAAGCGGGACAATTCTCTCTCCTCGCGCTTGAGACCTATCGGTCTGGCACTTCGTAAATTGGGTTCATCACTTCGCAGCCTCGGGGAGGGTATTTTAGTTTTGGGCGGGGTTTGGTTTTGGCTGGACAAAGAGAAGTTAAGCGGTTACAATAACACCTTGTTCTTTTAGAGAGGAGGTAAAACTTGGACCTGCTGCTGCAGTGGCTCGGAGGAGGTTTTTACCTCCTTAACAAGATTTTTTTCTCGTTTTCGGAGCGCGCGAGAAAGAAAGGATCGACGGAAGGGGCAAGGCGCTGGCGCATCGCTTCCTGGATGACGTATCTCGCCGGTCTCGCGCCGTGGGTCATCATTTTCGTGAGCTGGCGCAACTGGATCGCGGCATCCGTGGAAGCGAGCGGAGCGCCGGCCATGGCGCTCGGTCTCTTCATGGCGATCCGAGGGAACACAGGGAAGCCGCCGCGTTGGCTCGACGGCCTGACGCTCGTGTGCGTCCCGCTCGGCTTCGCCTATAGTCTCTACGACTTCGGCGGACTGAACACTATCAACCAATGGCTCGAGATCGGACTTGTGGGAGGATTCCTCATTGGAACTTACCGGCTCGCGAAAGATCATGCGGACGGCTACCTCTGGTTCGTCTTGATGCACGTCTCCTGCGGGTGGCTCCTATGGATTCAGGGATATCCCTGGCTCTTTCTTCAGCAGGTGGTTTCCTTGGTCTTCATCACCGACGCGTATCTCATCCGACGCACGATTACTCCCTCAACAGCAACAGCTCGTTGAGGGCTTTTCTTTTATTGACTCTTGACGCCTGAAAAGTCCCATGTTAAGCTCCTCCTGCCTTTCGTTTCCACAACCTCGTTTGCGGCTGATTGGTCAACCAGGCTTGTGAGAATCATTCAAAGAGTTTAAGCATCTCTCTGATGTTTCTCCCCCCGCAAATTCAGTAAAAAGATTCATCCATGATACGTGGGTGAAATTTTATTTTCGTTATTGTTCGGTGCTGCCTGACCACGAGATGTTCGGGCTTCGTCGCGCTTAGCGCGACTTCGCGTTCGGTCGCGTGAGACCAGACGGTTCGGTCATCGGTCGAACGCCATCAGGCACCGAACCTGTCAGACGCCAGACGAACGGCGAACGTCAGCCGTCAGTCGCCATCGAACCCATTCATTCTCCCTATGCCGCAACATCGCCGCATGCCAGTCACGACCCGCGAACGCCAGACCTTTGGCGCCGTTCCGGACGCCATGGAGCTTCCGGACCTGATCGAGGTTCAGCGCCGCTCGTACAAGTGGTTCCTCGAGGAGGGGATTAAGGAGCTGTTTCACGAAGTGTCACCGGTCCGCGATTTCATCGGCCGCGACCTCGAATTGTATTTTGAGGATTATTATCTTGATGAGCCGAAGTTTGACGAGAAGACGTCGCGCATGAAAAACGTGACGTACGAAGCGCCGCTCCGGGTGAAGACGCGGCTCATGAACAAGCGCAACAACACGAACAAGGAGCAAGAGATCTATTTAGGCGACCTGCCGCTCATGACGCCGCGCGGCACCTTCGTCATCAACGGGGTCGAGCGCGTGGTCGTGTCCCAACTCGTGCGCTCGGCCGGAGCATTTTTCACCGCGGACGTGTATCGCGGCCGCCGCTACTATGGCGCGAAAATCATCCCGAACCGCGGCGCGTGGCTCGAGTTTGAGACGGACCCAAAAAACGTGATTTGGGTGAAGATCGACCGCAAACGCAAGGTTGCGGTGACCTCGCTTTTGCGCGCCTTTGGATACCCCACGGACGAGGAGATCACGGAGCTCTTCAAGGATGTGGATACGCACCCCACGAACCACTACATCGAGGCGACCTTGAATAAAGACGCGGCGAAGAATGAAGAGGATGGGTTGATCGAGGTCTACAAACGCATCCGGCCGGGCGACCGCGCGACCGCGGACAACGCGAAGTCGCTCATCCATTCCATGTTTTTCAATTTTGATCGTTACGATTTGGGGAAAGTCGGCCGCTACAAGTTCAATTTGCGGTTCGGACTCGACTCGTCGGACACCGCGGTCGCGGACGAGGAAAAACGCATCATCAGCAAGGAGGATTTGGTGCAGATCATCCGCGAGATCATTCGCCTCAATATCACCCAGGATGAACCGGATGACGTGGATCACCTCGGGAACCGCCGCGTGCGTGCGGTCGGCGAACTCATCCAGAGCCGTTTCCGCGTGGGGCTCGCGCGCATGGAGCGCATCATCAAAGACCGCATGTCGACCCAGGACATTGAGGCCTTGACCCCGGGCCGCCTCATCAACGCCCGCCCCGTGATCGGCGCGGTGCGCGAGTTTTTCATGTCGTCCCAGCTTTCGCAATTCATGGACCAGACGAATCCGCTCTCCGAGCTCGAGCACAAGCGGCGCCTGTCCGCGATGGGTCCGGGCGGTCTCTCTCGCGAACGCGCAGGCTTCGAGGTGCGCGACGTGCACCCGACCCATTACGGCCGCATTTGCCCCATTGCCACCCCGGAAGGTCCGAACATCGGGCTTATCGGCCACCTCTCTTCCTACGCCATCATCAACGAGTATGGCTTCATCGAGACGCCGTATCGGAAGGTCGTGAAGGAGGAAAAGGGAGGAAAGATCATCGCGCGCGCGACTGACGAGATCGAGTACATCAACGCGTTTAAGGAAGAGCGCTCGGTCACGGTGCCGGCCACCATTCCTCTCGACAAGAAAGGATATTTCGTGGACGAGTTCATCGGCGCCCGCAAATACGGGGAGCCGCAGATCGTGCACGAAGGCGAAATTGATTATATGGACGTGTCAAGCCAGCAAATCGTGTCGATCGGCACGGCCATGATTCCATTTTTGGAGCATGACGACGCGACCCGCGCCTTAATGGGCACGAACATGCAGCGCCAGGCGGTTCCGACCGTGAAGCCGGAGGCTCCGATTGTCGGCACCGGCATCGAAGGCCGCGCGGCCAAGGATTCGGGCCATGTCATCGTGTCGGAGGCGGATGGCGAAGTGACGGCCGTGGACGGCAAGCGTATTGAGATTACGGACAAGCAGAAAAATCTCCATCGCTACGAATTGAATAAATTTCTTCGGAGCAACAACTCGACGGTCATCAACCAGCGGCCGAGCGTTGACGTGGGGCAAAAAGTGAAGAAAGGCACGGTCGTTGCCGACTCTTCGGCCGTGGACCAGGGCGAACTTGCCTTGGGACAAAACGTGCTCGTCGCCTTCATGGCCTGGGACGGGTACAACTACGAGGACGCGGTCATCATCAGCGAGCGACTCGTGCACGATGACCGCTTTACTTCGGTACATATTGAAAATTACACCATCGACGTCCGTGACACGAAACTCGGGCCGGAAGTGGTGACCGGCGATATTCCAAACGTGTCCGAAGAGAAACTGAAAAACTTGGATGCGGAAGGCGTGATCCGGATTGGGGCCGAAGTGAAGTCCGGCGACATTTTGGTCGGAAAGATCACGCCAAAGGGCGAGACTGAACTTTCGGCCGAGGAAAAACTCCTACGCGCCATTTTCGGCGAGAAGGCCCGCGACGTGCGCGACTCCTCGCTCTATCTCGAGCACGGGGAACACGGTAAGGTTGTGGATGTGACCGTGTTTTCGCGCGAAGCCGGCGACAAACTCTCGCCGGGGGTCATCAAACAGATTCAGGTCACGGTTGCGGACCTCCGGAAAGTGCAGGTCGGCGACAAGGTGGCCGGCCGCCACGGCAACAAAGGCGTCATCTCGAAGGTGGTGCCCATGGAAGATATGCCGTTTCTCCAGGACGGCACGCCGATTGATGTCATTTTGACCCCGCTCGGCGTCGTGTCCCGCATGAACCTCGGACAAATTCTTGAGGTGCACCTGGGGCTTGCGGCAAACGCGCTTGGATATAATGTTGCCACCCCGGTTTTGAATGGGGTTGCGGAAGAAAAAATCCGCTCCGAGCTCGAGCGCGCCGGCTTTCCGGCCTCGGGCCAGCTCAAGCTTTACGACGGCCGCACCGGCGAAGCCTTCGAGCATCTCGTGACGATCGGCTACATGTACCTCCTCAAACTCGCGCACATGGTCGAGGACAAGATCCACCAGCGTTCGATCGGTCCCTACTCGCTCATCACCCAGCAGCCCTTGGGCGGCAAGGCGCAATTCGGCGGCCAGCGCTTTGGTGAAATGGAAGTGTGGGCGCTCGAGGCCTATGGCGCGGCACACACGCTCCAGGAAATCCTTACGATCAAGTCCGACGACGTGC
>CAZNKO010000027.1:0-11966 GCA_964573855.1 uncultured Gammaproteobacteria bacterium | reverse complement strand
TAAATCCTTGAACTCGGCGATAAAAAATCGCCGTGGGCGTCGGAAGACGTCGCACGGCGGGGAAGGCTAGAGCTCGTTGTCCGGAGCCTTCGGAAAGACGTGGATCGGGCGGATCTTGGAGGGCATGCTATGACTGATGATCTCGCGGCACACTCTCTCTTGATCCTCGCAGGTTTCGGGGCTGGAGCAGGTCTCCGTGCGCCTGCACATGAGCGAGAGCTGGCCCGGGGGACGTTGAACGTAGATCCAGTGCTGTCCGAACGCGTCTGGCCGTTCCGTGGAGAGGAACAGCAGCAGCGTCTGATCATCCCCCTGACCGTACGTGTCGTACGTAACTGCCTCGCAGTGTTCGCGCTCGACGCAGGCCTCGTCCTGACCGACACCCTTCCGATCGCACTCGTCTTCTGGCTTGAGTGGGCAGAGGAGGAGAAGTCCCTCCTCTTGCGTCGGGTGGGTATAGACGCGCCAGTTGAGGCCGGACAGCCCGACGACAAGGCCCTTCTCTCCGCCCACAGGTTTCACCGGCTGCGCGACGATCTCGCCGAGGCGTTCCCAGGTTTCCTTCATGGAGTCTTGGCTCTGGGAAGGGACAGTCACCTGCACGTGGATCTCGGGGGCGGGCTGTGTTGTAACGCACCCGTTGAGAACCATGAAAAGCAGGGCAAACAGACTATGTTTCACGTTTTCCTCCTTCTGTTTTCGCGCATCAGGCGCGGTTGTAATAAAGGTACAGGGGGAAATCATACCCCATTTTTTGTCTTTTGTCAATCTATCCGCGGCGCGGTAGAATGATCGCATGTTGTTGGAGGAACTTTTGTTTCAAATCGCGATCGTGATCGTCGTGGCGGCTGGGTTTTCGCTTCTCGCGCACCGCCTGCGCCAGCCGCTCATCATCGCGTACATCCTGACGGGCGTCATTGTCGGGCCCCAGCTTTTCGCGTTCGCGCGCGACGTGAATGTTTTTGAAACCATGGGCCAGCTCGGCGTGGCCTTTTTGCTTTTCACCGTGGGGCTTGGCCTCAACTGGCGTTCCGTAAAAGAGGTGGGAGGCATCGCGGCCGCGACTGGCATCGCGCAAGTCGTCTTCACGTCGCTCGTTGGATTTTTTCTCGGTCGGTGGCTGGGATTCGACCAAACCGCGAGCCTCTATCTTGCGGTCGCATTCTCGTTCTCAAGCACGATCATTATCGTCAAACTCCTGCTCGACAAGGAGGACCTCGACACGCTCTACGGCAGGATCAGCGTCGGGTTTCTCCTCGTGCAGGATTTTATTGCGCTCCTCATCCTGCTTGGTCTTGCCGCGTTCCGGACCGAGAGCGATGTGAGTGTGGTCATCTGGCAGACGCTTGGGAAGGGACTTGTGCTCATCCCGATTCTCTGGTTCATCTCGGCACAGATTGTGCCGCGCCTCGTCTCTTATGCGGCACGGTCGCAAGAACTTCTCTTTATTTTCGCGATCGCGTGGTGTTTCCTCGTAACCGGTGTCTTGACGATCTTGGGCTTCGGTCTCGAATTCGGGGCACTCATCGCAGGCGTCTCGCTTTCCGGCACGCTTTTTGAGCGCGAGATGCAGACCCGCATCCGGCCGCTTCGCGATTTTTTCCTGATTATTTTCTTCGTGGTCCTCGGCTCACGGCTCATATTTCACGACATCACGACCCTTTGGTGGCCCGCCCTCGCCTTCTCTCTTTTCATTTTGATCGGTAACCCGCTCATTGTCCTCCTCGTCATGAGGATCCTGGGCTATCACCCGCGCACGGGATTTCTTGCCGGCACGACGGTCGCACAGATCTCGGAATTTTCCTTCATCTTGGTCGGCGCGGGCGTGGCACTCGGCCATCTTCCATCCTCTCTTTTTTCTTTTACGACGATCGTCGGTCTCGCGACCATCGCGCTCAGTTCCTACGTTATTGCCTATAACGAGGAAATCTACAATCGTCTCGCCCCGCTTTTTGCCTGGCTCGAGCCGGAGCAGGGAGAGAATCTTGAACGACTCTGGCGGAAACCGAAAGCAAACATCGTGCTTCTCGGTTACCACCGTATCGGCCAGACGGCCCTCCCAGCGATTCGCGCGATGGGGGAGCCTTACACGATTGTGGATTTTGATCCGCTCGTGGTGCAGGAGCTCACCGCGCACAAGGAGCCGGTCGTCTACGGCGACGTTGGGGACATGAACTTTTTGTCCGAGAGCGGGATTGAAAAAGCCAAGCTTGTGATCTCCGCCATTCCCGATGCGGCGATTAGCCTTACCGTGCTTGATTATCTTCGCCGCCGGAAATACCGCGGGACCGTGATTGTCTCCGCGCGCACCGCGGATCAAGCAGGGCAGTGCTATGAGGCCGGAGCGAGCTACGTCATCGTGCCGAACATTTTGGGAGGAGAAAAATTCCGCGAGTTTTTGGAAAAGAAAAAATTGCGCGCTACAGGTTGGGCAGCGCTTGGGAAGGCGCATCAGGTAGTGAGTTAAATTCGAAATTTGAAATGGGGAAAATTCGAAGAAGTCCAAAATTCAAAGTGTAAAATTTAAAATTTAGGATTTCAGATTTTCGATTTTTTCGGATTTCGGATTTGGTGCTTCGGATTTTATGTGAGCGGCTCGTGGTGATCGAGTTTGTTCTCTGGCGTGAAATAAAAGCGCATGCTCACGCTTCCGCCGCGGAGAACATCATCAAGCCAGATCACGTCATTGTCCCACATTGAGTCCAACCTCCTCTGTCTCCCGGATTGCGGCCTCCTCGGGCGTTTCTTTTCCCTTCACCTTGCCGCCCGGCCCATTCCATTTTCCGGTCCCAAGCCCGCGTTTTTTCATGGCGAGCAGCACCTCGTCGCCACGGAGGATAAAAACAAGGTTCGTCGTGATCATATAAAATTGATTATAGGGGAGCTTTAGCATAAGAAAAAGACCCACGAAAACACACACGTGTGCCTTCGTGGGTTGAAGGTCAGGGATGAGTTAACTCGCCAATTCCAAGATCCGTCCGATAAGCTTGTCGAGTTCGACCCATCGAGAGTCGAGCCGTTCCGGGGGGAACATCATACGGCTGATGACCGCCTCTTTCCCAACCGTTTGCAGGATGACTTCTCGAACTGTTTCCACCACCGCTTTTTTGTAGCAGATGACGATGGGCCAAACATCGACCCCCTCTGAAGGTTTTTCGTCGCCGTCGCGAATAACCAGATCATCACCGTCTTTAGATGATTCGACTGCAAGGACCCAGTTTTTTCCATCCCACGTCGTTTGATCGGCCATTTTGATCTCCTTGAAAGAACAAAAAACTGCCGGACCGAGGCAGTTTTGTTCTTCAAATGCAAGTCACCTCGGTCTCAGCGATTGATCTGAAACGAAGAGAAGCTGGACCAGGTTTTTGTTCGCCCATTCTCGAGCATACTAATTTAAAATTAGATCGTTTTTCTCCCCCCGTCAAATTACTGCAATTTTACGCTTGACATCTGTATTTAGCACTCTATAATTGGGAGTGCTAAGTCGATTATTTCCTGAGCCTGTCGAAGGAATAATCGACGAAGATCTAGGCCCCTCGACAAGCTCGGGGAATAAATTATGGATCCTCGCCAGGAAACGATTCTGAAACTTATTGTAGATGAATATATCCGCACAGCCCAGCCGGTTGGTTCAAAATGGCTTGCGGAGCGCCACGGGCTCGAGGTGTCTTCGGCCACGGTCCGGAACGATATGGCCGTTCTCGAGGACGCGGGGTATCTGCGGGCACCGCACACGTCCGCGGGCCGTATCCCGACCGAGCAAGCGTTCGTCTACTATCTCAAACATTTCGTGGAGGCAAAGCATGAGGGAGGATTTATTGATCGTCTCCGCACCGTCACTCATGAAACCCAAAGCGAAGAAGCAACCATGAAAGCGCTTGCGCGGACCCTCGTGGATCTTTCGGGCGAGATGGCGATCATTGCGTTTGATTCGCGCTCAAGCTACTATACCGGCGTTTCCAATTTATTTTCGAAGCCCGAGTTCAGCGATCTCGCGATTTTGAAAACGCTCTCCGGGCTCGTGGACCGGTTTGATGAAGTCATGGGTGAAATTTTTGAACGCGTGCCACGCGAACCGCAGGTCATGATCGGTGAGGAGAATCCTTTTGGAAAAAACATGGCAGCCATCATGGTAAAGTGCCGGCTCCCGAGTAACCACATTGGGATTTTGGGGCTGGTGGGCCCGGTCCGAATGGATTACGCAAAGAATCTTGGGCTTGTGGAAAGTGCGGCGGAAATTCTTGATGAAGATGTATGAGTGAGAAAAGTGACAAGGGACAAGTGACAAGGGACAAGGAGAAGACGTGTGCGCAGTGTGATGAATATCTTGCCGGATGGAAACGGGCGCTTGCGGACTATGATAATTTGAAAAAAGACCTCGCGCGCGAACGCACGCACATGCGCGTGCACGCCCTCGAGCGCGCGGCGCACGGCATGCTCCCGGTTCTCGATCATTTCGATGCTGCCGTGAGATTCGCTCCTGATGGTCATGATCCGAAAATGAAACAGTGGCTCTCTGGCGTTCTCCATGTGCGAAAAGAGCTGGAGGATGCACTGAAGGACCTTGGCCTCAAACCTTTCGGAGAAGTCGGCGACATATTTGATCCAAACCTTCACGAAGCCGCGTCCGAACGGCACGAAGAAGGGAAATCCGACCACGTCGTCCTCGAGATCGTAAGTCGTGGATGGAAACTTGGAGAAAAAATCGTTCGGCCCGCGAAGGTGATTATCAATAAGTAGACCGTAGCTCGTAGTTCGTAGATCGTCGTTCGGAAAACATCTCTCTACGAGCCACGAATCACGAGCCACGGACAACGAACTATCAACTCTCTACACATCTATGCCAAAAATTATCGGAATTGATCTTGGAACCACCAATTCGTGTGTCGCTATTATGGAAGGCGGACAGCCGAAGGTGCTCGAAAATAAGGAAGGGGCGCGCACGACCCCATCGGTGATTGCCGTGACGAAGAGCGGCGAGCGGTTGGTTGGGCTCTCGGCGAAGCGCCAGTCCGTGACGAATCCGGAGAACACCCTCTTCTCGATCAAGCGGTTGATCGGGCGCCGCTGGGACGATCCCGAGGTTCAACGTGATTTGAAGGTGATGCCGTACAAAATCGTGCATCGTGGTGAGGGAGTTGGGGTGATGATGGGCGGAAAGGAGCACACGCCCGAGGAGAGTTCCGCCGTGGTCCTTCAGAAATTGAAAGCCGATGCCGAGGAACGGCTCGGGGAAAAGGTCACGGAAGCTGTCATCACCGTTCCGGCGTATTTTGACGATTCCCAGCGGCACGCGACGAAAGTCGCTGGCGAAATCGCGGGGCTCAAGGTTTTGCGCATCATCAATGAACCGACAGCCGCGGCGCTCGCCTACGGTTTCGACAAAAAGAAAGGTCAGAAAATTTTGGTGTACGACTTGGGCGGCGGCACGTTTGACGTGTCGGTCTTGGAAATTTCTGCGGACACCGTGGAAGTGAAGGCCACGAACGGCGACACGCATTTGGGCGGTGATGATTTCGATCGCGTGATTATTGATTGGATTATTGCGGAGTTTAAGCATCAGGAGGGGATTGATCTTGGCAAGGACGCGCTCGCGCTTCAGCGCATCAAGGATGCGGCCGAGCGGGCGAAAATTGAGCTTTCCACGGCCCAGCAAACAGAAGTGAACCAGCCGTTCATTACCTCTGACGCGAACGGGCCGAAGCACCTCGTCATGACGTTCACGCGAGCAAAACTCGAGGAATTGGTCGGCGGGCTCGTGCAGAAGACGCTTGGGCCCGTGCGCCAAGCGCTCCAGGACGCGAAGCTCGATAAAAAACAGATCGAGGAAATTATTATGGTGGGCGGGATGACGCGCATGCCGCTCGTCCTCAAAACCGTTGAGGAATTTTTTGGAAAGAAACCGAACATCAGCGTCAATCCGGACGAAGTGGTCGCGGTTGGCGCTGCGGTCCAAGGCGGAATTTTGCGCGGAGAAGTGAAGGACGTGCTTCTTCTTGACGTTACTCCACTCTCGCTTGGCATTGAGACGCTCGGGGGCGTCATGACGAAACTTATTGAACGCAATACCACGATCCCGACCTCGAAGTCGCAAGTGTTTTCAACGGCAGCGGACAGTCAGACCACGGTGGAAATCCATGTGCTTCAAGGCGAGCGCGAGATGGCCGGTGACAGCAAAACGCTCGGGCGTTTCATTCTCTCCGGCATTCCGCCGGCCCCGCGCGGCATCCCGCAGATTGAGGTGAAGTTTGATATTGATGCAAACGGCATCGTGAACGTGTCCGCGACGGATAAGGCGACCAACAAGAGCCAGACCATCACCATTACCTCTTCGGCCGGGCTTTCGAAAGAAGAAATTGAAAAAATGAAGAAAGACGCAGAGCTTCATGCCGAGGAGGACAAGAAGAAACGCGAAAAGGTGGAGCATCAGAATTTGGCCGAGACCATGATCTATACGACGGAGAAGATGTTGAAGGAAGCCGGCAGTAAAGTCACGGCGGATGAAAAGAAAGAAATTGAAGAAAAAATCGAGGCGCTCAAAAAAGTGAAAGATGGTGATGACCACGCCGCGATCAAGAAGGCGGCGGATGAACTCTCGACTGCGGCGCAAAAAGTCGGGACGAAAATGTACGCGCAGGGACAAGAGACAAGTGACAAGGGACAAGGAAAGGGACCGGATGGGCCGATTGACGCGGAGTTTAAGGAAAAGAAATAACTATGACGCTTGAGGAACAATTGGTCGGCTACTTCGAGGTTTCGTCGAAGTGCACGCAGACCGTGGTGATGCCGCCGCCCGAGGCGTGCCCGCAGATCGTGCACACGTTTTATGCCCTCGGGCAGTGGCATTTGCTCACCGGCCTCATCGTGATTTTGTTTCTCGGGATGCTCGCGCACCTCACGTATCTTGTGATTAATCCAGGGAAAGGGCATTGAAGGTCCGAACCTATCTCATGTCCAAAGACTACTACCACATTCTCGGTGTGAACCGGAACGCGTCGCCGGAGGAGATTAAGCAAGCGTTCCGGAAACTCGCCCACCAGCACCATCCAGACAAATCCGGCGGCAACACGGAAAAGTTCAAAGAGATCAACGAGGCCTATCAGGTGCTCGGGGACCCGGACAAGCGCAAAAAGTACGACCAGTTCGGTTCGGCGGCGTTTGAGAACGGGGGGAGAGGCTTTGGCGGGTTTTCCGCCGGAGGCGGACCAGCCTCTGGCTGGGAGGGCTTTGAAGGTTTTCGCAGCGCCGGCTTTGAAGATCTCGGAGATATTTTCGGGGATCTGTTTGGGTTTTCCGACGGACGCCGAGCGCGCCAAAAGCGTGGACAAGATGTTCGCGTGGATGTGGATGTGAGTTTTCGCGATGCGGTATTCGGGGCGGATCGGGAAGTCACACTCACGAAGTCGAGCGCGTGCGCGCGCTGCGGCGGTGTCGGGGCCGAGCCAGGCACAAAGATGAAAACCTGCGGCGAATGCAATGGGAGCGGAATCCGAGTTCAAACCCAGAGAACGATTTTGGGGCTCATGCAAACAAAGACGGCCTGTCCCGCCTGCGAGGGCCGCGGCGAGCGGCCGAACGTTGCGTGCGAAAATTGTCGCGGGAGCGGCATTGAGAGATCCAAGAAAACTTTTACCGTCACGATTCCGTCCGGTGTCGAGGACGGTTCCGTGCTGCGGGTGCGCGGCGAGGGGGAAGCGGTCAAGGGCGGCCCGGCTGGAGACTTGTACGTGAACATCCATGTGGAATCTGATCCACGATTTGAGCGAGAAGGCTCCACGATCATTTCGACGAAACGCGTTGGCTTCACTCAGGCCGCGCTCGGAGACATGGTCGAAGTCGAAACGCTGGACCCTTCGACAAGCTCAGGGCTGGTGGTCGTGGATCTTAAAATTCCGGCCGGCACGCAAACCGGCACGCAGTTTCGCCTCCGCGGCAAGGGTGTACCAGTCCGCGGCGGCCGCGGGGATCAGATCGTGATCATCGAAGTCGCGACGCCGAAAAAAGTCTCGCGGGAGCAAAAGAAATTATTGGAGGAGCTCGATTTGAAAGAATGAATGTCATTCTGAGGCCGAAGGCCGAAGAATCTTCCCGGAGATCCTTCGCTTCGCTCAGAATGACAAAAATGGATATGTTTGAGCTTTTGAAAACTCGCGGAGGGGCGCGAAGAGGGCGGCTCACTCTGCCGCATGGGGTTGTCGAGACCCCATTTTTTCTGCCGATTGCAACGCACGGGTCCGTGAAAACGCTCTCGGTCGGCGATGTGGAGAGGCTCGGAGCGCAGATCATTCTCTCAAATACGTATCATCTTCTTTTGCGTCCAGGTTTTGAGGGGATAAAAAAACTCGGCGGTCTCCACAAATTGATGGGATGGGAGAAGCCGATTTTGACCGACAGCGGGGGATACCAGGTTTTTAGTTTAGCAAAGAGGAACAAGATCACCGAGGACGGGGTTGAGTTTCAATCCCACATTGACGGAACGCGGGTGAAGCTCACGCCCGAGAGTTCGATGGAGATGCAGACAACGATTGGCTCGGACATCGCCATGCAGTTTGATGATGTGGCAGACGGAACCTCGAGCCGGGAGCGGTTTGAGGACGCGATGGAACGCTCGCTCCGATGGGCGGAGAGGAGCAAGAGCGCCATGGAGCAAACGGGTGACACCGATTGGGGACCCCGGCAGCGCGCAGTGAAACGAGCACTGACGGGGAAGATCGGTGGCAGGACCCGTTTGCTCTTCGGGATCGTTCAGGGCGGAACGCACGAGGATCTGCGCGAACGATCCGCCCGCGGGCTCATGGACATTGGCTTTGACGGCTACGCGGTTGGCGGACTTTCGGTCGGGGAGCCGCGCGAGGACATGTATCGCATCACAAAATTCGTCTGCGACATTCTGCCTAAAGACAAGCCGCGCTACTTTATGGGCGGCGGCATGCCGGAAGAGATCGTCGCAAACGTGAACGCGGGGATTGATATGTTCGATTGCGTTCTTCCAACTCGGAACGCTCGTCACGGAACGCTTTTTGTTTGGGCAAAAGATCCCGCGACGATCGATTGGTTTGGTTCTGCGAACCTACGGCCCTACGACCCCGCGAACCTTTTTTATAATAAATTCCATATCACCAACGAAGAGTACGCATTTGCAGAAGAAAAAATCGATCCTTTCTGCGACTGTGAAACGTGCGCAACCACGTCCCGAGCATACCTTCGTCACTTGTTCGCGACCGGTGAGATGCTGGCGTATCGTTTAGCCACGATTCACAACTTACGATTTTATCTCCGGTTGATGGAAGAGTTGCGGAAAGCCATTGATAAGTCATAAATTCGTCAAAAACGTCTGATCCACATAAGGTCCGATCGGACCGTATGTGGATCAGGGAATTTTTTTCAATGATGGGGACGCTATGATCGAAGTCGAACGAAAATTTCAGATCACGGAAGAAGGGAAGCGGGCTCTGACCGATGGGGCTGAATTTGTCTCGGAAAAGATCATGACGGACACGTATTACGACACGGCGGATCTTCAACTGACGACGAAAGACCGCTGGCTTCGGCTTCGGGACGGGAAATGGGAATTGAAAGAGCCGCTCCACGCGCTTGGGTTCTCGAAACGCGCTGCGGATCAGTACCGGGAGCTCACGACAGAAGGGGAGATCCGGGCCGCGCTTCGGCTTCCTGCAGGGAATGATCTCGGGGCTGATCTTGCGAAAACAGGGTACGAGCCGTTTGCGACCATCAAGACCATCCGCCGGAAGTACAAAAAGGAAGGGTTTGTGATTGATCTTGATGTGATGGATTTTGGGTACGAGATCGGGGAGATTGAGCTCATGGTGCAATCGGAATCTGACATGTTGGGAGCCGTGGACCGGATCCGCGGGTTTGCCCAAAAACACGGTTTGGAACTTCTGCCGGTCCGCGGGAAGGTTCTTGAATTCATTCTCCGCTTTCGTCTCAACCATTACCAAAGCCTGGAAAAGGCCGGTATTTTGTGATTTCTTCGTTATCTTGAACACTTTTTGTACTTTATCCACAGTCGATTTGACAGGATTTGGCCTGCAGATTAGCTTGGATAGTAGCTATGACCAAGACGCGCTACACGTTTAACCTCATGATTGCGAAGCTCGTGAAGGGCCTTTGCAACATTTGGTTTGTTGATGTGGCGCGGGGCATGGCTTGATAAGGTGTATTTCAAAGGGAAATCAGCCATGCCACCGCGAAGTGCGGTGGCTTTCGTTCGTTCCTGTCTTCTGTCGCCTTTTGAGGAGAAGGCGGTGGAAGAGCAGAAACTAACCATCCTCATGTGGAGAGAGACACATGACGAACGGAAACGGGGAAGTGAACCTTCCAGAGAGGCTTCTCGAGCTGCGCCGCGGGCTCAAGATCCTGGACCAGAGGACGGACACGATGACCTACGTCTTCCTGCGGGATCCGAAGACCGGCGAGCTGGTCCCGAGCGCGAGCGCGGTCAGCCACGAGATCATCCAGATGATGCTCTCAAAGGGTCGGCTCGAGTACGTGGACGCCAAGGGGGGGAAGCAGGTGGTCCTGTTCGGCGACATGCCCGAGCAGGGGCGCAAGCGCGCGCTCCAGAGGCGCCTCGAGGAGAAGTTCACGCGGCTCGGCTACCGGCTCGACGCGGACGGTAAGCCGGTGAACCTCCCCCGCATCGAGGGGGCCTCGGTGACCCAGCTCGAGCTCTTGCTCTACCCGGTCGAGCACTTCGCGACCTGGACGCTCACGCCGGGGCAGAAGCAGGCGCGTCACGAGAAGCATCAGGCGCGCAACCGTCGGCGTGCGGCCGAGCGCCAGCAGGAGCGGCGCGAGGGGATGCGGTTCTAATCATCGGCAGCTTGTTGGCCGGTGATCACCATCTTTGCGGGCAGCCTACGACAGGTTGCCCGTTTTTTCTTTCTCCTTAATCACAAATAAAAGATAACAAAGAACCCGCCGAAGCCCCGCCAGAGGCGGGGCGAAGGCGGATTTATCAATCAAAAACCAAAACCCGCCGATGCGGCGGGATGGGTGGAAAAAATACTGGTCGTCCGCAAACAAGCGGACGGACGACCAGCACGGCGGCCCCTCACTTACGTCTGAGGCAGGATCGTCTCGAACTCGCAGGTCGACCGGATGCACCGGGCGATGCGAGTCCTGGATGTAGATGTGATCCTGTTCACGATCTGGTAGAGCTGCCTTTCCTTCTGGCACTTCGGGCAGGACATCCACTCGACGGACACACCCTGTTCCAGGACTGGTTCGGGCGCAGGTGGGGTGGTGGAACGAGCCGGAGAAAGACCGGGGGCGGACGAGGAGGAACCTTCCGCACACGCTCCCGATCCCGTCTGCGCCTCGGTCGTCCGTACTCCTGTAATTCCAGCCGAAGCAACTTGAGAGCAGTAGCGGTCATGCGTGGCCCTCCTTGTGGCCTAGGTCTGAATCCATGATACGCCTCGCGCATTCCGGAAAGAAGGGGTGCGTGGTAAAATTATCCACAATGTTGGAAGTGGGTGGTTGGATGTGAGAAATTGGAAAAATTATGGCTAATACATCAGGAGTTTCGCTCGTTGTCCGCTATTTTTTCGTTGATTTTCTTGGCGGAATCGCGGCGTTTCCGCTCTGGTGGTATACCCGCGGGCTCGCCATCGCCGTGGCCTGGGTTGGGAGGAGTGTGAAGATCGCGTCCGCGACGCTCGGCTTCAGCGTTTGGGTGAAAAACTTGTTCGTGCCCATGTACGGCGAGTCGCAGCTCTCCGGCCGCCTCATCAGTTTTTTCATCCGGCTCATCATGATTGTCGTGCTCGGGATCGGAGTGGCCGCCTGGTCTCTTGTCGCTTGTCTCTTATTTCTTATCTATCTCGTGGCGCTTCCGGCCGCGGTCCTCGGAATTTTGTTCCATGCCGGCGGCATGATTTTATAATATGCCCCGTTAGAAGTCGTATGTGTTACTCTGACATTCTGCAATATCCACAAAA
>CAZNKO010000026.1:0-12454 GCA_964573855.1 uncultured Gammaproteobacteria bacterium | reverse complement strand
GAGGCGGAAAAATTCATTCCCCGCGAAGAGGAAAATATCACTCCCGTGTTACAGGCACGATCGAATTGTTGTCAGACCACATCCATTTCACCCTGACCGCACCCCCTCGGATTGCTCCCAGCGAAGCCGCCCAGATTCTGAAGTCGATAAGCACGAGGGCCCTGTTTGCATGGTATCCGGAACTAAAACGAGACTACTGGGGCGGCGAGCTGTGGGTACAGGGATACTTCGTGCGAAGCATCGGCCCTGGGCTTACGAAAGAGCAGATAGACCGGTACATCCTGGAGCAAACCGAGGAAATCTGACGTTGGACGGCGGGATTGCAGGCTCCGGTGCTTGGCACCGGAGTCCGCCGTCCATCCGATGCGGCTTGACACAGGCGTGAAATTTTGTTTTGATGATTCCTCACATGGTGTGAGAAAAGAGAAAAAGGAGGAACAAACTGATGAGGAAATCCTCGAAGACGGTTCGGGTTTACTTTCGGAAGCAGGCCGAACCGGACAGATATGGAGGAGAGTCCTGCCTGTTCTGCGAACGGCGTGCGTCGATCGTTGGCAAGGGGAAAAGGGACGGACATGAGGTCGTCGTGTCTTGCTGCGGGCGGCAAGACTGCAAAGCGAGAGTCGTGGCATCAATCCGGAGGATTCTTTTGGGCGGGTCTTCATGACCCCCCTTTTTTTATCGTCTCGCGCTGGCCGTCTCTTTCATGTCCTCGAGTTTGACCGAGAGGAGGTTTGAGATGCCGTCGTCGCCCATGGTCACACCATAGAGCAGGTCCGCTTTTTCCATGGTGGTGCGGTTGTGGGTGATGATGATGAACTGCGTGAGTTTCGCGAGCTCCTCCAAAATCGCGGCGAAGCGGATTGTGTTTGCTTCGTCGAGCGCGGCGTCCACCTCATCGAGCACCACGAACGGGCTCGGGTTCACAGCCATGATCGCAGAAATGAGCGCGATCGAGGCGAGCGCGCGCTCGCCGCCCGAGAGCAGGTTCAAGGCCTTGAGTTTCTTGCCCGGCGGCGTTGCTTGAATGTCAATGCCGACGACGCGATCTTCCCGTTCTTTCACGCGATGGCGGATCGCTTCGATCGAGGTGTCTTCTTCGTGATGACGCATTTCTTCGGTAACCCCCTGTTGTCCCCCTTGAAAAGGGGGACGTGCGTCTTCCTCCTCTTCAACCTCCTCTTTCGTCAATTTCACGAGCGAACAGGAGCCGCCGCCAAACAAAATTTTGAAAAACCGCTGGAATTCCTTGTTGATGTCGCGGAAGGACTTTTCGGATTGCGTGCGTATTTCTTCGTCGAGATTATCGATGATTTTTTCCGTATCTTCGACGGCCCCTTTGAGATCCGTGACTTGCGTATCCAAGAAATCAAAACGTGTTTTGGTTTCCTCAAACTCCTTGATCGTTTCCGGATCAATGCCGCCGATCAATTCCAGTTTGTAGCGAAGTTTTTGGATTTCAGGATACAGCTTGTCTGTGTCTGAAAATTTCAGCACCCGTTTTGTGCGGATTTCAAACGCGAGCTCGCGGCCGATCTTCACCCCCTGGCCTCGGCCATAAAGCTGTTCATCCATTTCCCGCGAAAGGTTGTTTTGCCGCTCCTCGAGCCGTGCCAACTCGATCGAAATTCCGTTGCGCTGGTTTTCGAGGAGGTGAAGTTTCTGTTGCCCCGTGCGCAGATCACGCTCAAGCTGGAGGAGCTCGCCGTGCGTTTCTTTTTGTGTTGTCACTTGGGACTCCATCTGTTTCTGAACGGCCGCGAGCTGGTCTTCCACGACCGCTTGTTCGGCTTGAAGTTCTTTGAGGCGTGTTTCGAGCTTCGGATCCGGCTTTGTGTCCTCCGCACTCGGGCGCTGGAGCCGGGAGACGAGCTTCGAGGCTTGGGCGAGAACGTCCTCGATGGCCTTTTGTATTGCCTCGATCGCCTTCAGAGCCTTCAAAGCCCTCAAAGCCTTTTCAACCCCTGTCATTTCCTCAATAATTTTCGTGAGCGGCAGCGGCGACCAGTTCGACTCGGCCCGCACTTTTGAAAGTTCGAGTTGTTTTTGAATTTCAAACTGCTCATCGCGCAGTTTCGTCCGTTTATTTTGGAGCTCTTGATACTGCCGTTGGAGCGCCACCAAATCCGCGCTCTTTTTTTCTTTTCCACGTTCTTCTTTTTCGAGCGCCGTGACGCGCGTCTCAAGCTCGGAGAGCCCTTTCCGCTCCCGTTTTACTTCCTCATCAATTTTTGTGAATCGCCCTTTGACTTCGGTGAGCTGATCCTGGAGCTGCCACCAGAGCGTGCCGTAATAGTCGCGCTCCATCTGTCGCAGGGCTTTTTCCACTTCCTCACGCTGTTCGAGGCGCGAGACCTGGCGCTTCAGGCTCCGCATTCTGGGCTCGATTTCCTGCAAAAGCATTTCTACCTCGGCCAAGTTCTCGTAGGTGCGCGTGAGTTTCAGCATGGCCTCGTGGCGCTTAAGCTGGAGGTGTCGAACGCCGGTCGCGTCATCAAAAAACGCTTTTCGTTCTTCCGGCGTGGAAACCAAAATATGATCCACCATGCCTTGGCCCACGACCGAGTAGGATTTTTGTCCCACGTTTGCTTGGGCAAGAAGAAGCTGAATGTCGGCGAGGCGTGCCGAGGCCCCATTCACAAGGTAATCCGACTCGCCGCTTCTGTACCAGCGGCGCGTGATCGTGACTTCGGCAAAATCAATCGGCATCACGTGATCTTCATTGTTCAACGTGAGCGAAACTTCCGCGAGTCCCGAGCGCGACTTGCCTTGGGAGCCGGAAAAGATGATGTCCTCGGACTTTTTTCCGCGAAGCAATTTCAAACTTTGCTCGCCCAAAACCCAGCGGATCGCGTCCGCGAGGTTGGATTTTCCGGACCCGTTCGGGCCGACCACCGAGGTGATCGGGACCCGATTGCCCTTGGGCGGGAGAAAGAAAAGAGAGGTTTTTTTGGCAAACGTTTTGAAGCCCTGAAGCTCGAGTTTCGTGAGATACATAGAAACAAGCCGCATTATATCGTCTCTTGACTTTTTGGCCAAAATACACTATTCTTGTTCTCTTCCGACGTCTGCGGAAAGAGTCCAAAGATGAAGGAAAACCGGCACGGCGGGTTCCGTGCTGTTCTTCAAAAAAGGAGATGATGACGATGAAAGCATCGCTCACATCTGGACAAAGGAAGCAGATCGTTCGGGTCGCGGAAGACGCGGCCGAAACGGCCATCGAGGCCGTGAAACTCGACGACAAGAGCGCCCAGCGCGTTCTCGCGCGCGGCAACGAGCTGCGTGCCGCGATCCTGGACGCGATCCGCGAACTCTCGGCCGAGGGCAAGGTCTTCGACCTCACGTCGAACATCGAGGCCATGATCCGCGCAGGCTACCACGAGGCCTCGGGGATGAGCGCGGAGCAGTACCGCGCGCTCTGGCCGAAGTCGGTCACCCAGCCGCCCGAGTACGCCGGTCGGTTCGACCAGGTCCTGCTCGTGGATCGCACGATCGCGCCCGAGAAGCTCATCGCGTTGGGCTCGATCGTGGAGTACGCGAAGTTCGCGAACTGCACGGATCTCGTCGACGCACCGAAGGGCAAGGACGGCAAGCCCCTCATGCGCTACGTCGCGTTCTTCCAGGACGGCTCGCGGAACCTGGGTCGCGCTGTGGAGGACGTCCGCGAGACCTACGCCCAGGACGAAGTCGGGCTCGTCACTTCCGAGGGCCTGCACCTGCCGGTTCAGCACGAGAAGTCGCTCCGTCACCACGCGGTCGATCTCCCCGGGTCCCGTTACAGCGAGTTCTTCGCGCCGTACGTGCTCTGGTTCGCCCGCGCCCGGCCGGAGCTGCACGCGGACGACGTGCAGGGCGGGGGCCCGCGCTACGGCTCGGCCTCCCGCGGGAGTCAGGTGATCCCTATCTCCTGAAGTCCTGCGTTTTCTGCCCCGCATCTTCGTGAGAAGGTGCGGGGCTATTTTTAATCCTGAATCTTTTGTAAAATGTTGTTGAGAGTAGGGTCGTGCATGGTCGGCCAAGGCCGGCTGTCCCCGAAATCCTTTGCTGAAATCCGCCCGAGCCAGGATTCGCGAGAATCCTGGGCGCGCGGCTTCAACCGAAGACACTCCTTGTCGGCTTCTTGGGGAGACCGCTCCCGAATGAAATTCAGTTGCGACCTTCACCGAGGAGGAAGCAACGGTGCCCATGGACGGGGGCTGACAACAGACGGAGGTCCCGTTACAGCGAGATCAACGCGCCGTACGTGAACTGGTTCGACAACGACCGGCCGAAGCTGAACGCGAACGACGTGCAGAACAGGAACCCGAACTACGGCTCGGCCTCCCGCGGGTGTGTCTGCGGAAAAGAACGCCCATACAGGCGTTCTTTTAACAGGATCGTCTCCAACCGCCAAGCATCTGACCCGCGCGATGCAGTCGTTCCTGGATATCAACATATTGTTTTCCCATGACGAGTTTCATTTCATTGGCAAGACGGAAGAGAATGACCGCCGTTTCAGTTTTGGCGATCGCCTGATCAATGGGGGTTATTTTGTATTCTTTTTTCGCTCGGCCGGCCTCCGTTATTTGAATAAGTGCGGCAAGGAGTTGATCTTCAATCCGTTCACCCAGCGTATATTTCTCCGTTTTAGGGAATTTCAGACGCAAGAGGTGATAATCCTTTAATAAATCAAATGTGAGTTGGAAGACCGGCGCATCATGAATGTCGTACATATGTTTGATCAGATCATTTCTTTAGAAAATTTATTTTCCGCTTGGCGTGAGTTCCGCCGCGGCAAGCGGGGGAGAGTGGACGTTCAGGAGTTCGAGCGGCACCTGGAGGACAATATCTTTGCCCTGCAGGAAGAATTGGCGACTGGCCGCTATCGCCACGGCCCGTATCATCGGTTCCATATCTTTGATCCGAAGCATCGCGTCATCCATAAAGCGAGCGTCAGGGATCGGCTTGTCCATCACGCTGTCGTTCGCGTGCTTAGCCCGCTGTTTGAGCGTTCATTCGTTTTTGATAGCTATTCCTGTCGAGAAGGGAAAGGGACGCACGCGGCGGTGAGGAGATTAGAAGTGTTTGCAAGGAACGTGAGCAGGAATTATACGAAAACCTGTTATGCTTTGAAGTTCGACATTCAAAAGTTCTTCGATTCGGTGGATCACGGGATTTTGATGGAGATTCTCGGTCGCAAGCTTTCGGTAACCCCCTCCAACTCCCCCTTGCCAGCCAGAGGCTGGTCCGCCTCTGGCGGAAAAATGGGGAGAGTTCTCGATCTCCTTCAGAATATCGTCGGGAGTTTCTCAGCGTCGCATTCCGTCGGGGGGGGGGTCGCTACAAGACACTCTTCAACCCCGCGGAATCCCGATCGGCAATCTGACGAGCCAATTGTTCGCGAATGTCTATCTGGATGCATTTGATCATTTTATCAAAGACGGGCTCCGTATCAGGCATTATCTCCGATATACGGATGACGCCGTGATTCTCCATGAAGATCCGAAATATCTTTCGCTTCTCATCCCTTTCATCGAACAGTGGCTCTGGCAGGAGCGTTGGCTCCGGCTCCATCCTTGGAAGGTTGAGATTCGTAGATTCTCTCAAGGTTTGGACTTTCTCGGCTATGTGACACTCCCGCATTACCGCGTGCTTCGCACGAAAACAAAACAGAGGATGATGAGACGTGTAGATCGTATCAATATCTCGTCCTATCTTGGACTATTAAAACATTGTGAGGGGTACGAACTTTCTCGTCATTTGCGAATCATTGACCCTTTTTTCCGTTCACGGTAGAGTGGCCCGTTCGTTATGGAACCCTATCTTTCCCACCAGATTCATGAGCTGCTTCTCAAGGCCAAACATCCCTTGTTTATTTCGGATGAGCGGATTGATGGGGATTCACTCGGGTCCTCGCTCGCCTTGGTGGATTATATGAAGCGTCTGGGGAAAGACGTTCGCGTGCATGTGTCAGCACCCGTGCCCGAGCGCTATCGCGCGCTCCCGCACGCGCACCTGTGCACGCACGATCCGACCGTCCTGAATGACCCGACGATAGATCTTGTCGTGAGCTTTGATTGTTCGGACGGAAAGTACGTGGGCGGGCTCGTGTCGCAAATTCCCGGGAAGCCGACGGTCGTGAATGTGGACCATCATGCCACGAACCCGCGCTATGGCGACGTGAATCTCGTAGTCGTCGGCGCTCCCGCGACCGCGGAAGTCGTGTATCAATTTTTTCGATCGAACAATATCATCCCGAGCCGCGAGGCCGCGACTTGTCTTCTCACGGGGATCTGTTTTGACACCACGGTGTTTTCAAACAGCGGGACCGACGAGCGCGCGTTTCGTGCCGCATCCGATCTTGTCCTCTCCGGCGCCAGGATCCAAGATGTCCTCCGCATCATTTACCAAAACCGATCGGTTGCCGTGCTCCGGTTGTGGGGGGTCGCCCTCGAGCGCTTGCACAAACACCCTCACCACGAGATCGTGACGACCTTTCTCACGCGGCGCGATCTTGAGGAAGCTGGGGTTCAGGATGATGAAATTGACGGCCTTTCAGATTTTTTGAACATTGTCATCAACGAACATTCCGTGTTTGTGATGCGCGAGACGATTGAGGGGGGCATCAAGGTCAGCATGCGGTCCCTCAAGTACAATGTCGCGGCTCTTGCAAAGACATTCGGGGGCGGGGGACATGTGAAAGCAGCCGGATTTACAATCCCAAATGCCAGATTTGCCCCGGATTCCGAAGGAAATTGGCTCGTGACAGAAAATGAAAAAACTGCTATGATGTCATCCTGACCCCGCCGACGGCGGGGGAAGGATCTTCGTAGAGATTCTTCCCCGCCAACATCTGCGAAGTTGTGGCGGGTCAGAATGACAAAAAAATATATTATGTCAGACATCAAATCACACCATTCGACAAGCTCACGGTGGCCTGAGCGGGTCGAAGGCCAAATTTTGATCCCGACGGTCATCGAGAAAACACATCTCGGGGAGCGGGCGTATGATATTTACTCGCGCCTTCTCAAAGATCGGATTATTTTTCTTGGCACGCACATTGATGACACGGTTGCGAACCTCGTGATCGCGCAGATGCTTTTTCTCGAGAGCCAGGACAAGAACGCGGACATCAAACTCTACGTGAACTCTCCGGGGGGCTCTGTCACGGCCGGGCTCGCGATCTACGACGCCATGCAGTACGTGAAGCCGGACGTGTCGACGATTTGCGTTGGGCTCGCGGCCTCGATGGGCGCGGTTCTGCTTGCCGCCGGAGCGAAGGGCAAACGTTTTTCTCTTCCGAACTCCGAAATCATGATTCACCAGGTGCTTGGCGGATTCGAGGGTCAAGCAACGGACATCAAAATCCACGCAGAGCGGATTTTGAAGATTAAGGATCGGCTGAACGAAATCATTGCCGAGCACGCCGGAAAGAAGAAGGCCGAGGTCGAAAAAGACACCGAGCGCGATTATTTTATGGATGCAGAGGAAGCGAAAAAGTACGGAATCGTTGACCAGGTCATTCAAAAGGTGTAGCTGATCTTAGCGAAAAAACCATCATCGCTTGACAGAAGAGGGACCGGCTGATATTATTTATGGTTCCATGGAGGAAGGGACGGCACCGTGAAAATGCGACGTTCAGAAAATCGATGAGATGCTGGCGCGCAACGAGCACCGAAGCGAGCCGTACTTAGACCGTACGGTGAGCGAGGAGCGCAGGAGCAAGCCAGCAGATCGCGATTTTATGACGTCGCAAAAACAAACCCGTTGCAAAGGGTGACCTGCAGGCACGACAAGCATGGGATTTCATCTCGCGGAAGCATCAGGTCTCCGGACTTGATCTCTCCACAGATGAAATTTCTTGCCTGCAGATCACTCTCTACAACGGGCTTTTTCTTTTGTGTCTGTTCTTGAGGCCGCGGTCCTCCGACGTGACGCCGTAAGGTCTGGGTCACTCCGATCATACGGTGTTTGCGAAACCATGCAAGAGGTCTCTGTGGATAACCCTGATTACTCAAACGGCACCGGCGGCGCTGACGTATCTGCCGGTGTTGTTTCGTTTTCTGTGAGTGGCGTGGAAAGGATCTCCACGCCCACGAGACAGGTTTTTGGAATCGGACGATAGTGCGAGACAAAGGTCTCCTCGTCCAGAGATCCGTCCGGGTGCTCCACCTGGTAGGTAAAAGTCGTGTCCGCACCAATGTGGACGGCTTGGCACTCTATTTTTCCAGGCGGAAGGTCGAGGGTTTCGATATTTTTCGATTCCCCAGCCGGAATCCAGCGCAAGACCACGGGGGGAGTATAGGACCCTTCGCGGCCATCGCTGGTCCCCCAGAAGGTGAAATGCAATTCCTGCTTTGCCTCGAGCATTTCAGCCTCAAACAGGATGTATTGGCCCGTGTCATTCGTAAATTTGAAATCCGGGTAGGGCTCATAGATCGTGGCGTCCGTGCCTGGGTTACCATTGGCCGGATCATTATAATAAGAAACCACAATCGAGTGGTTGCGGCGCTCTTTCACGGGGAGTCCGCTCATCATGGTGGCGCGGAAGGTGGTCGTGCCGAGCTGGCAGAGGCCGCCGCCGATTTCGGGTTCGATCTTGTCGCCTTTGATGACGAGCTCGGGGAGATATCCATTTTCCGTTGTGAAGGGGGCGAGGGCGTTGAGGAGCGAGAAGGTCTCGTCTGGCGCAATCAAAATACCATTGAGATGCTGCACGCCGTTCCGAATATTTTTGATACGGTTGCGTGGCGAGCCGCGATAACTAGAAACACCAACCCCCAAGACTTCGGTGATACCAAGGTTGTTCACTTCTGCGGTGGTGTGTTCTGGGGTCGCGACTTCCGTGCTGAGCACGATGTCCGTCCCCCCATCATTCAAGGCAATCACCAAAGCTTCTTCGGTCGCGTCACGGCGAATCTTTACCCCCTCCTTGCTTCCGGAAAATTCGACGACGCGTCCATCCTGGATGCGGAATTTGGCGTCCCGAGCTTCAACGTCAATTGCCGCACTGATCGGCGAAAGAAAGGTATCAAACATTTCGGTCTGCACGCCGATCCGTGGGCCATCCAGGCTTGGAATGGGAATAAGCATGTCCGCGAGCGCCGAAGCCTGGAGCTTCCAAGAGCCGGTTTGCTTCAGGCGTTCGGAGGTGTAGGTGAAAATGTAGGGCGCGCGCTCCAGGGCTGCGAGGGCCATCCCCGTCGTCTTGCTCGCGTCTTGGAGGGAAACCGAAGGGATATGGACGTCTATCGTGAGAGGAATTGGGGAAGGATCGAGGGCAGCGAGACGCGCGGTGAGCGCTTCAAAAAAAGGATCGAATTGGAACGTCTGTCCGGGCCGATCGGGAAGGATTTGTACAGCCCAGCCCGCGGGGCTTTTGGTGAACTGAAAAGCCGCATCCTCAGGCGCCTGTTCTCGGTCCGGAAAAAGGCCGCGGACCGTGGAAGCGACGCGTTCGCGGTTCAGAGTGACAGGGAGAGGAATCCGGACCGGATCTTTGAGAAGGCGCAAGAATAAAAGCGTTCGATCCAGATCATTCTTCCCTGTCGCGAGACGTTCGGCCTCAGCCACCGCGGCCTCGAGATCGAGGACGGCATCCTCCACCACATCGCCGCCTGAGGAGGTGGCAAGCGGCAAGATGGCCCGATCTCCCTCGAGGACGATGGTGAAGCCATGGGTCAAAAAAGTATCTGTCTGTTTCTGCGCGCGGCCCCGTGCCGCTTCCGTATCCAACCCTCCGACGGGAATCGAACCGATCCAGACATTTGGAGCGATGCGCCCTTCATATTGTTTTGCCCAGACAAAACTTGTTCCCACGGCCACACCGAGAGCCACGATGATCATAATGATGAGAACGAAAAAAAGCGGCAAATCGCGATGCCGCTCGCCGGCGATTTCATGCTCGTGCAAAAGGTCCGACATGTCAGGAACCGTGAAGCAGTTCGTTCAGCACTGTGCGCCCCACCCGATGACGATCATGGTTGGTGAGCGCATGGGAGGAAGCGGCGAGCCAAACGCGCGCTCCGATCTGAATGTCCGGCGGGAGGAGATGACGCGGCCATTTCACGCGCTGTGCATCTTCGAAATGCAAAAGCACGTGGTCGCCGTGGACCTCGAGAACGTCCGCTGTCCACGCGAGAGGGGAAGGCATAGCGAATGTTTATTCATCCAGCGAGATGATGGAAATCCGTGAGGGCATTTGAGCCTTTTTGATCCGGAGCGTCAAGACGCCGTTTTTGAAAATGGCGTCCGCGTCCTCGGGCCGGACATGGCAGGGGAGCACGATCGACCGCGAGAAGGCGCCCCAGTAGCACTCTTCAAAGTGCTTCACGTGCGGCTCGGGGAGTCGTTCGCTGTCGGTCCGACGGCCGCGGATTGTGACTGTGTCCTGCGTGACGTTGATATCAAAATCTTCGGCCCGCGCCCCGGCGATCGCGGAGCGGACGATGACCTCGTGGTCGGTTTCAATGACGTCGATCGAAAGCTGGCCCTCGGGTTCGGGGATCCAGGCATCCTCATTTGTGGAAGAAGAGATCTCGCGATCCGCCGCGGGGAACATAGGTTATTTTAGCTTCCAACGCCTCACGTATTCGTAGACTGGTCCGATCGTGAAGCCGACGATCCCAGACCAGAGCACCTCTTCCAGCGGCACGCCGGCGAGCGAAATACCGGAGAGGCTTTTGGTGTTCCAATATTCTGCTGCCGCTTCCGGGAACAAGCGCACGAAGAAAAGCTGTTCGGTGAGAAAAATAAGGATCGCGACAAAGAGGCCGGAAAGCAGGGCATCGGTCAGAAGATCCTTGCGGCTCGCGATCATGTAGATGCCGATCAAAAGCCCGCCCACGATGACAGACTGGATAGAGGTGAGATGAAAGATGACGAGACTTGCGACCGAGATCGAGATCCAGAGGCAGAGAATGAGGACGAGTTCCGCGGCCCATCGAAACATGGAAGCCATGCGTTTCGGTCGGGGGACAGCCGTGCGTTCCGCGTGTTTGCCGAAGATCGCCTGGTAAATAACCGCGGCGATGCCGAAAAGGGCGAACCCAAAGAGCAGGTCCTCAATGGAAATGATCGGCTGGGCTATGGTGGCTTGATTGCGGTAATCGAGCGAGGCGACCAGGATCGCGGCTGGCGTGAGGCAAAGCCCCACCACACTCATGATAATCTGTTCGCGGCGCGTGCCTTTCGAAAAGAAGAAGAGCGCGAGCCAAATCAGGACAAGGACGAGGGAAACGTAAAGAAAAGAAGCCATACAGGGGCATTGTACCCGGAAAATCCTCTCCGCGCCACGTTTCTCGCCAGGTTGACAGGGGCGGTATTCATGGTACGTTAGCGGTGGACCTTACAAAGGAGGATATCCATGTTGGAGAGAATTTGGGGGCCGCTTGCCCTCATCGGCTACGGCCTGTTCTACGGGGGGTGCGCTATCGGCCTCTTGGGCGGAAAGGATCCGCTCGTGGGATGGATCGGAGGGATCGGCCTCGCTATCATCTTCGCGTCCATCATCTGTTACAGGATGACGGATGAGGGAAAGCATGAGGCCCAGAAGAACTCGTACGACCCGGGTGGCCCGCTCGCGATCGCGTTCGCGATCGGCGCGACGATCTTCTCGGCGTCGGCATCGGCGCGCGCAGAGGTGGACTGCTACTGGTCGTCCACCGAATGCCGCAAGGGAACCGAATGCGGTTGGGACGGGGAACGGCACGTCCACCGGTGCCTCCCGGCTGCAACGATCCCGCCGTCGCCGGGCATCGCGGAGGAGGTGTGCGCGATGCAGTCAAAGGCGTCCTGCCCCATGGATCGCCCGCACGAGTACCGCGAGTGTCTGCGGGAGGTTCGCGAGCACAACGCGCAGTGCGCGGCGTCGAAAGAGCGATGCGCGAACGCGCGCGGTTCCGCAGCGTATGCCTGCCGTCACGAGGCCCAAGGCGGTACCTACGACCCGAAGATCCCGGAATCCGTCGCCGCATGCGGACGCGCCAAGGAGCAGGCCGTCAGCGCGTGCACGCCGAAGTAGCCGCACTCTCGCACCCGCGGACTAGACGATCCCTCGTCTGCCGCCGGGTGCATTTTTTATCAAAAAATAACACCCGAGCTTGTGGCTCGGATGTGTGGCGATGTCGTCCCCAGCACTGTCGAATCTAAAATAAAGAAAAAATTGTTGATTGTCAAGGCATCATATCCGTGGACGTGTGGGGAAACAACGTGTTTCCCCAAGCCCCTTCCGGTTCGATTCCCTTGAAACAACCATCCCACATAGCTCAACTATGTTGAGCGACGTGGGATGGTGACCCCACCGGGAATCGAACCCGGATTACAGGCTTGAAAAGCCCGCGTCCTAACCGTTAGACGATGGGGCCGAGTGCGGGCAGGATAGTCGAAAATTGCGTTATCGTCAAACCCTCTGTGTCATTTTTGACACCGGCACGGCAAGCCCCAGTGCTTGGCACTGGGGACTCAGAGTGCCCCG
>CAZNKO010000025.1:12666-13955 GCA_964573855.1 uncultured Gammaproteobacteria bacterium | reverse complement strand
TCTATCTCAAAGGCGACACGTTCCTCCTTTCTCTTATGCGCTCCACGGAAGAAGTCGGACTTTACGGCGCCGCCTATCGCGTTATGGATGTTCTCACGGTGGTCCCGACGATTTTTATGGGCCTCCTTCTTCCTTCCCATGTTGCGGACTGGAAAAAGGGTAGTCGCGAGGAGTTCCGAGGGCACATGGCCCGGGCATTTGATGCCTTCATGATCATGGTGATCCCCATTGTCGCTGGCGTACAGGCGATCGGTGTCCCGCTCGCGGTCGCAATCGCGGGAAAAGAATTCGCAGCCTCCGGCTCTGTGCTTCAGCTCCTCATCTGGGCCATGATCGCCGTGTTTGTCGCCACCCTTTTCGGGCACGCGGTCGTCGCGGTCGAAAAACAAAAAACTATGATCTGGGGATATGCCGCGACCGCCGTCTTCGGAATTGTAGGATATCTCTGGGCGATCCCGCGCTTTGGCATGACGGGGGCGGCGGGCATGACGATCGCAACCGAAGCGCTCATCGCTCTCCTCACCTTTCTTATGGTTTGGAAAACATCGAAAGCTCTTCCGTCGCTCCTTCTTGCGGTCAAAGCAACCGTGGCGTCGCTCGCAATGTATGCCATCCTTCGCCTCTTTCCCGATCTCCACGTCGTGCTCGCAATCCTGCTCGGCGGCGTGGTCTACCTCGCCGCCATGCTCATGATCGGCGGCATCCGAAAGCAAACGCTCTTCGAGCTCATGCCTGGCCGGCTTGCCCGTCACCAATAAATCGGGGTTACCACTATGTACGCAAAATTCGGTCTGTACCTGATCGCGGCCCTCCTCCCCTCCTATCTCCTTCGGTTCTCCGTCGCCGGACTTCCATCGACCATTTTGGAAGTGATGATCGTCGCCGTCTTTGTCACGTGGGTGGTCGAGAGCAAATGGCGGCCGAATTTGCACGTGCCGAAATTCTGGCTCTTCGCTCTTGGCGGACTCCTTCTCGCCGCCACCGTCGCAATCTTCGTCGCACCGAACCACTGGGCCGCGACCGGCATTTGGCGCGCGTATTTTTTGGAGCCCATGCTCCTCTTTGTCGTCGCGATCCATGTTCTGAAAAATCGGGAAGATGTTCAGAATCTCTTCATGGCTCTCGCGGTTGGATCTCTTTTCGTCTCGATCATCGCCATTTTCCAATTTATAACGGGCGTCGGTATTCCAACTCCCTGGGACGTTGAACGCCGCGTAACCAGCCTCTTTCCCTATCCGAATGCCGTCGGCCTGTATGACATGCACGGCGGCATGTGGGAATGGTGCGCG
>CAZNKO010000025.1:0-12656 GCA_964573855.1 uncultured Gammaproteobacteria bacterium | reverse complement strand
GTGATCGGCGTGTCTGTCATCCTGAACCATTTTGTCATCCTGAGGAGACCTGAAAGGTCGACGAAGGATCTCCTGGGATTCTTCCCCTTCGACTCGCTCCGCTCGCTCAGGGTCAGAATGACACCGAGAATCTGGCTCTGGATCGCAACGGTCCTTCTGGGATTCATTGCAATCATCTTAGCCCAAAGCGAGGCGGCGATCGCGGCGGTTCTGCTCACGACCTTCGCCATCTTTCTCCTCGACAAACGGACGCGAAAGTTCGCAGCGGCCGCAGCCGTGATCGTGATCATTCTTGCCGCAACCATTGCTCCGCTTCGTAACAACATGGAACAAAAAATTTCCTTCCAAGATTTCTCCGGCACGGTCCGCCGCGCGCAATGGGCCGAGACGATCGAGATGCTGAAAGACCGTCCGCTCCTCGGCGCTGGCCTTTCAGGTTACAAAACAGCCGTCGCGCCCTATCACAAGCATCCGGAGTGGGAAATTTTTCAATATCCGCATCAGATCGTCCTTAACGTTTGGACAGAACTTGGTGCTCTTGGCCTTCTCGCCTTCATCTATCTCGCCGTTCTCGTTGTTCGTTCTGTTCTCCCCCTTTTCAAGGGGGAGCTAGAGGGGGTTACCGTCGCTGCCTTCGCAGCCCTTCTCGAAATGACCCTCCACGGCTTGGTCGACGTCCCCTATTTTAAAAATGACCTTGCGGCCATGACCTGGCTTTTGTTCGCCGTTCTTGTCATTCTGAGGAGCGAAGCGACGAAGAATCTCAAAATATGAAAAAAATCCCTCTCTCCTGGATGATCTTCGCAGGCGCTCTGATCGTCGGGCTCCTCTTACAGCTCTTCCGCTGGCTCTCTCCGCCGCCCGCGATCTCGCTTCTTCCCCCAAGCGAGACTCTCGTTCAATCGGCCACGCTTGAAGAGGCTGCACAAAAACTCGGCCAAGAAATTCCTGCGCCAAAAGAAACGGCTGGCGCCGCAGTTTACGTTGTTGGAATATATCCAACGGCCGCTCCTGATCTTCCGGCCGGAACCGTGGATATTGTCTACGTAAAAGACGGTAACCGATTTGTGGATCTTCTCATCCGCCCTGGCATGACGCTTGAAGAAGAGCAGGCGCGCTATCAAAATGCGGAACTCGAAGAGGTTGCGATCGGAGACGCAACAGGAATTTTCCTCCATCTCCAGCAGTCGTATCTCGAGTGCCAGAAGGCAACAAAAGAACGCCCCCTCGGCGTCTGTCAGCTCACCCGCCTCATTCTTTTTGAACGCGACGGCGCGCTCTATTCGCTGGCCGCGGACGGCCCCCATGCCACCGACGGCGAACTCCTCACCCTCGCCCGCTCGATTTTCAAGCTTTAGCTGATACGAAAGGAGGGGCGTTTTATCTCCTGCATACTTTACAGGTTTCATGCTTAACGACTGCCTGGCACGCGACATACACAGAGAAGAGCGCGATGGCGGCAGACAGCAGAAAGAATTCCCGGCGATACGCAACCAGAAAGGTAATGGTTGGTACTCCGAGAAAGCCCAATAAGATAGACAAACAAGCGACGCACACGGTACTGCCAAAAATGCCGGCCATGAACGATGCGAGCGTGGAAAGAACGCCCTTCCCCGTTATTTTGTGCTTTGATTCATGCGTTTTCTTGAATAAATAGACGTTCAAGGAAAAAAGCGTCCCTAAAATAATTGAGAAGAATATCATGATGACGAGCGATGCGGTGTCTAAACCGGTCACTTGATAGTAAAAAACTTTCGCCGAAACTCTGCCCGCCGGGAGGAATATCAATACGCCGAACATGACCATCGCCGCGAGGACGGTGCGCATAACATATTTCCAATCTGAAAAAACTTTACCCATGGCGCGAACGACATTGTCCATTCTTATCGTCATATCAATACTGTTGTCCGTACACAGGCGTGACGACGCATCTTCCGCTCGATGCATCTTCGCCCGTCATTACACGATCTAATTTTCCTGTACAGATGAATACGGTCAGATCAATGTTGCAGATATTGAATGTTCTGTCCGCCTCCTGGCTGTAATAGTATCTAAACGGCAATATCATTGGCGGGTAATTCTTGTTATCGCCGGGATCCGTGTACACGAGCTGCACATCCGGAAAATCATCCCGGATCTGTTGTCCCGATCCGACGGTATGCAACCGATCAGACGCTTCCTGCACGCGCTCCTCCACCGTTTTTCCGTTTACCAATTTTGGCGGAGGAGGCTCGGGAGCAGGAGCGGGCGTAGGAGTAGGGGTAGGGATAGGAGTGGAGGTGAGAGGAGTTTGAGGCGGCTGCTCCGCGACAGCTTTTGGAGTTTCTTTTTGAATAACGGGTTTATCTGTCGGTTTTGACTCCTCTGGTGTTTGCGGCTGTTTTTGTTCTTTCACTTGCGGTTCTGGCTGTTCGGTTGGAGCAGAAGAAACTTCGTCAGAAAGCGATTCCGGAGCCACTTGCGTCCCTGGAGCCGGACACCCTGCCCCTCCAATAACAAGTGCCAGCCCTATAGCCATGAGCAAAAAAGGTGGTGAAAATCCCTGCCTGCCGACAGGCATGGTTTTTTGATTCATAATTTATCTTTTCTGAAGCAAGTCCTCGGCGTTTTGATGCGCGAATTTTTCTTGAACCGCAGGATCGAGTCGTACGATGAATGCACGGGATAATTCTTCGAGCACGAGGCTTACCTCTTCACTGTAATGCCAAGACGGCCCACCGCGATCCGTTCCCCACGTGAAGAGGAGAGGGAGAATCATGATCCCAGTATACAACGAAAAACGCCCCGACGGGAGTTGGGGCACTTTCCCTCGACGGCGAACTCCTCACGATCGCGCGTTCGATTCCGGAAAAAAATGAGAAAATTCACCAACAATCATTGGTGAATTTTCTGGCGGAGAGGGTGGGATTGAACGTCGCCCCTCGACAAGCCCCGTTAGAGACGTCGTCTCTAACGGGGCAAGCTCGGGGCTCCCCATAGGGGCTTCCGCCCCTCTGGTCGTCGGCCTTCGACAAGCTCAGGCCTCCTGTCACCCCCGGCATGTAAGGGAGGTGTCCCTCCCTTACCATCCCTCCGTTCGAATCCCACCTTAGTCACAAAAAACATTCCAGACAAGCTGGAATATTTTTTGTGGCGGAGAGGGTGGGATTCGAACCCACGGTACCCTTGCGGGTACATCAGATTTCGAGTCTGACGCATTCGACCACTCTGCCACCTCTCCGTATAAGGTCTGACGCCGGGTCATTCGACCCGGCAGGCATTCGACCACTCTCGCCCGGTCGGATGACCGGGCTGCCACCTCTCCGTGGTTGGTCGTTGCGGGAAAATACCATGAAAAATGGTGGTCGTCAATGATCGGCCGTCAATGAAAAACTCCAGGCCGTGACCTGGAGCTTTCCGCTTAGGCAGCTTTGCGTTTTGGTTTTAGCTCTTCTTTCTTCTTCACTGGCATAGGAATAACTTCTGCCTCTTCAATGGGCTCGCCCATCAGAACCATGTTTCCCTCCTCATCAAACTCCATTTCTTCCCGGGTCTGACGATCATAGGGAATGACCGGTTTTGCTTCTGGAGCAGCTTCCTTCGGAGCTTTAAAAGACGCGTCTCTCGCGGCTTTAAATTTGTCTCTTGACATAGACTCCTCCGGATTAAATCCCATTCCTCGTTCTCCCATAAAATGAATGTTACGTATCTTTGACACCAACATACCACCATCCTGATCCGCCTGCAAAAAAGGTCAACAAAGGTCCACGCCTCGGCTTCAACACGTTCGAAATCGGTTGCCTCGTGCTCTCCGGCACGATCCTGGTCGTCTGGCGCCTGACGCACAGAAGCATCGAAGCGAACTACGCGCTCCAAGCCGTCATGGCAATCGCATACGCCCCCCTGATCTTCCAGCTCCTGACGACAGAGAAGAACACCGAGTCGTTCGCGACCTGGAGCGTCTGGCTGGCCGCCGCGATCAGTTCCCTCACGGCCGCAATCCTCGACCGCAACCGGCTCGGAATCGTCTACTCGTCGCGAGGTGTTATTCTCGTCAGCGTCGTCCTCGCCCTCATGCTCCGGCTCGAACTCCGAGGCCCCTAGGCCGCCAAATCTGAAAAGGCAAGGCGGCCTTTTTATTTCTTATCTTTCACTTCAAACGTAAATTCTCTATGACATACAATGAGCCATATGGCTCATTGTATGTCATGCTTTTTTCGCGGTGTTTTCACATGGAAAACGGAAACCCAATGCTCTGCGCCGAGAAGTTGAACGAGGGCTTTCATCTCAGCAACGACATCCTTGTCCGTCATCCAAGCGCTTAACTGTTCTCGACGGAATCCGCATTCAAAAAGAACCCTTCGCCAAAAACCACGCGCGGCGTTCGCTCCGACCGGAATATCAAAGAGCACGAGGCAATATTCATCGTTTGGAAGCCGACGCTTTGCCCCCACCATTCGCCGCCGCAATTCCAGAGCCACCGCATCACGCGAAAGCTTGATCATCACTTGCCCCCCCTGCCTCCGGTCCGTGAGCAACTTGCGCCGGCGCAATTCCTGAACCGCACGAGCATTTTCTTTCTTTTTCCGAAGCTCGTCCCATGCCGCTCGAGACAGCTGACCCTTCAAATACACACGGCGATACTCCGCTGGACGCGTCAGAATGAGATGAAACACCCGCATCTCTTCCACGATCGACGCGATAACTTCTGCCGTCTTCGAAATCACTCGCCGTTTCATATGACATACAATGTAACATATGGCTCATTGTATGTCATTTTATTTTTTGCCGTATCTCCAATCTTCCCTCTCATTTAATCTCTGATCCTATCAACCACGAAACGGATATTCGACCCACCCCTTTCTCGCCTCGCGTTTCATCCACACCCGAAAACTCTTTCGATCACGATCGACGAGAACGCGGGCGATGGTGTGTTTGTTCAAAAGACTCTTTGCGGGGCCGTGGCGCGTGTCAGTCATGGCGCGATCGAGGGCGGTGAGCGACATTTTTTCTTTTACAACCATCTCCGCAACCGAGAGGCGCGCGTTGGATCCCGGATAATGCCCGGGCGTTTGGAGACGCTGAAGCTTTGGATCGAGAATGTGATTCGTGTGGCAGTACGGAAGCGAGGGGCGGACGACGGACAAATCGCTCGCGGTTGATTCAATGATCGTTGTGTGGCGACGATCGAGAAGAATGTGCGCGTAACCAGAAGCTCGGTGCGCTTTTTTGATGATTCGGACAGCCTCTTTGGTGTTCCGCGCTTCCGACGCGAGCCGAGCGACCACATTTCTGGGCACCCCGACACGCTGATCATGGCACCAAAGCGAGTTCACGGCTTGAATGAGTCCGTGAGAATTCACACTGATCGCGTTTCCTCCAAGGGTATTGCGATAATAAAGATCCAGCGTTTCTTTTTTCCCAATCTTCCGCCGCAAAAGATACAGCCGGTCCGCGGACCCTGGCACATCCCAGTCCTCGTTGTGCGCGAGGAGCCGTCCGCCGTTCGTCACCGCGGTCGTGCAGTGGTCGGCTTGGTCCATTTCATCCTCAAGCGAGAGGAGCCATGCGTCCTGAAACGGAACCGCGGCCCCCTCGGCATAGCCTTCAAGCTCTTCCACAAGCTGCGGCGCAAAACGCTCCGCCCACGCCAAATACGCATGAGAACGTTTCCGAAGCTGTGCATAATTTTTTTTCTTCTTCAGCCTCTTCACATCTCCCGCGACTTCTCTCCGCAGCCGCCACCCGAGCGCCAAACCAAATAGGCGATGATCCGGAGCGGAGATTTCAAGATAGCTCGAGTGTGTTTTCATACTGTGTCATTCTGAGGGAGCAGAGCGACCGAAGAATCTCTCGAAGAAGATCCTTCGCTGGCGCTCAGGATGACAGAAAGATTATCCCAAAACGAGATAGGCGGCAACGGAAAAACGCTGTATACTAGCGACAAGTGACAGGAAACAAGGGACAAGGAACTCTTTGTCACATGTCTCTTGTTGCTTGTCACTTCTTCACTATGCAGATCCGCAAAGCCATCATCCCGGTCGCAGGCATGGGCACGCGCTTTCTCCCCGCCTCCAAAGCACAGCCAAAGGAAATGCTCGCGGTCGTGGACAAACCCGTCATCCAATACATCGTCGAGGAGGCGGTCGCAAGCGGGATTGAGGAGATTATCTTTGTGACGTCAATCGGCAAGCGCGCGATCGAGGACCATTTTGACCGTAGCTTCGAGCTCGAGTACCGGCTGGAGCAGAAGCAAAAAATCAAAGAACTGAAAAACGTGAGCGCGATCGGCAAGCTCGCGCGGTTCGCCTTTGTGCGCCAGAGCAAACCATTGGGCGACGGCCACGCGGTCCTCTCCGCGCTCCCCTTTGTGGACGCCCACGAGCCGGTCGCGGTCCTCTTCGGCGATGACATCATCACGGGAAGAAAGCCGGCGCTGAAACAGCTCATAGAGGTGTACAAAACCTACGAGGACCCGGTCATTGCGCTCCAAGAGGTCCCGAAATCCGAGGTCTCGAACTACGGCGTGATCGGCGGCCAGCGCCTTGATGAACACACCTGGAGCATCCACACCTTTGTCGAGAAACCGCCCGTGCGCGAAGCGCCCTCAAATCTCGTCTTCGTCGGCCGCGCCATCCTCACCCCGAAGCTTTTTCCCATCCTCGAGCACCAGAAGCCGGGCAAGGATGGGGAAATCCGACTCGCGGACGCGTTCATCACGTATCTTAAAAAGAAAAAGGCGCTCTACGGCTGTGCCTTTGAGGGAACGCGCCATGACTGCGGGAGCAAACTCGGATTCCTGAAAGCCCAGATTGACCTCGGACTGAAGCATCCGGAAATCGGTTCGGGCCTTCGCGCGTATCTCAAATCCATTTCCTGACTATGAATATGAAAGAGATTGTCCCGCCTTTGGACGGGATCCCGCCAACGGCGGTGACTTCGCCCTCCGGGCTCGCAATGACAAAAGACCTCTCTCGCCGTTTCTTGGCGTTTCTTCTCCTTGTTTCTTTCCTGATTCTCACAGGCCAAGGGTGCCGCGGGCGGGCCGAGCAGGCGGCCGAGGAGCCGGTAACGCTCACCCTCTGGGGTGTCTTCGACACGGACCGGCCCTACCGCGACATCATGGGCGCCTATCAGGCGATTCATCCGAACGTGTCGTTTGATTATCGGCAATTCCGCGTAGATGAATATGAGCAGGCGCTCCTCAAAGCCTTTGCGGAGGGCACGGGCCCGGACATTTTTGCGGTCCACAACACCTGGGTCGGTGAATATCAGAATCTCATCGCCCCCCTGCCGGCCTCCCTCACGATTCCGTACGTGGAAATCCGCGGCACGATCAAAAAAGAGAAGGTCGTGACCGTCAAAGAAGAGCCGACGATCACGCTCCGCCAGCTCCGGAACGAGTTTCTCGATGTCGTCTCGGAAGATGTCGTCCGGCCCTATCAGATTTCCCAGCGCGACGAGCCGGAAAACCGCATCTTCGGCCTCCCCCTCTCGGTCGATTCCCTCGCGCTCTTCTACAATCGCGACCTTCTGAATGCCGCAAAAATTGCGGAGCCCGCCCCGGATTGGACCGCATTCCACGAGCAGACCACGAAGCTTACGCGCGTCGGCGCGAACGACGAGATCATCCAAGCCGGCGCGGCCTTGGGCGGCAGCCGGAACGTGGAGCGCGCCTTCGATATCCTCTCCCTCCTCATGATGCAAAACGGCACCGCCATGACCGATGACCGCGGGGCCGCAACCTTCGCCGACCAGAACGCGGCCCGCGAGGTCCCCGGCGCCCAGGCGGTCGCCTTTTACACGGATTTCGCGAACCCGCTCAAAAACGTCTATACCTGGAACGATAAACAACCGAACTCGTTCGAGGCCTTCGTGAACGGCAAGGCGGCTTACTTCTTCGGTTACTCCTATCACCTGCCCTTGATCCGCGCCCGCGCCCCGAAACTCAAATTCGACGTTGCCTCCGTGCCGCAGGTCAAAGACGGCCGGGTCGTGAATTATGCAAACTACTGGGTGGAGTCGGTTTCCAAAGCGAGTAAAAACCAGGACTGGGCCTGGGATTTTGTGCAATTCATGGCAAAACCCGACCAGGTGAAAAATTACCTTGCTGCCGCACGCAAACCCCCGGCTCGCCGCGGCCTCATTTCCTCCCAGCTGGAAGACGACGATCTGTCGATTTTTGCGAACCAGCTCCTCACCTCGAAAAGCTGGTATCGGGGAAAAAACGCGGCCGTGGCCGAACAGGCATTCTTGGAGCTTATTGATGCGGTCATCGGCGGGACTCCTGCCGAGGACGCGATCGGAAACGCACAAAATAAAGTGAACCAATCCCTGTGAGCCGAATCGCCCTCCTTCTCGTTCTCGTCTCGATCGTGCTTCTCCCAACGCACGCGATCTTTGCGCAAGGAAAAACCATCTGTGCGGGAAAAACGTGCACGGAAAAAGAAGTCGGGCCCTTCATGAAAGATATTTCGGGTGGCTGCGGCAATCGCGGGGACTGCACGATCGCGGACATCTCCCAAGTCTTCGCAAACGTCGGCAACTGGATTCTGGGACTCATTGGCGCCTTGGTGTTCCTCATGTACATTTATGGCGGTATCTTGTGGCTCACTTCGCAAGGAAGCCCGGAGAAAATAGGGAAAGGGAAAAAGACGATCCAGACAGCCACGGTCGGTCTCGTGATCGTGTTCGTCGCCTTCGCAGCCATCACGACCCTCGAACAAACCCTGCGCGGGAAATCAAGCGGCAGCACTTCCACTCCATCCCTCTGTGAACAGAAATCGAGTTCGGATCTCGCGTTTGCCGGATTCTCCTGCCAAGACAAAACAACTCTCGATGCTTCCGATGCGGCTCTCTGTGTCCCAAACTTGTGTCCAGGAGGAACGAATATTCAATGCTGTCCATAATTTAATCCTATGTCGCGCATCTTTATTCTCATCCTCATCCTTGCCTCGGTCGCGCTCACTCCTGTCGCAAATTTTGCGCTCGCCCAAGCGCCAGCCGCCGCTCCGGCCGCAACGACAGCCTCGCTCCAAAACCCTCTCGGGACCACGGATATCCGTGTCTTTATCGGTAATATTATTAAGGCCGCGCTTGGACTTGCGGGCTCGATTGCCCTCCTTATGTTCGTGTGGGGCGGCGTCCAATGGCTCATTTCCGGGGGTAAGCCAGAGATGATCAAAAAGGGGAAAGACACCTTGATTTGGGCAACGCTCGGGATTGTGGTAATATTTACCGCATACACGCTTGTGAATGTCTTGGTCAAAGCACTCGCAAGCGGGCAAGTAGGTTAATAATTTTTATCCCATGCTATGGTGAAAAAGTATCTCGGCTACGCGATGGGCGCCCTTTTGGCGCTCACGATGGCCGCCCCGGTCCTTGCCCAATCTTCGGGCGCCTTGACCGGTGAAGACCTCTTTGGAGGCGTAACCTCGGATGAGTTTGCGGAAACCGCCGGGCTCTCCTCGGGCGACCTGCCACGCACAATCGCGTCCATCATCCGGACCGCGCTCGGATTCCTCGGCATTGTGGCCGTGGTGATCATCCTCGCAGGCGGCTTCCAGTGGATGACCGCGGGCGGGAACGAAGAGAAAGTGAAGACCGCGAAGCGCCTCATCATCCAGGGCATCATCGGCCTTGTGATCATTCTGTCGGCGTTTGCGATCGCCTCGTTCGTGATCGGCTCGATCACGTCCGCGGTTTCTTCCGCGTAAATTAAAGTCCCTCCCCCACACCTTTACCCCTTCGACAAGCTCAGGGGATAAAGAGGTGGGGGCATGGAGCGAGCGGGCACGAAACGCGCCCTCTCACCCTATGCCCGGCACTACAACTCTTGCAGAGACCGTAGGACTGTGGCTCCCAGATGGTCTTTTCAATTTTAATGAGCCTGGTGACATCCGCCAGTGTTGTAGTGCTGGGTATGCTTTCTGAACGGATCCTGGCAGTTCTTTACGCCTTGAACCAGGCAACAAGCGAGTTCCTTGGCGGAGTGGATAGAGCGGCCAGCACGGCTGGCATCACGACTGCCGTACCCCCTGCGGCTCTCGTGGGCAATTTCATCAATGCCATTCTCGGGGTCGTCGGCATCGTGTTTGTCATCGTGCTCATCTATGCCGGCATTCTCTACATGACCGCGGAAGGAGCCGAGGAAAAAGTTGTCCAAGCCAAACGGATGATCAGTGCGGCACTCATCGGCATTGTGATCATCGTCGCGGCCTATGCGATTTCGATCTTCGTGATTACCCAGCTCACAAAGGTGGTCGGGTTCATTACAACCGCCTATGCGGCCGGAGCAAGCGAGACGCTGGAAGGGCTCGGGAAAGCCGGAGGGGCTGCAGGATTCGGCGCCACACCGCAAACGTCGGCCGAACTCATCGCAAACGTCATCAGTGCGATCCTCGCCTTGACGGGCATCGTATTTGTCATCATCCTGGTGTATGGAGGCATCCTCTATCTTACAGCCCAAGGGGAAGAAGAAAGGGTGACAAAGGCAAAACAGATGATGGCGAACGCAGTCATTGGGATCATCATCATCGTGGCCGCCTCGCTGGTGGCCCACGACGGGATCCCGGTCTTTGCGATCAAGGGCACGGTCCTACGCTAAAAAATGATTTCAAAACTTAATCATGAACTATGAAACATCTTTATTACAAACTCCTCGCGGCTATTTCCGTACTCCCTACGTTCTTCCTGCCCGTTTCCGTCTTTGCCCAAGGCACGACGGGCACAGGCGGCCTAAAAGGGTCATCTGAACAATTAAAAGCTGTCGGAACGCAGTTGGGGACAACGGGTGGACTGAAAGGATCGGCAGATCAGCTAAAAAATGTCGGAACGGCTCTTGGAACGACCGGGGGCGGAACCGCGGATCTACCGACCTTGATCGGGAAACTCATCAATGCGTTCCTCGGCGTTCTCGGTATCGTCTTTGTGCTTCTCACGGTGTACGCCGGTTATCTTTACATGACGGCCCAGGGATCAGCAGAAAAAACGGAAAAGGCAAAAACACTGCTCGGCCAGGCTGTGATTGGTCTCGTGATCATCGTGGCTGCCTATTCGATCGCAAACTTCGTTATTAGTCAGCTCCTGACAGCCACGAGTTAAAACGAAATAAAAACCGGCCCGTGTTCTGGGTCGGTTTTTTGTTGAAAAAAACCGACCCTCCGCCTGCTTTCGCAGACGAAGGGTCGAAGGTGGATCGGATCAGATCCCTTCACGAGCGTTGACCTCGTGAAGTCCGGGAGCGATCCGATGAAAGTACAGCTTCTCCCGAATGAGGCTGTACACGGGATAGTTCGCCCCGCCTGCGGCGAACACCCGAGCCGTATCCCGCTGAAGGAAGTACAGCCGGACCCGCGCCTCTGGCTGAACGCCGAGCACGTAGAGCGGGCTCTGCGATCGCACACAAGTGATCATCTCCGGTTGGCCGTTGCCGAGGTCCGCAAGAATGCGGATGGCGCCGGGGCCCGAGACCGAAAGCAGACGCTCGTTGTGCGCCGCGCACACCGCGTGGACCGGCGTCGGCGTCCCGTAGACCTCCACCGAGTGAAGGCCCCAGAATCCCATGGCCGGTGTGCCGTCGTTCGGCCGCTCGGTCGTCGCAACGCGGTCGATGCCGGTCGAGACGAAGCCGGTCATGAGAGGTGGACGTGGGGCCGGATTCTGGTCGCTCTCCGCGTCCGCGAGCTTCTTCTCCGCTGCCTCGAGTTTCCCCTGCATCTCCTTCCGTACGTCGTTCCGGGAAGAGCAGAGAACCCACTCGAGCACCGGCTTCTCCATCGAGCCAAGCTTCGAGCAATCCTCAAGCTCGACCTTCGCGACCGGCTCCGCCTTCTTCTCGAAGTTCCAGAGCGAGTCCGGGAACTCATCGTCGACGGACTTCACGGTGGCGCAGGCCGAAAGCACCGAGATCACGACCGCGATCAGGATCGTCCGCATGTCTACTTGCCTCCCTTCTTCTTGGGGTGAGTTTTGCCGACGAACTCCACGGTCGCGTCGACGTCTTCCTTGAGCTTCCCGATCTCGACGTCCTGCGCCGCATCCTTCGCAGTCGGACCGACCACGCCGGACGGAAGCTGAACGTCAGCCGGAATACTGTCGCGACGATCCCGCGCGTCCCAGTCCTGCTGGGTCGCGTTGAAACCGCCGTACCCTCCGTACGGAAAGTACCCATACAGGAACTCTCGCTTGTAGTCGTCCTGGGCGCGGATGAGCTCCGCGGCCTAGGACGGGAAGAGGAGGCCACTCACCGAGAGTTTGTACGCCCGCGGGTCCTCCCTGGTGGGGTATTTTTTAATCCCCCCATCCACCGAGGCACAGCCGCTCACCATGAGCAGGGCCGCGAACAGCGCGATCAGATTCTTCATGACTTCTCCTTGCTGACTTCCCCGCACCTTTTATAAAAGGCGCGGGGTGCCAGCTCTGAAATTCGGTTTTGATGGTGCAGTCTCCTCACCCTTGAGGAAACAGTAAAGGCGCCAATTGAGGGGACGGCGCCTTTACTCTTCCCTCAAAAGAGTTTTGAGACCTCTGAAATTCTGGAGTTTTTCAAAGGTCTCCAATTGAATTTTTAAGAAATTACTTTACCATAAAATCGGGATTTTGTCAAGCGTTTCGGACCAATATGTAAACAGGAATTAGAAATGTCCGGGTATACGGGAATTAGAAATGTCCGGTTT
>CAZNKO010000024.1:0-14442 GCA_964573855.1 uncultured Gammaproteobacteria bacterium | reverse complement strand
GAATTCCCCCCACACCCCCCTTCCGCCCGCCTCGCCTTGAACCGGAGCGGAAAGGCAAACTGCCAAAGAACCTGTCAAAAATGTCGGCTCGAACTTTATGAAGGCCAAAAGCGGGCTTTTCTTGAAGATAATTAAAAAAATTGTTATCATAATCTTACAATAAAAGTATAACATATTCTTATACTATCAAAAATTGGATACTATGGCAACCATTGGTGAAAACATTAAAAGGTTAAGAACTAAGCAAGGCATAAGCCAAGACGATTTGGCACGAAAAGCCGAGCTTAAATACTCTACCCTCGCTAAGATTGAGGGCGATTTTGTAACAAAGCCGGGCGTTCAGATGATTGCCAAGATCGCCAAAGCACTCGGCGTTTCCATGGAAGATTTATTGAAATAACTATGAGCGATTTTAAATTTCAACTTGATGAATTCCACAGAAATACTTCGGAAGAAGAAATGCTTGCTGATGTAAGACGAGTTTCGGCTGCATTAAAAAAAGACTCCGTAACTATGGACGAGTATCGGGAGTATGGGAAGTATCATCCTACAACTCTTACGCGGAAACTTGGCAGTTGGTTTAGTATTCTTGAAAAAGCTGGGCTGACAATAAACCGCAGCCCAATGAACATACCCGATGAAGAATTATTTAAAAACTTGGAAGAGGTATGGATCAAGTTGGGAAGACAGCCAGGTTACGATGAATTTAGAAAACCACTTTCCAAGTATTCTGCTGATACATACGCAAGACGTTTCGGCACTTGGCGAAAAGCACTTGAAACACTCGTTGCTTATATAAACGCAGACAAAAATGATGAAGAAATTTCCAATGGCTCTCCTGAAGAATCAATTTCTACTGATAGCGTTTCGGGAAAGACATTCAAACATAAAACAAAAAGGGAAATTTCAGATAGATTAAGGTTTAGGATATTGATGAGGGACGGATTTACATGTAAGAAATGCGGTCGTAGCCCAATGAAAGAAATGGGGGTTGAATTGCATGTTGACCATATCACGCCTTGGTCGAAAGGCGGCGAAACCGTTCCCGAAAATTTAGAAGCGAAATGTTCTCGCTGTAATTTAGGAAAAGGAAATGCTTTTAACGAGTAAATTTTATGGCTAATCATCTGCAAGAAATAAAAAAATCGGTTTCGTTCATCTTTATTCCAGAGGGCACAGACAAATTTAAGCCAAACGGAACAGGCTTTTTTGTTGGTGTAAAGCACGCGGATAACGAGCAAGTTTTTAGTGTTTATTTTGTAAGTGCCAAACATGTTCTAAAAGATAAGGATGGCAATTATTTGCCAGAAATAGTTTTGAGGCTTAATAAAAAGGACGACAATTCACAGCTAATAAAAATTGCTCTCAAGGATGTCAAAATTTTCGAACACCCCGACAAAGATGTAGATATTGCATTATTTAACTGCCTGCCCGACCAAAATACTTATGATTTTAAATTTATACCCGACAACTTGATCGCAAATAAAGAAGTAATCACAAAAAATGAGATTGCAGAAGGCGATGAGGTATTTTTTGCCGGATTGTTTACTTCTCATATAGGACAGAAAAAGAATCAGCCAATAATCCGTTTTGGGAAAGTTGCCCTTATATCAGACGAAAAAATTGAGTGGAAGGAAAAAGACAAGCCAGCAAAATTTATGGATTTGCTTTTGCTTGAGTGCCAATCTTTTGGAGGTAATAGCGGGTCTCCCGTATTTTACCAACTCAATCCAATGAGAAGGCCCGGACAAATCAGTTTAGGTGGCCCTGTAATATTCCTTGCCGGAATAATGACGGGAAGTTTTTTGCATGGAAATCAAATACAAATTACGGATACAGTTGCAAATTTGGTATCTTTGCAAAATGTTGGGATAGCCGCAGTTACTCCCGTCGATAAACTTCACGAAATACTATTTTCGGAAGAAATGGTAAAATCAAGAAAAGGAGAACAAAAGAATTTGCCGTCAAGCTCGGCAGAGCCGAGCGAGTCAGCAAAGGCTGGCTAGAAAAACTTGAAATCGTCCTTTCCGCTCCGGTTCAAGGCGAGGCGGGCGGAAGGGGGGTGTGGGGGGAATTCCGCCCGCCGAGCCCAGAGAGTTCCGTTCGGATATTTTCAAACAGACACCGCCATGGAAAAATGTTTAGCATGGTTAGACGTTTTTCCATGCCATGTTCAAAGTGTATTGTGGTATACTGGACGAGTGGTCAAACAATATCAGAGGCATCCAAATAGCATTTGCCATGTCTGCAAAACGTCCGTTTATAGAAGGCCCATTGAAATAAAGCGAAACCGGGGCAGAGTTTTTTGTAGTAAGATTTGTTATGGCATTTCTTGCAGGAAAGAAATACCATGCTCAGTTTGTGGTAAACCAATACTAGCGGGTTTAAATAAAAAAACCTGTAGTAGATCATGTGCAAATCATCAACGGACGGGGATTAAATATCATCTGAATCGCCCGAAAGATAAAGTTGTCTCTCAGAAAGCCATCAAAATGCGACTGTTGAAAGAAAGAGGGGTGGCCTGCGAACGATGTGGGCTTCAAACATATCAAATTTTGCACGTACAACACAAAGATCGAAACAGGAGGAATAACGCAACGTCTAACCTTGAGTTGATCTGCCCGAATTGTCACTATAGCGAACACTATAAAGAAAAAAGTTGGATGGATACTGGATTGATGCGTGGAGGGGTCGGATAATGGTTATTCCACCAGTCTTGAAAACTGGCGCCCGCAAGGGCTTGTGGGTTCGAGTCCCACCCCCTCCGCCATTCGACTCCGGCCAAATATTTGGCCGTCGCTCATGGTCTTCGACCAGAGTCGAATGCCCTGAGCCTGTGGTTCGACTTTGCTCACCACCATGAGCTTGTTGAATGGTCGAAGGGCCATACGTTTAAAGAAGACAGCCGCTCATGGTACACTACAAACATATGGAGGATGAAAATCTCCAAAATCAACAAACACCGGATGTGTACGGTCGGCTCCTGCTCTCGTGGGAAGTCGACGAATATCCGCGTCATGAACGGTCGCGGACGTGGTACATCCTTGCGAGCATGATCGGAGTGGCGCTCATCATCTACGCTATCGCGACGGCAAACTTCCTGTTTGCGGTCATCGTCCTCATGCTCGGGGTCATTATGCTCCTCTCGACGTTCCAAGCCCCTGAGCGAATTGAGGTCATGATCACGTCGACCGGGTTTGCGGTCGGTGGCACTTTTTACGATTACAAAAGCGTGAAGGATTTTTCTCTCGTCTATCATCCGCCCGAGACGAAAATTTTGTATGTCGGGCTTGATTCACTTCTCCATCCCCTTCTTTCCGTCCCGCTGGAAGACGTGGACCCGAATGCCGTCCGCGAATGCCTGCTCCCGTATTGCCTTGAAAATTTGCATCGCACGGAGGAAGGCTTGACGGACACGCTCCGTCGGCTGTATAAACTGTGAACTTCAGATCAGACGGAGTCTCATTGAAGGGTTGTGAGGCTTTCTTAAAATCGATGAGATGCTGGCGCGCGACGAGCACCGAAGCGAGACGTACTTAAAACGTACGTTGAGCGAGGAGCGCAGGAGCAAGCCAGCAGATCGCGATTTTAAAAAGCCGCAACGTATGCGCCCGTAGCTCAGCCCGCCCGGCTGAACGGCGTCAGCCGGTCGGACGGGTTGGATACCCGCCCGAACGACCGAACAAAGATTCCATGTCGTTCGGTCGGGCGGGGAGCATCAGCTATGTACACAGTTTACGTCTTACAAGATCGTAGTGGTAAACTGTACAAAGGGATGACGAACAATCTTCCACGTCGTCTTCGCGAACATCAGGTAGGGAAAACAAAAACAACAAGACGCATGAAGCAGGTATGCGTGGTCTATACGGAAGAGTTTAGTTCTAGGACGGAAGCGAGAGATCGAGAAAAATACCTCAAAAGCGCCGCCGGAAGGAGATTTTTAAAAACGAAAATTTTTATGCGCCCGTAGCTCAGTTGGATAGAGCATCAGCTTGCGGAGCTGAGGGTCGCAGGTTCAACTCCTGCCGGGCGCACCAGTTTGAAAATGGATCAAGCCTTTTCAGGCTTGTTTGTTTTTAGGGGATTGACACAAAGAGAGAAACACGCGTATGCTGTCCGGTCATGTCGCGATGGGCGCGGCGTGAAAACCATGGAGGGGATATGAACCCGGACGAGTTGGCCAGCGTCCTGGACCAGTTGACGGACCTGCTGGTGGGAAAGAGAATTACGCTCAGTCGGTTCGAACAGTGGTTGAGGGGATTCGTGCTGCCGGATCGGACCAACCTCGTTCTTCTGCCGCTTCCGGCCACGATCGAGCTTGCACTCCTTGTTATGGGTGAGCGGCTTGCCAAGGCTCCGGGTGTCCTGATCGACGTGGACGATCTCGTGCAGCTACTTGGGCACTTGATTCACAACCAAGCTGTTTCCCTCGACGATCTTCGCCGCTTCGGTGGCGAGGCCCTGCCGCCCGGATAACTCTGGGTGGCTTTTCTTTTTGGTCAGGCCCGCTATCATGAGGCCATTATGCCCGGTACTACAACTCTCACCAAAACTGTAGGACTGTGGCAGTAAATTCATTGTCTAAATTATGATAGTCATTGGTGTTCCACCAGTGTTGTAGTACCGGGTATGGCATTACATTTGTCCTCACCCGTCACGAGTTTGCCAGGAATTGGAGGGACGGCGGCCAAGGATTTGAAGAACATGGACATCGTGTCGGTGCGCGATCTTTTGTTGTATTTCCCTTATCGCTACGATGATTTTTCCCTGCAGCCGCCGATTGCGAAGCTCCGGCATGATGACATCGTAACCGTGACGGGTCGGATTCGGACTATCAAAAACCGTCCGTCGAAAAATCGACGGCTCATCCTCACCGAGGCGATTCTCGAGGATGAATCCGGCGGTATCAAGGTGATGTGGTTTAATCAACCGTATCTTACCGAGACCCTGAAGGCCGGACAGGCCGCCTCTCTCGCGGGTCGAGTGGATGACCGTTTCGGTCTGACGCTCATGAACCCGATGTATGAACCTCCGGGGCTCGGGATTCACACCGGTCGCATTGTCCCGATCTATGGCCTTTCGGCGTCGCTCACGATGCGGCGCCTCCGAGGCGCGATGAAGACCGCACTTCCAGCCGCGGAGGAATTTTTGGAATGGCTGCCAGAGGGAATTCTCAGCGACGAGTCGTTTCCATTGCTTGCGCAAGCGATCCGCGCCATTCATTTTCCAGAATCAAAAGCAGAACTTCATCACGCCGTGGAACGACTGAAATTTGATGAACTGTTTTTGCACCAGCTTTTGGCGGCACAGGTGCGCCGCACACGCGAGAAAAAAGACGCTAGGGCTTTCTCGATTAACGAGACATATCTCAAATCATGCGTGGGCCATTTACCGTTTAAGCTGACGAGAGCACAGCGTCTTGCAGCCTGGGAGATCGTTCAAGATTTGGCAAAACCGCATCCCATGAACCGGCTGCTTGAAGGGGATGTGGGGAGCGGAAAGACGGTCGTCTCTGCGATCGCGATTGCGCACGCGTTGCATCAGGGCGCTGGCGTTGCCTATTTGGCGCCGACGGAAATTTTAGCCGGACAACAGCAGTGCGCTTTGCAAAAGTTCGTCACGGATGCACCGATCGGGCTTCTTACGGCGTCGCGGGCAAAGATCGGAGAAAAAGACGTTGAGCGATCGGAGCTTTTCGCGGCCTTAAAGACGGGAGATGTTCGCGGTGTGGTCGGCACACACGCACTTTTGGAAGAGGGGATTATCATCCCTCATTTGAGTCTTGTCGTGATTGATGAACAGCACCGGTTCGGCGTGGAACAGCGGCGGGCGCTCTTGGAGCAGGGGAAGGGCTCGGCGCCGCATCTTCTATCCATGACGGCCACGCCGATTCCGCGCTCCGTTGCTTGGAGTTTGTACGGAGAGCGGGAATTGTCCGTGTTGAATGAGCGGCCGGGGAATCGCAAGTCCATTACCACCACTCTGGTGGAAGAAAAAGGGAAACGGGGGATGTGGCAGCATCTTTTGAGCGAAATTCATACGGGCCGCCGTGCCTATATTGTTTGTCCGCTCATTGATCCCTCCGATCGGCTCGGATCAAAATCTGTCACAGACGTTGTGGAGAGTCTCCGCAAGGGCGCTCTGCGGAGCATTTCGCTTGTGGCTCTTCATGGGAAAATGCCGCCGGACGAAAAGGCCGAGGTACTCGAAAAGTTTCGGACCGGGGAGTGCGCGGCTCTCGTGTCCACGACCGTCGTCGAGGTGGGGGTGGATGTGCCCGAGGCAACGGTCATGGTGGTACTCGGGGCCGAGCGGTTCGGGCTCGCCCAGCTCCACCAGCTGCGCGGGCGCGTGGGCCGTTCTGATCTTGCCTCCCGCTGTTTTCTGGTTCCGGATGAACAGAATAAACATGCCCGAGAACGTCTGCAGGCGCTCGTAGAGTGCCAAGACGGGTTTACCCTCGCTGAGAAAGACTTGGCGCTCCGCGGCCCGGGAAATCTTTTCGGGAATGCGCAGTCGGGATTCCCGGATTTCAAACTCGCGACCGCGGCCGATGTTCCGCTCATGAAAAAAGCGCGCGATCATGCCGCCCGCCTTCTCGCTTCTGATCCAGAACTCGTCCAGCATCCTACGATTCGCGAGGAAATGCGCCGTTCGGTCGAACAAGCACATTTGGAATAGATTCTTATCGGTCAACAAAACGGAGAGGGTAACTTTCGCAAATGGTGGAAAGGGACTGAATCTGCACGGCTTTGCCCGCACTCCGGCCACCAGAGGCGCCGCTCGACGAGGCCACCTGCCCATTCCCGATATAGATCCAGACGTGACCAAACGCCTTGCTCTTTTCATAGTCTCCCGACTTGAATCCTAAGAGGTCTCCCGGGGTGAGCGTCTGGTTTCCGCCTCCGATGCTGACCGTATCTTTTCCGCACCCTTCGACCTTCGGCGCCGAGCCGAATATGCCAGCCGTCCCCCCGCTCTCATTTTTGGATCCCAGGCCGGCGCACTCGGCAACGAGGCCCACAAATCCCGAGCAATCAAGACAGATGGTATTCGGCGGACAGGAATCCTTGCACGCCTTTCCATCTTCGCACGTCTTTGTTTCTGCTGTATAAGGCGGTATTCCACCCTTGGCTCCGTACCGGTAGGTGACCTTGTTTTGAAGAGAGTTGACCAAAGTGGTGACGTTTTGTTTCCCGTCGCACGTGACACCGATCTTTGAGAGCTGGTCTTTCGTGATCGCGCCGCCCGTATCTCCGGATTCCGCCACGAATTGCACCGGGTCAATATATTTGATCTCCAAGGGCTGGAGGAGGGTGAGCTGCGGGTTGACGGTGTAAAGGAGAACAAAGACGGCAAAGAGGAGCACAAGGCCAATGACGGCGTTTTTGATGCGCTCTTTCGCGGCGCTGATTTTGTCAGTACCAGAGAAAAGCACATATTGGAATCCGCCGACCATGACCATGATAATCGCGACCGTAACCGCAAAGCCGAGGAGAAACTTGTAAAGACCGCCGATGTAGTCCGCGAGGAAGGGGACATAAAGCACCCCATCTTTTTCAACAATACTGGAAAATTTGACGTCGGGAATGTCTATGGAGAGCTTTGGGGTGAGATAGGGCTTTGGCGGCGCCGAATAGGGTGCTGCCGGCTCGCAGCTCTCTTTCAAGGCGGCAGCTCGATTTGGGTCGGTTTCGAAGACACGCCTTGTTCCTCCCTTGGCAATGCATTTCCCCGTACAGTCCGCGGAGCTTCCCGCTTTCAATACTTGGCAGGAAGCGGTTGAGTTTACTGTGGAATAGCATGCACAAATGGCGGCAAAGCCTGGTTGAATGCTTGTGGCCGCGTTTGCAGGTACAGGTCCGTATTTGCTGCAGTCTTGGGTCAGTTGTGCGCCGTCGGCGGTGCTCGAGGCAAAGACACCGTTTTGCCCGCCCAAGGCAAGACATTGCGTACTGCAGGACCCGCTTGTCGTGGCAGAGAGCAACGAACAGTACACTCTTCTGTTGATATTTGTGTAGCAGGCGCAGGGAGATCCGCCGCTTTCCGTTTGGACGGGTGGGCCGTCAGAAATTTTACGGTGGGATGCGCAGTCGGCTTCGAGGTCCGGATCATTCTGATCGCTGAATGCTGACGTGGACCCAGCGTAAAGTTCCTGACAGGCGAAATCGCAAGTCCCTGTGGATGTTTCGTTAAATAATTGGCAATAGCGGACGTTCTGGATCGTCGAATAGCACGCGCAGGTAGCCGCCGCCTCCGCGGAGGCGGGGGCGAAGAGGACCACGATCACCGCGAACGCGATGAATGAGCTAGCGGCTCGCGCGGGCTTCCAGGACATAACGTTCAAGTTCTTCCAGGGTCACGGCTCCGACCACGCGTTGACCGTTCACGAACACGGTCGGCGTGGCATCAATCCCAAGCGCATTTCCTTCTTCCACATCTTTACGGATGATGGGGAGCGTGTCGCGGTCGTCGACACAACGGGCGAATGCCTCGAGGTTGAGGCCGAGATCTTGCGACGCGCTTGCGTACACACTGGTCCCGAGAGAGTTCCGCGTCGCGGAGAGGCGCTCCACAAACGGCCAGAATTTCTGCTGGCGGTCTGCGCAATGGGCCGCGATCGAGGCAGAGGTGGCTTCCGGATGCGCCGAGTCATTCGGCATATTTTTCCAAACGATCCTCACGTCCAGCGGGTGCCTCTGCTGCAGAAGGAGGAGGTTTTCGATCAGATCGTGGCAGGCCTCGCACGCCAGGTCACCGAAGAGGACGAAGACTGCCTTCGCGCTCGCGGGCCCGAGGGACGGATTCACGAACGTGACGGAGGGCTCCTCAAGCGTTTGGGAGGAATTCGGAGAGGTTGAGGATGGACGCTCGATGGGTCGGAGCCAGACCGCAAAAAAAGCCACCACGAGCACGCTTCCGATTCCAAAGGCGGCAAGGGCGAGCCAGCGGTTCATAAAGGAAAATCCGAAATCCGAAATCCGAAATCCGAAAAAATTTTAAATCTGAAATCCAAAATTTTAAATTTAGTATTTCGAATTTTTTCGGATTTTCCCCACTTCGTGCTTCGTATTTCGTGCTTCATACTACTTGAGGCGGATCATCTCGAGTCGACCCGTGTCCGCGTTCGTGTAGTAGAGGACGGACTCGTCCGAGGCGACAGAAAGGTTTTCCATGGGTCGGGCCTCCTCCGGGATTGCGACAAGCGTGCTGCGGCCGCTTGCGACATCCACTTTGTAGAGATAATCCTGCGTTTGGCGGAAGAGGGAGCGCCCGAGCCCGGAGTTCGGCGGCAAGTTCGCCGGAACCGCGCAGTAAATCGTCGTGGTATTCGAAAACGTGCATTTGTCCGCCCACGTGTTGAGCCCGAGGCTCCGGCGGTTATTTCCAAGCGTCCCCGGCGTCGCGTCCACGAGCCAGAGCAAGGGTTTCAAATCACTGGAATCCCCGGCGACGGAATACAACAGTTGTGTGCCATTGGAAGACCAGGTCGGGAGGAATCCATGCCCTTCGACCACCAGCCCTTTCAGGTTCTCCTGGTTTTTTCCGATCGGGATCACCATCTTCCGGTCAAGGCCCCCGGGTTGGGGATCGCCCGTATTCGCAAAGGCAACAATTTGGTCGTTTGGCGACCAGCTCACGATGACTTTGTCCGCGTTCTCGCCAAGCGCCTGGATCGGTTTCACGTTGGATCCGTCGGCATTCGCCGTAACGAGCCAGCGGTTGTTCGGGTCTAGCGCGTTGCTTTTTGCGACAATCTCGTCGTTCACCGGAGAAAAGGCAAAATCTTCCCAGTGCGCCGGAAGCGTGACCTGCTGTTTGGAGGAAAAATCATAGACCACGTTCGCGCCGTCCGGAAATTCCAATACGGCTTTCGAACCAGCGGCGTTCCAATCCACGTTCTCGACGTTCGGGAACACCTGCGCGGAAAGCTGGACGGCTTGTCCGTTTGCGTCGATCGTATAGAAACGTCCGTCCCCAGGATCGTAGTAGTTTACGGAGCGCCCGCCTCCGCCAATGGCCGTGCTTTCGATGGCTCCAGAAGTGAGGGTTGTGGTTTGGGTGGTTCCCCCGCGTGCCACCAGGTCCGCGCTTGGGAGCGCTTCGGGAGCGCCAATTCCCCCTGGGGCAGTGGTGGTCGGAGCGCCAACGCCGCTTTCGGGAAACGCGCCGCCAGCAATCTCTTCCGCCCCGGGCGCTTCTTCCGGAGAGGGAGCCGGACGGAAAAAGACAAAGTAAAGGGCTGCGCCGATCCCAAAGACGGATAAGACAAACAACCCAACAACGAGGATTTTTTTCAGGCGTTCGTCCATAACTTCCCCATTATATCCCAGTTATACTTCGGACGATATCGACGATGAATCCTAGGCCCATCTCCAAGCCCATCTGCAAGAGATCGCTGATAGGTAATACAAACATGATCAAAAGAAGAAGCGCGAAGAGGAGAAAGGGCAGGGCGGCGATGAACCCGCTCACGCATGTCCCGACGACCATGATTATGATGCGTTTCTTTACAAGTTTGACGGCTTTTTTTTTCGCTGCTTCCCGGACCTGTTGTTTGGCGGCGGACTGGGTCGCGGTGACCGATTGCTGCCGCTGCCGGGCTATCCATGCTTGTTGTTGTTGGGCGCGAAGAAGTTCCGCGGCTTCTGTTTGCGCTCCCTCACCTGCCAGGCGCGCTTCCTCATCTTCGATCGGTTCGGGTTCTTCTGACGGTCGTGGGCGCACGGCCGTTTCGGGGAGCGGTTGCAAACCCGCAGCTGTCTCCGCAAGAGCATCTCGGCGCTTCAGCGCAAGAGCTTCCTGCAGCGCGGTCTTTCGAGCCATTTCACCGCCCGCGAATCTCGCCGCCGCGCCGGCAATAAGAGGGAGAGCCATAGGAATTAACGATTAGACGCGTGGACGAACGATGATCTTTTTTTGTTTCACTTCGGCCACACAAGAAGCGGGTGGGGAAGGGCGAGTCAGGAGTTCGGCCACCACGTCTTCGATCAAGGTTTGCACGAGCCGGCGGATGTCGCGGGCGCCGGCAGTCCGGTTGGCGCGGGAGACGATCTCGCGCGCGACCGTCGGATGGACATCGAGGCGGACCTTTCGCGCCAGGAGGCGCGACGTCGTTTCTTCAAGATGGACCTCGGCAATAGCCTCCAGAGCCGCCGGATTCAAAGGTTGAAAGATAACCGTGTGGTCGATGCGATTCACGAGTTCCGGGCGGAAGCGCTCTGTCAGTTCCCGTCGGATATCTTCTGTCAGCGCGATTTTTTGTGCAGCCTCCCCAGAAGAAAATCCCATTCCACTTGAGGCGAAACGCTCGAGACCGATGTTCGAAGTCGCGACCACGATCGTATTTCCAAAATGCACGCGACGCCCGGTGGCGTCCGTCAGTTCGCCCTCCTCGAGAATCTGCAGGAGCAGGTTTTGCACGTCCGGGTGGGCCTTCTCGAGTTCATCAAAAAGCACGAGAGACGCCGAACGCTGTTTTACCAGATCCGACAGTTTTGTTTGGTCGCGATACCCGACATACCCCGCGGGCGCTCCAACGAGTTTTGAGGCCGTGAACGCCTCGGCGTATTCCGACATGTCGAGCCGGATAAGCGCTTTCGGATCATGGAAGATGGTCTCGGATAAGACCTTCGCGAGTTCGGTTTTCCCGACGCCAGAGGGGCCGAGGAACAAGAAAGACGCGAGCGGCCGTTTCGGATGCCGAAGGCCGACCTTGGAGCGTCGGATCGCCGAGGCGACGGTACGCACGGCCTCTTCCTGCCCGAAGATTTTTTTGCCAAGCTCGGCTTCCAAGTGCTGGAGGGCAGTCGCGTCTTCGGCGAGGATGTCCGTCTCCGGAATGCCCGTCATGCGAGAGACCACCTTCACCACTTCTTCCTCTCCGATTTGGCTTCCCGGCCTTCCCTGCGCCGCGTCTGTCAGCACTCGGAGGCGTTCGCGGTGTTCCGCCTCTTCCTGCTTCAAGGTCAGCGCATCCTCGAACCTTTCTTCGACGACCGCCTGCCGTTTTGCTTCCCGGAGGCCCTCGAGCCGCGCCTCCATAGCCTGCCGCCGTTCGGTCGGGCCTGGTTCTACCGCACGCACCCGAACAGACGCCGCCGCCTCGTCTACAAGATCGAGCGCCTTGTCCGGTAGGCGCTTGTCCGGCGTATACCGGACCGACAGGCGCACGGCGGACTCGAGCGCTGCGTCCATGATGCGGACCCCGTGATACTCTTCGTATTGGGATTTGACCCCGCGGAGAATTTCCAGCGTCTTTTCCACGCTGGGTTCTTCCACCGAAACGGTTTGGAACCGCCGCTCCAGGGCACTGTCGGTTTCGATGTGTTTTTTGTATTCTCCCTGGGTTGTTGCCCCAATGCAGCGGATCTCTCCGCGCGCCAAGGCCGGCTTCAAAATGTTCGCGGCATCCAAGGACCCAGAAGCCGCGCCGGCTCCGACAATCGTGTGGATCTCATCAATAAAAAGAATGATCTGCGGATTTTTGCGCGCCTCCTCCACAATTTGTCGGAGCCGTCCCTCGAACTCTCCGCGGTACATCGTGCCGGCGATGAGGAGAGCAAGGTCGAGCGCCACAATGCGCCGGTTTTGGAGGACCGGCGGCACCTGCCCTTTTACGATGCGTTTGGCAAGTCCCTCTACAATCGCCGTTTTTCCAACCCCAGGATCGCCGAGGAGCAGAGGATTGTTTTTTGTCCGGCGGCAGAGGATTTCCATGACGCGCTCAATCTCCCGTTCACGTCCGATGACCGGATCAATGTTCTGCTGAATATCCTTCGAGGTGAGATCTCGGCCAAAATAGTCGAGCGCGGGCGTGCGCTTGGTCTCGTCAGGCTCGGCAGGGGAGCTCGGGTCTACGGTCGCGAGCGCCTCGCTTGAGCGTTTCGGCGATGGTTCCGGCCCCACGGCCTCCGTGAGGTCAGGAAGCCGCGAGGTGCTTTTCAACACAAGCGCGATCTGGGCCTTCAGTTCCTTCACGTCAATTTTTTCCTGCGTCAAAAATGCGTCAAGCGTCTGATCTTGGATCTGCAGGAGCCCGGAGAGGAGATGCTCGGTCCCGACATAGCGGTGCTCGTAGACGTTTGCGGCGAGCACGGCCTTCTCGACCGCGCGCTTTGCATGGTCCGAGAGGTGCGGGGAAGCGGCATCGATCGGCTTCCGGCTTTGGTCGCGCTCAGCGCGACTTTGGTTCGTGACGTTCGTTGCGGCCACGAGAAGGCGCAAGCGGTCGACGGGAATCTTCATTTTGTGGAGCAGCTCCGACCCGAGGCACCCCTTTTCCGTTCCGAGCGCCCAGAGGAGGTGTTCGGGGAGGATGGCGCCTTGGTTATTTTCCACAACGAAACACAGCGCCCGGGTCAGGACGTTTTTGAGGTGAGTGGAAAATCGTTCGACAATGTCTTGCATGGATTAAGAGATAAGTGACAAGGGACAAGAGACAAGAGGATTAAAATTTCACAGAAGGGGCTTCGCCCACAGAATCCGGAGCATCAAAGAATTCGCGCTTCGTGAAGCCGAACATGCCGGCAATAAGATTCGTCGGGAACACCTGGAGTTTCGTATTGTAGTCGCGCACGTTGCCGTTGTAGAACCGGCGGGAGGATTGAATGTGATTTTCGAGTTCGGACAATTCTTGCTGAAGGTGCATAAAGTTTCCTGCAGCTTGAAGAGCGGGGTAGCTTTCTGCCACGGCGAAAAGCGATTTCAAGGTGTCGGTCAGCATGTTTTCCGCTTGGGCATGCTCGGCCGGCGTTTTCGCGGCCATGGCTTTGGTTCTTGCCTCTGTCACTTTTCGGAACGTCCCCTCCTCGTGTTTGGCATATCCCTTGACGGCCTAGACGAGATTCGGCACGAGATCGTAACGGCGCTTGAGCTGGACCTCAATGTCCGACCAAGCCTCCTCGGCCCGATTGCGGACGCCGACGAGACTGTTATATGTTAGGATGAACCACGCGGCGACGACGAGAAGGACCACGACAACGATCCACAAGATGATCTCCATAAAGAATAGAGGTTAGAGGTGAGAAATTGGAGGTTGGATACAGTAAAATCTTACTGATTTTAAGCGCAAACGTCAATGTTTCTATGGCCCGTTCGAAGAGCATCCCTGAAGGCATTTTCCGCTCCTATGACATCCGCGGCACCGTGGATGAACTCTCCCTCGAGCTCGCCCGCCGGGTCGGGAGCGCGGTCGTGAAGCTCACGGGAGCTAAAAAAGTGGTCGTGGGCCGCGACATGCGCGCGACCAGCCCTGAATTTGCCCAGGCCGTGATCAAAGGGATCCTGTCGCAGGGAGCGGATGTGGTGGACATTGGTCTTTGCACAACGCCCATGTTCAATTTTACTGTTTTTTTTTATTACGCCCATGAAGCTGGCGTCATGGTGACCGCTTCCCACAATCGGGCCGAGGACAATGGGTGTATAATGGTGCGGGGGAAC
>CAZNKO010000023.1:2030-14484 GCA_964573855.1 uncultured Gammaproteobacteria bacterium | reverse complement strand
CTTCGACCATTCGACAAGCTCATGGTGGTGAGCAAAGTCGAACCACAAGCTCAGGGCAGGCCACCGACCGTATTCTCCTTTATATTCTCGAACGCTTGCTCGTGCTCTGGCATCCATTCATGCCGTTCGTCACCGAGGAAATTTGGAAGCGATTCGAGACAGGGCGTTTCCTCATGGTCGCCGAGTGGCCGGAAAAGGTCGGCAAGGCGGATGAGAAGGCGGAAAAGGAATTCGCCAAGCTCCAAGAAATCATCGTCGACATCCGCAATCTGCGCGCCACGAATAAGATCGCGCCTGCTGTCCAGATTGGCGCCGAGGTGCTGAATGCGGACATCGCCAAGGCGCATGGATCGGTCATCCGCGCCCTGGCGCGCGTCCGCGAGGTCGATTCAAAGATGGATGTGAATGGCATCTCGACGGTGAATGTCACGGTTTATTTACCGAGCGTGGATTTGGCAAAAGAGCGAATGCGTCTTGAGAAAGAACTGGACACCGCAAAAAAGTATCTCGCTAGCCGTCTCATTCAGTTAAATAATAAAGAATTCGTGGCCAGGGCTCCTGTAAAGGTGATCGAAACCCTCAAGAAAAATAAGGAAGAGGCGGAGAAAAAAGTCGCGGAGATCGAAAAACAACTCAAAGCGCTGTAGGATAAGGTAAGTGACCAGGGACCAGTGACAAGGGACAAGGAAATTTATGAAAGATGAAGCCAAAATTGAGGAATTGTTGAATCGGGCCGTGGAAAAGGTCTACCCATCGCGGGATTTTTTGAAATCCAAACTTGCGAGTGGTGAACGGCTTACTTTGTATCTCGGCATTGATCCGACCGGGCCGACATTGCATCTCGGTCACGTGATTCCGCTCATGAAGCTTCGTGAGTTTCAGGATTTGGGACATCAAGTCATTCTTTTGATCGGGGACTTTACGGGCATGATCGGCGACCCAACGGACAAATCCGCGGCGCGCAAACGTCAGACCCGCGAGGAAGTGCTCGCAAACGCGAAGCTCTACAAAAAACAGGCGTCGAAAATTTTGCGGTTCTCCGGAGCCAACGCTGCGAAGCTTATGGAGAACAGCAAGTGGCTTGCGAAGATGTCGTTTGAGGATGTCATAAAACTCGCCGCACATTTCACCGTGCAGCAAATGTCCGCGCGCGACATGTTCGATCAGCGCATCAAAGGAGATAAGCCCGTGCACATTCATGAATTTTTGTACCCGCTCATGCAGGGCTATGATTCCGTTGCCATGGATGTGGATGGAGAAGTCGGCGGGAATGACCAGACCTTCAACATGCTTGCGGGCCGTACGCTCATGAAAGAAATAAAAGGAAAGGAGAAGTTCGTCATCGCAACAAAATTACTCGTGGATCCCAGTGGTAAAAAAATGGGGAAGACCGAAGGAAACATGATCACACTCCTCGATTCCGCGGACGAAATGTTCGGGAAAGTGATGAGCTGGACGGATGAGATGATGAAACCCGCGTTTGAGATTCTGACACGCGTGCCAATGGAAGAGGTTGCGAAAATTTTGAAGGCGCCAAATCCGCGCGATGCAAAGGAACGGCTCGCAAAAGAGATCGTCGCGTTTTTCTTTGAGAAGAAAGAGGCAGAGGCGGTTGCGGAACATTTCCGCAAAATGTTCGGCCAACACGAACTTCCCGAAGACATGCCGGAAATGAAGGTCGCGGGCGCCATGAAGTTGATCGACGTGCTGGTCGCAGGCGGACTTGTGACGTCAAAGAGCGAGGCGCGGCGGCAGATCGAGCAAGGCGGCGTCAAAGTAAACGGCATTATCGTGCAGGATCTAGAAGCGACTGTTTCCGGTGGAGAGGTCATCCAAAAAGGCAAGCGACATTTTGTGAAGGTTATAAAAGGTTAACGGCAACCCCTCCTAACCTCCCCTTGGGAAGGGGAGGAATATACGGACTATGTACGCGATTCAGAGAGCCAAGCAGCAGGTGCTGCAGGAAATCAAAAAGGCGATGGGGAAGGAGTACTCGCCGACCATGGAGGAGCTCACCGTTCCGCCGGACACCAAACTTGGGGACGTCGCGTTCCCCTGTTTTATCTTGGCAAAGGGACTCAAACGCAATCCGGCCGAGATCGCAAAAGAACTTGCACAGAAGATCGCTCCCGAGGGATTTTTGAAATCTGTCACGAGCGCTGGGTCGTATGTGAATTTTACGTTTGATGCGGGAGCCCTCGGCGCCGAAGTTCTTGAAGAAATCGCTTCCCAAGGCGAAGACTATGGCACCTCAAGCGTGGGAGAGGGGAAAAAGATTTTGGTGGAATTCGCCCAGCCGAACACGCACAAGGAAATCCACGTGGGGCATTTGCGAAATTTTTTCGTTGGGCAATCGGTCGTGAATGTTCTGAAGGCTCACGGCTATCGTGTGGTACCGGTTTCCTATATCAACGATCTCGGAGCGCACGTCGCAGCCTGCCTTTGGGGCATCTCCGCCAAAGGCGGATCCGCCTTTGGCGGAAAACTCCACAAGGGCAAGCTTCCCGGTGCCAAAGAAGACCGCATAAAATTTTTGGGCGAGGCCTATGCAACGGCGAGTGGGGAGGCGGAGAAAAATCCGTCTGTGAAGGCGGAGATCTCCGCGATTTATCGTGACCTTGAAAATCAACGCGGCCCGTTTTTATCGCTTTGGAAAAAAACGCGCGCGTGGTCGCTTCGGTACATCCGTTCAATTTTTAAAGAATTGAAGCTGACGATCTCGGGCTGGTATTACGAGTCCGCACTTATTGATCCCACAAAAAAAATTATCGATCGCTTGATTAAGCAAGGAATCGTGAAGCAGAGTCAAGGCGCCTGGATTGTGGATCTTGAGAGCGAAGGGCTTGGCGTGAATTTGCTTGTGAAATCCGATGGCACGCTCCTTTATAACGCGAAAGATCTGGGGCTCGCGATGCGGAAAGAAGAAGATCATCACGCGGTTCGGAGTATTTACGTCGTGGACGCGCGCCAGGAGCTTGCGATGAAACAGCTGTTTGCAACCCTGAAGCGCATAAAGTTTGATCGTGAGCTCACGCATCTTTCTTATGAATTTGTAACCCTCAAAGAAGGGGCGATGTCCTCACGCAAGGGGAACATCATCCGCTTCGAAGCCTTTCGCGACGCGATGCTCGAGATGGCGACCAAGGAGACGAAGCGGCGCCACGAGGACTGGAAGCCGCGCAAAATTTCTTCCACAGCGCACGCGATCGCAGACGCCGCGATGCGTTTCACGATGCTCCGCCAGGATCTCGACAAAAAAATCATCTTCGACATGGAGGAGGCGCTTTCCTTCGACGGCTTCACGGGTCCGTATCTTCTCTACACCACGGCGCGCATCCAAAGCATTTTGAAAAAAGCCCGTCGCGTGAAGCCTGTGTTCCGTCCCGAAACACTCTCGACCGCTTCTGAGCATCGTCTTGTCACCCTTCTTGCCCGCTATCCCGAGACGCTCTTCACGGTCGGCACAACTCTGCATCTTTCTGCGCTCCCGCAGTATCTTTTTGAATTGGCAAAGGCCTTCTCCGAATTTTACGAGACGGTCCCCGTACTCCAGGCCCCGTCTCCCGAAGATGTTGCCACCCGGCTCTCCCTCGTCGGGGCTGTGGGCAAGGTGCTCACAAATGGACTTGCCCTCTTGGGGATCAACGCGGTAAAAGAGATGTAACTTCTTATGTTCAAACGTAATGAAAACCGCACTATGGCCAATCATCCGACAGGGGGACAGACGATTATTGCCCAGGGGGTGAAGGTGGAGGGGGATTTTTCAAGCCAAGGTGACGTCGTCATTGACGGCGAATTCAGCGGCACGCTCCAAACGGGCGCTTCGCTCAAGATCGGAGAAGCGGCAAAGATCCGTGCGGACGTGACCGCGCAATCTGCGACCGTCGCGGGAGAAGTGCAGGGGAACATCCGGGTCACGGAGCGCCTCGATCTCCTCGAGGGCTCGCGGGTGAGTGGCGATGTTCAAGCGCAGGTGCTCTCGGTCGCGGCCGGGGCAAAGGTGAACGGACATGTGAGTATGGATGGCACGGCGCCGTCGCCCGCTCCATTCGCAAAGGGAAAGAAAGCGCGCGAAGAACGTGAGGAAGTTGAAGCTTGATTGTGTATCTTTACATCTACGATGACTTCGTCCAGGACAAACGGTTCGAGAAGGATGTCCTGCAGATCGAAAACCGTTTGACGGACCTCGGCATTGCCGGAAAGATCGCCCGCCTTGCTTTGTTTCGGGATGCCGAAGAAATGATCCGCGACGAACTGCGCCGCGGGATTTCGACCGTGATCGCGGTCGGCAATGATCACACCGTGCGCAAAGTGCTCGATGTGGTGGCAGAACACAATGTGACATTTGGATTGATTCCGGTCGGGGAGCCGGATGTGCTCGCACGTGTGCTTGGCATTCCGCAAGGGCTTGCGGGCTGTGACGTCCTTTCGGCGAGGAACGTCGAGACGATCGACATTGGCATGGTGAACGGCCGCCGGTTTATTACGGGCGTGTCGGTTCCGAACTTTAAAGCTCAACTCACTTGTGAAGGGGCCTTTCGTATCACACCGAAGAAAGCCGGCGACTTAGAGGTGTGCAATATCGCGCTTGGGAACGGGAGCACAGCCGCGGCGAATCCCCGCGACGGCAAGCTCGAGGCGGTTCTCAAAGTTGCCGTGCCATCTGGGTGGCTTGGGCTGTTTGGCCGCAAGCGCATCGGCATGAGTGTCGTCCCGACCCAGTCCGTTGCGATCCGGAGCGATCAGCCGATTATGGTGTACGCGGATGGGGAGCAGATGGAAGGGACGCGTTTTGATATCAGCATTGAACCCCTGACCTTGAAAGTGATCACCGGCCGCGGCCGTCTTTTTTAGACGGTAAGAATCCACGACTATTTTTGTCATATACATCAGATGGACGCCAACCGGCTGGAAGCACAATTCATGCGTGCCTACGACGAACTGGCGGATGCCATCTTCCGCTATTGTTATTTTCGGCTTTACGACCGTGATCGGGCTCGAGAACTCATGCAAGAGACGTTTCTTCGTGCTTGGGAACGACTCTCGCGCGGGGACGAGATCCGTCAGCTCCGGCCCTATCTCTACCGCATCGCCTTTCATCTCATTGTGGACGAATCCGCGAAGCGCAAGACGGTTTCGCTCGAGGCGCTTGAAGAGGTGGGCCTCGAACCCGGTCGCGATGAGAGAGGAACACGAGAACGAGCCGTGGATTTTGCCCTGATCCGTCGTGTGATTGATCGTCTTGATCCAGATGACAGGGACGTGGTCCTTCTGCGTTACGTGAACGGGTTATCTCCGAAGGAAATTGCGGAAACGCTCGGGGTCACGGCGAATGTGGTGTCCGTTCGGATCCACCGGGCCATCAAAAAAGTGAAGGAATTGCTATGATCTTGTTTTGGCGAAAATGGAAGCGTGCGGCCGTCTCGATGCGGCTTACGAAGGAGGAAAAAGCGGCTGTCCGGCAGGCCCTGCTTTCCCATGTTCAGGCGCATCCTGTAAGATTAGAGGACACAGGCCGTCTTATATATCGTAAACCCTTATTCATCCTTAATCGTTTAAAAACTATGCCAGTCATTGTTGCGATCATTGTGGCGGTTCTCGGGGGCGGCGGTGCCTCATTTGCCGCCGAAGGGACCGTCCCAGGAGACGTTCTTCATACTTGGAAAACGGAAGTAAACGAGCGGGTGGTTTCCGCACTTTCGCTTTCGGAGGAACAGAAAGCGAAGTGGGAAGCCCGTTTGGCCGAGCGTCGGCTCGAAGAGGTGTCTACGCTTGCCGAGGAAGGAAAGCTGAAAGCAGATATCGTGACGCGTATTGAGGCGAATTTTAAGGCCCATGCCGATCGAGTCCAGGCGCGCATTGAGGCTTTTGAAGAGAAAGGAAAGATTACAGATGCGGCAGATTTGTCTTCGCGGTTCGAGACGTCGCTCAAGGCTCATGCGCAAATTTTGGAGCGCGTGAAGGCTAAAGAAGGAACAACCGAGGAAGAGCAAGATGAGATTGAGGATGTGCAGGAAGACGTTGAAGACGAACTCGCCGAGGTCGAGGACCAGACCGAGGAGCTTGAAGAAGCGATTGTTGCAGAAGATGATGAAGAGGATGAGGAAGAGGCAGATGGAGCAGAAGAGAAGCGTGCCTTTAAGGAGCGCGCGGCAGCTGGGAAACTTAAGGCGGCCGAGCACAAAGTGGGTGAGGTGAAACGATTCCTGGAGAAAGCAGAAGCGCGTCTCGGGGCCGAGGCCGTGGCAGAGGCCAAGACAGCGTTGACGGCCGCGGAGGGTCTCCTTGCACAGGGAAAGGCGAAGTTTGAAGCGAAGGAGTTTGGTGAGGCGTTCGTGCTGGGGAACCAGACCATTCGGGCGGCCCAGGGCGTGAAACTTCTTGTCGAGCATGGAATGAAGCTCAAGCTCGATCTTCGCGAGAAGCTCGAAGAGCGTCTGGAGGAGCGGAAGGCGCGCACGGAAGAGCGTCTGGAGGAGCGGAAGGCGCGGGAGGTAGAGCGGCAGACGGAGCGCGATGAGCGTCGTGGGACGACCGGCGTTGAAGCGGAGGACGAAGATGAAGATGATGCGGACGAAACAGACGCTGAGCGCTCGGATCGCTCCGGCAGCAACCGCGGCCGCGAATAAGAGAGAGAATCCAAAACGGACCTGTGGGGGGTCCGTTTTGTCGTTCACGGAGGACCTTGAACGATTTCCCCATCTGCGTTATCATCCCCACACAAAAACTCGCGGACGTGGCGGAACTGGTATACGCACCAGCTTGAGGGGCTGGCGGGAGCAATCCCTTGGAGGTTCGAGTCCTCTCGTCCGCACCAAAGGCGTCGTTCTCGCACGGACGCTTAGCAACCCCGCCTGGAGCGGGGTAGAAGCTAAGCGCCTCGCTCGCAAGAGCTGGCCGCCAGCGGCCGCTCTTGAGCTCACTCGGACGCTTAGCTCAGCTTCCGCCGGAGGCGGACCAGCCTTCGGCTGGGGTTATCCTCCTGCGCTGTGCAATGGTGGGCGGCTAGCTCAGCTGGTTAGAGCGTCTCGTTTACACCGAGAAGGTCATAGGTTCGAATCCTGTGCCGCCCACCATTGCACAGCTCCGGAGGACAGGGAGCGTCTCGCTCGCCCGCCAAAGCCAAAAGGCGACGGCGGGTTTACATCCAGCGTCCACCATCCCACTTCGCCCTTCGGGCTCCGTTAGGGATTAACGGACCAAATGGCGATGTGGGATGCCCCCAACGTAGCTCTCGCCGTGCGAGAGCGAAGTGGGGCAAAAATAGAAAAATTTATGAAAAACCTTTTTCGCTATTTTGCGCAGAATCTTGCCGTGGTCATCGGGCTCGTGCTCATTTGGCGCGGCGTGTGGTACATCCTCGACGGTCTGGACTTGTTGATTTTTCGCGGCAACCATGCCTGGACCGCGATCGGCGGCATCGCGGCCGGCCTTTTAATTTTGTATCTGCCGGATAAAAATTTGGACGAGATCAAGAAGCTGTAGGGATTGACCCCGTTAGAAATCCTCTGGGAAAAATTTCAATGCGTGGAAATTTTTCCCAACCGTTTGTCAGTTATGCAAATCACCAACCGATTTGAGGACGCAAAATGTACGTACATCACAGACGGATTTCTAACGGGGTTGACCGGAACCGCGGAGCGTGTTTTAGATAGGGCGTCACAGCCGTGACTCAAACCTTGGAGGTGTCCTTTGGCACAAGAAACCACTACCGTCATGATTGACGGAGATCGTCTTCTGCAGGCGCTGTACGTCTTGCAGGCCTTGGACTACATGGTGAGGGCAGGCCCTCACGTGAGTCCGGACCATCCGCTGTCGCATGAGAAGCTAGCGGGGCTCCAGGAACGCTTTTCCGGGCTCACGGATCGGATCCTGGCCGAGCGGATGTACCGCGGATCGAGGGACGATATCGGTTTGGGGCCGCTCCACGCTCTCCTCATGTTCACGAGGGACGCCAGGGCGGCCGCCTTCCCCGTCGTGAAGATCGCGGAGATTTTTCTGACAGGCCTCTGGCGGCGAGAACACCTTTCGCCTTTCGGGGCCGACTTCCGGAAATTTTTCAGCGCCTTCGCCTCAGGCGAACTCTCGGAGACGGACTTCCGGTGAGGCGGCCATGGACCTTTCCCGTCGACACTTGCACGTCTGGAAACGGATGTTCAGAGGGGACGCGTTATTTCGGTGCGTAAATCTGCACTGTCGGGTGATTGGTCGCTGGATGACAGCCGGTCCGCAATGCGACGAGATCGTTCCTTGCAAGTGTGAGTGGATCCAGTGCGAAGAGGGACTGGCCATGCATTTCTTAATCGGCCTCGTCTGGACGCGATTCCGCTGCGCTTTGCACTGGAACATCCGCAAGGATCCGAAACCGCAGCTCTTTTCCGCTTGAGAGGGCGACCGTAGTCACGGCGCCCTTTTTTCTTTTTTGCTATACCCCGTTAGAAACCGTATGTGACACACCTTTATTTTGTAAAATCATAAAACCGGTTGGTAGCATACTGATTTTTTAAAAGCTTCGCGAAAAAGATTTTTAATCTTTTTCGCAAAAGGCTTCTAACGGGGTATACTACTCCCGTATGAATCCGATCCTTCGTGTGCTTCTTGGACTTATCGTGATTGTCGTCGGCTTTTGCGTTGTCTGGAAGACGGATCTCATCCGCTCCTGGTTCGGAGAAATCGCCTGGGCCGAGAGGAAGTTCGGGCCCGGGGGTACCCGGACGTTTTATAAACTTCTCGGCGCCCTGATCTGCTTCATCGGCATCTTCATTGCGACCAATATCATTTCTGATATTTTGACCGGATTCGCCAGTATATTCGTGCGAGGTTGATTATGAAATTCGAAATTCGAAATACGAAATTTGAAGAAATACGAAATCCGAAATACAAAAATTTAGATTTAGAATTTTCAGCCGTTTTTTCGGATTTCGGATTTTCTCCATTTCGGATTTTTCTCTTATGCCCGTGATGCTCGCCACTGGTCGCGCGATCCTCGACCCGTACACAGCGCTTGAGGAAGCCGGTCTCACGAAAGACATGCACTACGCCGATTTCGGATGCGGTTCGATCGGACATTTTGTCTTTCCTGCGGCCTCGGTCGTCGGGGAAGGCGGGCGGGTCTATGCCGTGGATATCTTGAAGAAGGCCCTCGACCAGATTGACAGTCGCTCGCGCGTGGAGCAGATGGGATACGTGGTGCCGGTCTGGGGCGACATTGAGAAGCCGGGCGGTGTGAACGTGCCGGAAGGATCGCTCAACGTCGCTTCCATAAACAATCTTGGGCGTCTGTTGAAGAAGAGCCCCTCGGTTTTCGCCGAAGCACGGCGGCTGCTGCGCCCCGACGGAAAACTTCTTGTCATTGATTGGAAACCGGGCTCCGGAACCCTCGGGCCTCCCTCGGCATGGCGTGTGACCGCTCTTGAGATTCGTCCACTTGCGGAGCGCTCCGGCTTCCGGTTCGTGAAAGAATTTGAAGCAGGGAAATATCATTGGGGACTCGTGTTTACGAGATAGGAAGTTGGAGGTCGGAAATAGGAGGTTGGAGTTGACGTGGTCAATCTTTCGGGTTATAAACATCTTCATCACTCCGTCACTTTATGTTTTTCGATCCTCGCCCTCTTCTCTCTTTGAACTACTGGTTCGATCTGGATCCGGGCGCGATTTCCGACCGGATGGCCATTCTTCTTTTCGGATTTTTTGCTTTGGTGATTTTGGGCGGGATTGCCGCCCGCATCATTTCCTCCCGCTGGCGTGCGGATCGCTACAAGCACCAGCTTTGGCAGCGCGCGGCCCAGGCGGCGGTCACCATGGGGCTCATTGGCCTGTTCTTCTTTTTCTTCTTGTTTGAAAATATCCGGTTTTTTGGCGCACGGTTTTGGTACCTCTTCTGGTTGATCGGCGCCGTCGTGTGGGCCTGGTATCTCGTGCGCTTTGCCACCAAGGTCACACCCGCGGCCAAGGCGCGCGATTCCTTGCTCGAGCTTCGGGACAAGTATTTGCCTAAAAAAAGAAGTCGGAAGTAGGAAATCGGAAGTCGGAATTATGACGGATCTGCGGAGGGAGTTTGGAACCGAGGGGGAAGAGGTAGCAGCGGAATTTTTGCGCGGGAAGGGGATGGAAGTGATGGAACGCCAGGCGCGAACGCGTTTTGGGGAAATCGACCTGGTGTGCCGCGATGGCGACGAGGTCGTTTTTGTGGAGGTGAAGACGCGGAAGACGGACGAGTTCGGCCCTCCCGAGACTTCAATCACGCCCACGAAGTTCCGTCATATGGCTCGAGCGGCCGAGGCGTACATCGAAGAGCGGAAGTGGGAGGATCGTCCGTGGCGGCTCGACGTCGTCGCGATTCAGCTTAAGGAGACCGGCGACCCGGAGATTTTGCACTTTCCCGCTATTGATGGACCCGCCGAGTGTTGACCCCGTTAGAAATCCTCCGGGAAAAATTTCAATGCGTTGAAATTTTTCCCAACCGTTTATCCGTTATGCAAACCACCAACCGGTTTAATGAAGCAAAATGTACGTATATCACAGACGGATTTCTAACGGGGTTGACAGCCCACATTCGTTCTGATATCTTATTTGCACCTGAACCTGTCGGAAACGACGGGTTTCATTGTTAAAGGGTTCGGTATGTCCTCCCCCATTGAACAAGCAATCCGACAAATCTGTGATGAAAAAGGGCTCGCCTACGAGTCCGTGTTAGAAGCAATCCAAGCCGCGCTCGCGGCCGCGTATCGGAAGGATTTTGGGAATAAAAATCAGAACGTCGAGGCCGAATTCGATCCCGCAACCGGCAACGTGCGCGTGTTTGACGTGAAGACCGTGGTCGAGGATATCGATCCAGCCGAACTTGAACGTTGGGAGGCCGAGCGGGTGGCCCGCGCCGAGGCGCTGGCGGCTCAGTTTGCAGATGCTCGTGCGCGCGGGCAAGCCATGCCTGCCGTCACCCTCGAGGAAGACGAGGGCCCGCGCTTCAATCCGAAAACGGACATGATGATTTCGGAAGCGAAGAAATTGAAACCCGACGCGGAACTCGGCGAGGTGGTCCGCACGGAACTCCCGCAGGCCGGAGCCTTCGGTCGCATGGCGGCCATGACCGCAAAGCAGGTCATTACCCAGAAACTTCGCGAGGCTGAACGCGAAATCGTGTTCAACGAATTCAAGCAGTTCGAGGGCCAGCTCATTGTCGGCACGGTGCAGCGTCGCGAAGGGCGTGTGGTGCTGGTGGATCTTGGGCGTACGACCGGCATTGTCCGGCCCGAGGACCAGATCGCAACCGAGCGCTACAACCCAGGCACCCGCCTCAAGTTTTTTGTGCGCCAAGTGTCACTCACGACCCGCGGCCCGGAGATTTTGCTCTCCCGCGCCGCGGAGGAAATGGTGCGGAAACTCTTTGAGATTGAAATTCCGGAAGTCGGGGATAAGGTCGTGGAGGTGAAGGCGATTGCCCGCGAGGCCGGCGCCCGCTCCAAGGTCGCGGTATGGACCGGCGACGCGCAGATCGATCCGATCGGCGCCTGCATCGGCCAGCGCGGCTCGCGCATCCAGACGATTATCTCCGAGCTCGGCGGGGAAAAGGTGGATATTATTGAGTGGAGTGAAGACCCCGCGGGTTTCATTTCGCACGCCCTGTCGCCGGCCAAAGTGGATCGGGTGGAATTGAACGAAGCCGAACATGCCTCCGTGGTCCACGTGGACGCGGACCAGCTCTCGCTTGCGATCGGCAAAGGCGGACAGAACGTGCGTCTCGCGGCCAGGCTCACGGGATGGAAAATCAACATTGCCGAGCAGGGTGGAAAGGAGGCGGGAGGGGGAGAAGCGCCTCAACCCTCACAGCCCTCAACGCCCTCATAGCCTTTTCCTATGAACATCTTCAACGCGATCCTCTATCAGCCGATGTTCAATCTTTTGATCTGGCTCTACGATGTTCTGCCAGGAGCGGACATGGGGTTTGCGATCATTGTGCTCACGATCGTCATCAAACTGATCCTGTGGCCCTTTACGCACGCGTCCCTCAAATCTCAAAAGGCGCTTCAGGAATTACAGCCCAAGCTCGATGGACTGAAGGAGAAGCACAAAGACGACAAAGAAGGGCTCGCGAAGGCGATGATGGAGGTGTACACGAAAGAAAAAGTGAATCCGCTTTCCTCCTGCCTCCCGCTTATTATCCAGATCCCGATCCTGATCGCGCTCTATCAAGTGCTCCGTGACGGTTTGCTTCCAGAGAGTCTCTCGGCCCTCTATTCCTTTGTCCCAAATCCTGGGGAGATCAATCCCTTGTTCATCGGTCTCGTGAATTTGGCGCGCGTCAGCATTCCGATGGCGATCCTCGCGGGTATCCTCCAATTTTTTCAAACCAAAATGCTCATGAACCGCCGCCCGCCACCGGCGCTTCGCAAGAAAGAAGGGGCAAAGGACGAGGACATGATGGCGGCTATGAACAAATCCATGCTGTACTTCA